>NZ_CAMTTF010000001.1:365572-731144 GCF_947077765.1 Salinibacter grassmerensis | reverse complement strand
ACAGAAGACGAGCAATAACCATAGCAATGATGGGAGTCATTCCCCATAGAGGTTATAGTCCACCTGACAGAGACTCACTATACTCGTGCTGGAGATGCCAATCGACCGTCTTCCGAAGCGCCTCCCTGTTTGACACCGATTGCTCAAATCCTTCTTTCCGAATCTTGCTGGCGTTGAAGTTCGTCGATCGGTTGAACTTTTCAATTCGGGCAGCGGTGATCGGAAAGTCTACTCCAGTGAGGTCCGCCGCCCAGTCAGATACCGTCGCGATCGGTGACGCGACACTTAGCGGGATGTGCCACGACGGCGGTGATTTTCCAAGTAGCTTATAGATGCGTTTGACCAGCGTCCCAGTCGTGAGAGCAGGATCGTCGACGTAGATGTAGGTTTGAATACCACATTCCATCCGATCCATCAGGAAGAGTGTCGCTTCCAGTAGGTTTTCGATGTATGAGGTCGACTTGATGGCATCGCCCGATCCCACCATCGCGAACCGGCAATTGTAGATGGCGTCGACGAGGCGATAGATGTTCGTGCTCGGTGGATTACCCGGACCATATACAACCGATGGGCGAATGACCAGAACACGGGCCTCCGGATTGTCCCTGGCGAACTCCTGAAAGAGCTTTTCGGCATCGGCTTTGGACGCACCATAGGGGTTGATGGGATTGAATTCTGCCCTTTCTCCAACCGCCCGTCGATGAGGACCCAGAGTGGAGACCGTACTGTAGAAGACCCAGTCTTTCACCCCAGCTTCCACCCCAGCCTCAATGACGTTCCGGGTGGCCTCCAAGTTATCCCGGTAGTACTCTTCTTCGGAGATTCCCCAGTCTCCTTTCGCAGCCGCAAGATGGAGAATCGCATCCGCCTGGTCGGCCATTCCTCTCAGGCTTTTATCCTCAACGAGATCAGCCTGCCGAAACTCGTCAACGTCCTCTCCTTCGTATGAAACGCGATCAACTCCGAGGATCGCATGGCCTCGTTCTTTCAGCGCAGGAATCAGGAAGCTTGCGATATACCCACTACAGCCTGTCACCAGAATCGTCATTGCAGAGACCCCGATCATGAAGCAGAAAACAACACGACGACACCCAACACATGCTCACCCTCTCTCAGGTACGGGCCTCATATCATTGGGCTCTCTCCCATAGATGTAACGGGAGAGCACCGCGTCATATCGTTCGGCGGCGGCTGAAAGTGTGAAGTTTGCTTCGAACGCTTCCCGACCTCGCGTGCCCATACCTTCAAGAAGATCGGGCTCGTTCAAGAGGGTTTCTAAGCTCTGTGCAACTTCGGTTCCCGACGGATCTTCCAGGACATACCCGCAGTCGTTCTCCTGGATGGTTCGTCCGATCTCACTTTCTTTGTCGAGGAGGCCCAGAAGAGGCGTTCCGCTGGCCATAATGCCGTAAGTCTTACTCGGAACGGACATCCCGGTAAATCGACTCTCAAGGCAGACGACCGCAATGTCCGCTGCAGCCAGGACTGTGTCGAGCTTCTCCATGGGCTGGTACGGAAGAAACATCACATTTTCCAGACTCCGTTCTTCTGCCATGCGCTGCAACTTCTCTTTCTTATCCCCCCCCCCGATGAATTGTAAGAGGACCGGCCGATCGGTGAGTTGGCTCGCAGCTTCAATTAATGGCTCTAGATTGTGCGTCTTACCATGCCGTCCGGCATACTGCACAAGCATCCGATCTCCAACGTCATTCTCGCGCCGAAATGGATTTTCATTTCGTGGAACCGGCTCAACGACTGTCTCATCCGACCAGTTCGGAATGAGCTGCATGCTCCCGTAATTCTTCCGCCTCATCTTCTTTTGAACCAGCTCGGCCATATCTCGACCAATGACAACCGTGCTGGTTGCCTCGTTAAGGATGAGACGCGTCATCTGCTCCCATAGCCCCGACAGCACTCCATTTTCGGCAATCACACCGAGTTGTTCGGCGATGTCGGGGTATACGTCATAGACAAGTTGAACGTACGGTTTCCCAAGCACCTTCGAGGCAAACCACCCTGCAAGCCCGATGAAGGGAGGATTCGTAGTGACTAGTAAGCCGTCGTACTCGTCCCGATCCTGAATAAGAGCCCGCGTTGTCGACGCAACGTACGTGAAAGCCAAAAATAGTCGCGACACTGTGGACTCTCGTTGGTCACCGACTGTAGGCATTCTCTTAATCCGTATGCCTTGATGCGTCATTATAGTCGGCACCTCTTCTTCCCCTTCTTCAAGAGCCGGCTGCGCACAATATACGGTGATCCCCCATCCGTGCTTTCGGAGCCGACGAGCCAACTCCGTCATGTGCATTCCCGTTGACACCATCTCCGGATAGAAATGCTGACAGACCAGGGCGAGATGCTTTTTTTCCATAAGATGAAAGCTGGATTGGAGCAAATGAGCAAAAAACTGGGCCAAAGCAACAACCAATCATTAGTGCGCCACGGCGAACCGGCTGGTCGTCTCCTTCTCGATGTGGTGCCGCATCTGCTCCTCGATCCACTCGGCGGTCACCTCCATCCCGTCCCGCAGCTTCGTCGGCGGCGCCCAGCCCAACTCCTGTTGGATCTTGGTGTTGTCCGAGTTTCTACCGTCCACCCCTTGCGGCTTGGTCAGGTCATACTCCCGGCCCAGGTTTACCTCAACGGCCTTCTCGATCACGTCGACTAATCCATTGATCGTCACCAGCTCGTCGGAGCCGAGGTTGATCGGCTCTGTAACAGAAGAGTGCATAATTTTCTGCGTCCCCCTCACGCAGTCGTCGATGTACATGAACGACCTCGTCTGCGTCCCGTCGCCCCAGATCACGATGTCTCCGCCCCCGGACAGTTTGGCTTCGACGGCCTTCCGCGTCAGCGCCGCCGGGGCCTTCTCCCGCCCGCCATCGTAGGTGCCGAACGGGCCGTACACGTTGTGGTAGCGGGCCACACGGGTGGTGAGCCCGAAGTCCTCCCGGAAGTGCCGGCACATTCGCTCGCTGAAGAGCTTCTCCCACCCGTAGCCGTCCTCGGCGAGGGCCGGATACGCGTCCTCCTCCGAGAGCGGCTCCACGTCGGGCGTGTCCTGCTTTTCCTGGTTGTAGACGCAGGCGCTGGAGGAATAAAAGTATCTGTCGATATCGTTGTCCCGGGCAGCCATGAGCAGGTGCGTGTTGATCCGCACGCTGAGCATGCAGAGGGCCTTGTTGTTCTCAATGAAGCCCATTCCGCCCATGTCGGCGGCGAGGTTATAGACCTGGTCTGCGCCCTCCAAAGCCCGGTAGCAGTTTTCCTTCTCCCGGAGGTCCAACGACCGGTTGTCCGCCTGATCGAACTTCTGGAACCACTGGCTCGGCGGCTTGATGTCGACGGCCCGGACCGTAGAAAAGCCCTGGCGAAGCAGGTCGGCGACGAGGTGTCCGCCAATAAAGCCGCCCGCGCCGCAGACGACGACCGTGTTTTCCGTATCGACATCGCCCTCGAAAATCGGATCGGCGGCAATCCGCTCGTCGGGATCCGAGGAGAGAAAAGAGCCGTGATCGGAACGGCCGTTTCTAGAGATGGTCATAGGACGAACATAGTCTATTTGACAAAAGCTACCATTTCTTTCCCTCCTCATACCCCAACTCGATCAAGAGATCTCCTATTTCTTCCTTGTACAAAGTCTTGGTATCACTTGTAAAATGGGATCGCCAGTCTCCAGCGATCCCCTTTCGCACAAAGCTCTGGGCATCTTGCTCTCCACGCGAGCGTCCGCCCGTCACATTTTCAAAGCGGTGAGCGTCAACAATCTCCCGAACCATTTCTTTTGAGTTGTCTAACCCAAAATGTGAGGCAGCCTTCCAAAAGTAAGTTTCAGTATCGTCCAATAGATCCTCATATCGGAGTGCGAGGCTCAACCTGGCATCTCTATTTGCGTTCCAGGAGCGGATCCAGTTTCCGAACTCCGGAAGAAGAGTTTTTCCGAAACGGCGGATTCCCTCAGTTATGGACAGTTCCTTATATTCTGGATATTCCGGATGCCACGGTGTGCGGCGCACGTAGAAGTAATGGCTGACCGCCACATCCCGAAGATCCCGGTACATGACCAAGTAGGGAATCTCTTGTTGCCTTAAGATATCAATATTGCGAGGCGAACCGGGGGCGTGTAGCTTCAAAACTGTGAGCGCATTCTCAAATCGTGACGCAAGATCTGAGGGAAGCTCGTAATCGTGACTTCCGGCTGCCTCCAATTCATACTCGACAGCCTCCGGAATCATCGTGTGGTGAAATCCAGGATAACTGGCGAGCATACTTTCCATCCAACTCGTCCCGCTTTTCGGAAGACCTGCCACAAACAGCAGGTTATGTGGATATCTTTCTCCGTATTTCCGGTATCCTGCGTGAGAACGACGTTTTTGACGCCAGTAGCGCCAGTAGGTAAATAACCTTCTGGCGTACTGCGCCCCTGTAGGAGGAGCATATGATCGTGCAAAATTCTTGAGGAGATGTTCTAAGCTCACCACAAAAGCATACCATTCGACGTCATAGCGAAATGCAAGACCCCCTACGCAGAATCCTCTCGACGCTGCTGTATTGCTTGAACCATTTGCTCAGCAACCGACTCGGGTCGGTAGCTCGACCGCACGTGACTCGGCCCATTTCTCCCCATTTTCTCTTGCAAAGAGGGCGAGCTCAAAACCTTCCCGAGGTACTCCGTGATTTCGTCTTCTTCAAGCGGAACAGAGATGCCTGCTCGTACCGCATCGGCATTCTTTGCTACGCCAACCTCTTCGGAAAGCAACACTGGCGTCTGGGACGCCATCGCCTCAACCGCTGCCATCGCGAAGTTCTCTGTATACGAAGTCAAGATAAACATATTTGCATCAACAAGCGCTTCGAGGCGCTCAGCAGCATCCACAAAACCAGTGAATGTCGTTGCTTCTCCAATTCCCAACTCAACTGTAAGCTCCTGCAGCTGCTGTACATACTCCTCTTCTCCTGGTCCAGCAACTATGAAGTGAGCATTTGGCACATTGCTTCTGACTCGCGCAAAAGCACGAAAGGAAAGTTCAAGTCCTTTTCGAGGCTCAATTCGACTCAGAAACAACAAAAGAGGGGCATCCTCCGAGATCCCATATCGTTTTCGGAAGTATCCTGCATCAGGCAACTGATCAAACTCCGAAAAATCCATGCAATTTGGGACGACAAATCCCGGGACATCAAACTTCAATTGCTCCGATTCTCTCTTTTCAACCTCCGTGGTATAGTGAATGGCCCAGGCTCCTTCAAGATACTGGTATCCGAAAAGCCAGAGATATGCCTTTTTTCGAAGCCACCCCTGCTGTAAGGGCCACTCCATAAGCCCAGTTCGCGGAGATATGATATACGGCACGTTTTTCTCTCGACAGGCTGCCCCTGCCGCAATTGCTGGGTAGTTCCAAATTCCGTAAACATACACGTAGTCGAACTCCTCAACTCTTCTCCGACAAGCGTCTCGAAGATCGGAGGACCAAAAAAACTGATCTCGTATCGTGGATTGATCGAAATAGGTGACAGGCACTCCATCCTGATCAATGGGCTGCCCCGTTTCCACATTAAGCTTATCCTCCCCATTCGCATTGGTCGTCATCACTTCCACTTCGCATCCGCGCTGCGCCAATCCCTCACATAAGCCGGGTATACTCCGAGTCGGCCCCCCGTAGACGTGAGCGGGCTTGTAGAATGGCGTAATGAAGAGCAGCTTCACAACGACGTAGGGAACTGATTAAGAATGTGTTTTCGCCAAAAGGACTTCGTATACATCTAGAAACTCCCTCATGGTGGCCTCTTCAGAAAACTGGTTAACAAGGAGTTTCCGTGCGTTCTGTCCGTACTCTCGAAGTAGTGAGGGATTCTGCAAAAGGTCTACCGCTTCACTTGCTAGCCTGTCGGGATCCCGTTTCGGAACGAGCCGTCCCGTTTCCTCCTCTTGAACCACGGTGGACGGCCCCCCGCAGTCCGTACTCACAACGGGGATTCCACAAGCCATGGCTTCTAAGATAACGAGACCAAGGCCTTCTTCATCCGAAGAAAGGAGAAACAATTTTGCCTCCTGGTAAAGCTCGACGAGCCGATCATACGAGACGTCTTCTATAAAGGTAACGTGTTGACGGACATCGCACTGCTCGGCTACCTCCCAAGCCTCGCTTGAGGGCCCCGTCCGGCCTGCAAGAATAAGTGGAGGCGCCTCATCACCCAGAGCCTTTCGGATCCGAGTATACGCCTCGAATAAAAGAGGTGCGTTTTTTCGGGGGTCACCAAATCGTCCGACCGAGAGGATGTAGTCGCGCTCCGTGAAAGATGTTGACGACGGTACGAAGGTATCGACATCCATCCCAGGAGGGGCAAAGACCGCCTCTGTCGATGGAGCGGTCTCTTGCACGTAATCGTACATCCAGTCATTTTCGACAAATACCGCATCGACCTGATGGAGGGCTCGGTCTCCTATCCACGTCGCAACTTTCGTCATCCATGAGCGCCACGTTCCAATGAGTCCTCCTCCCTCTTGTCGCTTCATTGCCCGCTCAACATTTGCAAGCGTGGCAACCTGCAGAGCAACTGGTTGATCTACATTTCCGGCCACTAGTGCCCAGGCCGGATGTCCCGCTACGACCTGAACCAAATCGTATTCGTCGAGAATACGCGTGAGTTCGGGTCGAGGTCGATATCGTTGAAACTCGAACTCTGTGAGAAACGCACCGACGTGACGGTAGGGATTACTCTCATCCGTTCCATTCTCAATCTGAATGCCAGAGGTCCATGTTGCGGGGTCTACGATTCGCACGCTAGCGGAGTCATCCCGTCGGGTTGCAAGAGACACATACTGTGGATTGTATCCGGGCTGACGTTGAAGGCCTCGGTATAAAAATCGAGCAACGTTTGAAACTCCTCCCCCAGTTGGCAGAGAAGGAACTACAATAGCAATGCTGAAATCCATCTATCAGGACCGATCAGAAGAAAGAAATACCAACGAAAAGAAAAGCCAGTATCCTAATACTGAATAAACATAATATGTTGAACCAAATACTCCGGAGGCTGCCGTTATAATAGCAAAAACTACGCTCAAAATATACGCTTCGTAAGATTTTTTATCGATGGAATACCAAGAAATAAAAAGGAATAGAAAATGAAAAAGAATCCCAAAAACCCCATGCTTTGCCAGTACCTTCGTGAAGAAGGACTCGTTGGAGGCAGTTAGCTCCCTTCCGACGGTATCTCCTGCCTCAGTTACCATACTCGTCTCTGCTCCAGTCCAAAAATTTTCAAAGAACAACTCCAGGTGATACAGCCAGGTTAAAAAGCGCCCCGCCGTGACGTCCTCCTGGCCAGGAGAGATTTTCAAAAGCCTCCCAAGAAATCCCTCAGTCCTCAACGACTCAAATATTACAATTGGAGCAAGATACATGGAGAGCCCAGCCAAGAATGTTATCAAGACGCCCAAGTATGGGCTTCGCATTATCATACGACGCGCTGTTCCCGAAAACCAGAGCGCGACTGCCGCTAATGCTGCTGCAATAGAGCTCCGACTACCCGAAAATATAATTAGATACCAACCTATCAAGAACAATTGGAAATATCTTAGCCCCCACCCCCTCTCTTGTGAAAGAAGAAGGCTCACGAAAAGAAAAAATAACCCTCCCCATCCTGTAAAGTGGGGCGACTTGATCAGTACTTTCCAGCTTTCACCTGAGAATGGAATCAACCCAAATTCACCACGAGTACCAGGTGCTCCTGTTACTTCGAGTATCACCCCAGATATTAACACTGTTGCCGTAAAGACAAAAACATCTTTTTTCTTCAAGGGATAACGCTCAGCAATCAGAAAGTAACCCGCAACCCCCCCGAAGAACGCAACAAAGTCAATGAATTTCGAGATTTCTCCGGATCCTAAAGCGTTCGTAACCGCAACAGTAGACAGTCCAAAAATGAGCAGTGTTGCTTTTAACGGCATTCGCCTTTGTAGAAAGCGACTAACAATCCTTTTCGCAAGAAGACCAACCCCAAACAAGACGATTGCAATCCGCGCAATATATCCCGCTATCGACGCGACGTCGAGCATGGGTACCAACAACGAGTACCACAGCGCAACTCCTACAACCAAAAGACCAGACTTCCTCACCTTATACCAAGATGTGTTCTGATGAGCATACGTGGTATTCATCTCCGAATCTGGGATTGACCCACTTTAAACGACAGTTGACGGCTTTCAAGCCGCGACGGGCAATCGAGGTCCCTCGCGAGTGGTCTCGGGAGTGGTACTCTTCTTCGTAGCGCTATGACGACCAATAGCCAAGATCGGGGTGCAAACATTCGGGATTGTACCGGTCCTCGATTAACTCGAACCGAGAAACGAACCTTCCATTTTGTAGCAAACGCTCGATCAGTTTACATTCGATCTTCGTGGAGACGAGCTTGCACATAGCATTGGATAGTAGTCTTTAACTGCCCCCTCGAAGTCGCACGCCGGCCTCCTTACAGCGCTTGACGAACCGATCGCTTTGTAGTGAGCCCGTGGTGCGTTTTCTCTTGATTGAGGTGGTGAACATCTCGCCTGAACGTCACCGCTTAGCGATCATACCCAGTGCTTCGAGGGCCAGTTCAGCCTATATATCATTGGTGACAACCTTACCGCTTTTGGCATCGGGAACGACTGCCGTGTACAAATAGCCCTTATACCTCGGCACGTAAGTGACATCTGTTACCTAGGGCCTGTGGGTGCTGTCAGCAACAAAGTCACAATCAGAGATTAGGAGCAGGGCGCCTACGGTCACTTCTGAAGGTCATGGAAGGCCGTCCTCTCCATCAAGACTACACAACGCAGATTGAAAGTTTGGCCTAAGGGATGCACATCTCGAATACGACGATTTAAGATGTACTTCTTCCTTCTACCGGGCGAATTAGGACGTCGCCTTAAAAAGTTATGTTCTGCTCCTGGTCCAACTCATGCGGCTGTTTCACTCGTCTGTAGAGAGCCACTCATTCCTCTTATTGATAAGCTCGACTCAGCCAGGTTCGAATTGTTGTCTCGGTGGATTCAAACTCCTCGGCCAGGTTTGAAGGCATTCGTACATTTGAGGCCATATCGACGATCTGAAGTCTAAACTTCTGTGACTGTCGAGAACGTGTAGTTGGGAAAGTAAATTTACATCATTTCAGGTGAAAGGACGTCCACCAAACACTTTCCAAATTTGACTACTGGATGAGTTGTCTTTAATACTTTCCCAGAAATAGAGAAGTATTAGGCACCAACACTACATGGGGCAATAGTACATTTTGGAACTGGGAACCTGCACTCAATCCGAGTTCTGGTTATTGCCGAAAAGACGCAATCGCAATCGACTCAAAGCACGTTGCGGCTCAGTAAGAAACAGGGAGCCTTGATCTTTGAATAAATGTGTAATGCCAGTGAATGTAATACTCAAGACTTTGGTGAGTGTCTCAATGGTACCTACATCCTTCCCTCCGGAAAGGTCAGGATACACCTTTTGAAGAAGCTCTTCGTCCACCAGCCATCGAACCGATGCCGCCTCCTCGGTTGTCAGTTCGTTAACAAAGTAAAAGACACGATCACTATTCAGGCCTCTTTCATCACTCTTCTTGTTGTACGGAGTCTCTGACCGGTTAACATGGGGGATATCTAGGAACGAGTCGGTATAATCTATGTCTAAAAAAGACGATACTTTTTTTAATTCTCTATTTGGTTTTTTTACTATATCTTCGTACTTTACTATCAGTATTTTTTTATCAAGTTTGTCTCCAACGTTATATGCTTTTCGCACCCCTCTAGACCAGCCCCAAAGGGTACGAAACCATTTCTCCTCATCGCCCCTTCGCTTTTTAGATGCCGCAATGTCCATCGGGTTTCTTACGACAAATATGAATTTTGAACTTGGCAACCTATCTATTATATCATCTACGTAGAATATATATGATGTAGCTTTCTGGGCCCACCTTTTGGAATTCTCTTTTTTTGCAAAATAACGTTTTCCTTCTTCATAAACCTCATGTATGGATTTACTTTTAATACCTTCTGAATTAAACTCTGTGTATATATTGCTACCTCTTCTTTCGCTAGCCTCTGAGTCCATTCCTCCTATTACTTCTTCGATTATTCTATCAAACTTCTTTTCATTATTTTCTATTTTTTTGATGGAATTATATTTTTCGAAAAAGTGATCTTCTCCTCGATATGAACGTATATCTGGATGCCTTCCTAGCATATCTGTAAGCATTGTATTCCCACTATGTGGGCGACCTATTATAAAAATCGGCCCATTACTGCCTTCCATTATATTTTATTTTTTATTTTACGAAACTGAAAAAAGCACTTAGCAATGCAATCCAAATTTAGTCACCCCCTTATTATTTCGTCAATGGTTGCTTCAGCTTATTCTCCATTTTTAAAAGCCGTGACCAGTAAATTTTGGCTCATGGCGAGGCTCTCGGCTCCAGGAGACTCCACGAGTAATAACAGTTTCAGAACGGGAGTCATCACTTCCCAGAGCATCCTTCTGCCCAAGCTCGGAATACCGTGAACAACAGGCTTATCCTCAAAGACGCTCACGTTCGTAAAGCCTGTTGTTCGCAGCAGCTGCCGAATGGATTTCGGAGAAAAGGCCCGCTCATGGGTCAGGTCGCCATAGCGAACACGCATCCCGAAAATCCCCTGAGCGTTTGGAACATGTATAATACACTTCCCCCCTTTCCGTAAAACCCTGCATACTTCATCCATGACTGAAAATGTCTTCTCCTTGTTCATATGTTCTATTATGTCTATCATAAGCACTACATCAACGGATTCATCTTTCTCTTCTTCAAGAAAACTCAAAGCCTGTTTTCTTTGTATATTTTTTAGACCATTTTTTTTGGCCGCTTCTACCTGCTCTGAAGATACATCCACTCCCTTTATTTTTTCGTAGCCCCTCTCTTTTAGTTCTTTCAAATATATTCCATATCCACACCCTATGTCTATTACCCTACAACTTTTATCTTTAGGTACGTGCTCATCTATTACTTTTTTTACCTCAACTAGTCTACCCCCATCTATACTTACATTACCTGCTTGCCCAGAAGATACATATTTTTCGTATACTCTATTTTTTTCATTATTCATATTTTAGTAATCTGTCTTTTCAATTTCTTTATTTATTTCCTCGTTTATTATACATTTAGCCTCTTTACTTATTTCATTTTTGTATTTTTTGTTTATTGTCTTTCTTATAGGGTGCCACTTTTTGGATGCTTTCGAACCTAAAGGAATTTTATCATTCTCGCTTGGCAACATATTATCCTTAAATTTCAACCCACAAAGAACTGACATTTCCCTTATCTTTTCTTTGGGTTCTTCCAGAAACTTCTCAAACTTAATTCTGATCCAGTCATCCCTAGCTCCCAAATCATCGAGTGCGATTCGGTAAGTGTTTCCCCAGTGCTGTGCGGCCAAGCGAAGCCCTTCTTCGAAAGATGGCCGCTTGTTCCATAGACGATATTTATGATCTGGGCGGCGAGTCACTTCACGCCAGCACATCACATAGGGATTTCGAGTCACAACAATGAACTTTGCCTCAGGAAAGAATTCTCGCAGAAGGGGGACCTTCAGCGAGTAGCTCTGTGACATATCTAGGAAACGCGACTCCCTTCCGTCCTCCGAGTACGCCCTGATACTACGCCGAATGAAGTTTTTGAACTCCCGCTCGAGTTTCTCCGAGTAATCGTCGCGAGTCATCCGGTAGCGCGGAAGCAACTCGTCCGTGGCGTATGCCCAGCTACGCTCCAATCCGAATATGGGGTGATCCTCCTCTCGGCCTGTCATGTTGTGGTAGCCTGGACTTCGTAGGGCCATTTCGTCGGGCAGTGATTCATGTCCAACGTGAAATTTATCCATCTCGTCATTGCCCATCCAAAAGGCTGATCCACCTCCGATCATGACGAACTGGCCACTCCGACGCAGTGTCCGAGAAACAAGAGTAAGTCCCCCTCCTTGAGTGCCCAGAAAAAAGACAGGACGCTCGATACTCACGGAGTCGAGGGGAATGTACGTCCGGCGTGGCGTCCAAACCGGCTTCCAATTCTGCAGGGCCCTCACCCCACGATTGAGCAGAAATTTAGCTGCGCTCGCTATGCCCTCTTTTTTCGCCTTCTCAACTAAGAATGACATCCATTGTCGTTATTTTTGTACTTTACTGTAGTGGTAATGTATGACTCCCCAAGAGGCAATAGCCCCTCCAATAAAGCCCGCTGAAAGACCTGCCGAGAGAAGAACTCCTGCATTCAACAAGTCGATCGCTGCTAAGGAGGCCGCTATTATAATCATAGTGTACTGAACACCCCTCCCCCATACTATAAAGGTTGTGACTTTATCTATTGCTTTCAAATATACCTGTACTGTTCCGAAGATTGGCATTCCTATAATGACCCCTATCATGGCAATAAGCATAGGTACAACGGAACTCCATTCCTCCCCAAAAAGCCACGGGACAATGGGATCAGCTAGTAACCAGCATGCTGCAGCCAAAATGGCAAGGACCCCCCCTTCAATGGCGAGTCCCCTCCAAAGCGTCGAATATCTTTCATCCTCGGATATCCGATTACTGAAATAGTTAAAGGCCATCCTGTAAGAAAAAGGACGGAGGATCTGATTCGGAATAATGGCAAGCCTTCTCGCTTGATAAAAGTATCCTGTCGTTTCCTCCCCCGCAACCCTTCCAAGGATCATCACGGTGACTCGGTCAAACATGCGTTCCAAAAGCCCGTCAGCCCAGAATCCACTCAATCGACGAATATGTATTTCCCAGTCTTTCAACGAAAGCCAGCGGAAAGGCAGTGAAGTGAGGCCACCAAGTTGGCGAAGTCCCTCAAAGACGATGGTCTGCTTAATAGCTTTTCTCAAATACAACACGAGAGGCCCCATTCCGAAAAAAGCACCCAGAACAGCGAACGACCGACTCAGGACGTGAGCGGTCGTTTCAACGTAGGTAATGTTTTTATACTCGAAGTTCCGCTCGTAGAGTTTGACCTCCGTATCGATCCAAATAGACATCAGTGAAGAGCCGAGGAGTACCACTGCCCCCAGCGTAATTAGGTCTAAGACCCATAAGGTTATAATCCCTCCACCTGTAATGAGCAAAGTTTCGACAATCAAAGCACCGGTATAGCGGCTCAATTGGTAAGGCTCCAAGTGTTCTTCTGGAGCTTGTACGATCAGAGGACCCGTCTGAAAGTTTACAATGGCCGCCACAAGACTGATGTCTGCTTGAATAATCGCAAATCGACCAAAGTCCTCTGGTGAAAGAAGACGAACAAGAGCAAGATTGGCTAGAAAAGCAATTCCTGCCCGAAGTACTCCTCCACTCACCAACCAGTTGGCGCTCCTGGATGCCTCACTCGAGAAGAACTCTTTTAAATCGCGGAAATTTTTCTGCACCTATCTCTCGTATCCGTACAAAGTTGCAAGCCAGCCCGCCACAAACCATACCATATTTTTTTCGTTCTCAGATAGGTTCCTCTTCCATTTCTCGTCCAGCTCTATTTTTGTATCCTCCCACCTCATTTTGTTACCTGATACTGCATGGTTTTTATACCCTCTTATCAATCCTTTTTTCTCATCACGGCTGAGCTGGCCGGGCACGTCCAACCATTTCTTGATATCAGACAACATTTCCGAGGGATGGGTTGCAATGTCTTCGTATCGACGGTGAAGGACTGACGCATCCCCGAAATGAATCTTCGTAAGTGCCGACTGTATGAAGTTATCAACAGCCCAGCGACCAGCCCATCGTATAACGTCGCGAACCGAATACGAGTCATGCCCGCGTGCCATCGAATAAACGTACGCTCTAGGATCTTTCGTCAAATGTACGACCCGGAGGTTGAATCTTCCGGAGTAAAGAAGCCAATATAGACGGTACGGATCCTTCGAGGCATCTATCAGCCATTCGACTGTGCTGCTACCTTCAACCGATGCCTGTGCTCTGACAGCAGCAAAATACTTAGCATTTACCGCTCCATACTCTCGAGCTGCCCGGGCCTGAACTGAGGTGATACTTCCACTGAGTATGGAGGTCACTTCACGCCATCGGAGTGTTATCCGTCTAGAATAACTTTCTCGGAAGTACCCGATCGGATAAGGTCTATCCTCGTCAAGAGAAATCCGTGGAACCACCTCATCCCAAAAGTCACACTGCGAAATCGGATTCCCACACCCGCATGGTGATCTTTCATCGCGAAGTTCATAAGGCAGCATCGAGGCCTCTCCCAGCGTCCAAAAGCCGGGAAGGGAACCAAGAAGCAGATCAGTCAGCGTGGACCCGCTTCGTCCACTACTCAAAATGTATACAACGGAAATTTCCTTATCTCTCATTATTATTTATTATTTCAGAGTATTTTTTAAAAACTCGGTCCCCATAATCGTCCCAGGTAAAGTTACTGTGTATCCGATTCTTTGCCCTCCTCCCCATTTCGGTACACTCGCCACGGTTCTCGTAACACCATTGTATTTTTTCTTTTAAAGCTTTCACGTCACGAATAGGGATAACAAATCCTTCTTTCTCTTCACGTATAAGGTCACTACCCCCAGTGTTAGGAGTGCAGATGAGTGGAAGTCCGCAGGCCATCGCCTGCGGTTGCACCATCGCCAACCCCTCTTCAATCGAGCACATAGCAAAAACTGTCCCTTGAGAATAGTACTTATAAAGCTCTTTTTGGGGTTTGTGACCAACAAACCTGAAGGAGCCTTCATATTTTTTAAAATAAGGATCTATCTCAGGTCTCTTGGAGCCAATCAACAATAATTCCGAATTTGGCAAGTCTAACTCGGAGAACGCCTTCAAAAGGTAATGAACTCCTTTTCGTAGCATCATTTGGCCAGCAAAAACCACCCTAAATATATCATCTTTTTTCTCGACGGGGCTAAACTCCTCGACATCTACACCAAAAGGTATATTATGTACTTTCGATTCTTTAATACCTTTATCTAAGAATGATTTTTTTACGAACTTAGAAGGAACAATTATCAAGTCAGATTTTTCGTACTCTCTTTTTTCTTTTTCTACATATTTGTTACTAGGCATATCTATATCTATACCCTCTCTCTCTACCTCTTCTTTGAGCAACCTTTTTTGATATTCTACATGCGACGAGCCTCGCTCTAGTATAGGTATAATATCTAACTTTTTCGCTCTTTTCAGTCCCCTCTCCGATACACCAGATAGACCAACAAATATATCATCATTTTCTGATATATGACGTGCTGCAGCGTTTTCAAACCTCTTTTTTACCCAATACTCAAACTTATGGAGCTTAGGTATCCATCCTGAAAAGCGTCCCAAAATTCGTTGCAGCGCCTCGTAGTGTGGAAGTGAATGTATTCGATCTTTTGGAACGCCAAACTTCTCTGCCTCACTTGCAGGATAGCTTGTAACGAGACTACGTAGACAACCTCTTTTATGAAGTTGATTAGCCAAATTAAATGACCAAAACCTTCCAAAAAATGAAACCGTTACGTCCATCATCACAATATTCTATCCTTTGCTCTTTCGATTATCTTCTTCATAACATCCTCATTAAAGTGCCCATTCTCAATGCATCGTCGCTGTCCTTCCTGTGCAATCGCTTGACGTCGATCTTCATCGGCAAGCAACTCGAAACAGCGGTCCGCACACTCGTCGGCGTCGTCCCAGAAGACTGCCTCTTCCCCTTCCTCGTAGAGATAACGGTGTTCCTCCGTCCGTTCGGCACAGAACAAACTTCCAATATATGGAATCTCAATTGAACGCTGTGTGTGGAGATCTCGATTCCCTTTCGAGAGGAGCCCCAAACAAATCTCCGCACACTGCAGAGCCTTCGTATAGTCTTTTCCCTGCACTGCTGTCCCGGCCCAGTGGGGCTCAATGTCTTTCCATTCGTCCGCTTTTTCCCAATCGTTTCCACGAATCGTAAGAGGGACACCTCGATCAATCAATCGCTTCATAAAGGGCCCACGTTCAGGGAACCAGGTTCCTATGAATGCAACCTTACTCTCCCATTTCTTCTCCTCCTCCTTACTTAACTCCAATGGGGCGTGCACAACCTCATCGGCGCTGCGGTAGACGCGAAGCACATCCTTCGCTCCATGATCGTAGGCCTCCTGCACGTTGGGCTCTCGTACTACGGTAATCAGATCATATTCTGGCACTGCCTTTAAAAAGAGACGCCACTTCCAACCGTCGCGGTCTCCAAAAGGATCGTCGATAACATAGCAAGAGACTCGCCCGAATTTTCGTCTGAGGGCTTCGACTGCTGAGGGACCCACAGCAGCAATGTCGTCCACGTGAACTAGGTCGAATTCTCCCTCCCACTTCTCGCTATTCTGCATTGCTCGCAGAAACAGCCTCTCCAAGAGAAGCGCCCCTGTGTACCGGATCCACCGCGATAGCCAAAACTGTGTAAGGCCAGGAACCTTATTCACGAGCACTCGACGCGGATTGAGAGTTCTCACCTCATGCCCAAGACGGCGCAGGGCTTCCGCTCGGTGGTAGGATGTACCAGTCCGGCGTCCTAAATAAAGTATTCTCATATTGCTTTTCATTCAGAAGGAGAATCCCTATTCCCATTCTCGCTTCAACGCGTTGACAACCCCCCTGGCTGATTCTTCTATGCTATAGTTTCCCACATAGCTGCGTATTTTTTTCCTCATTTCTTGTCCTCTTTCGTGCTGAGACTTTACTTTCACCATTGCCTCTCGCAACTCACCCACGTCTCCGCTACGAAAGACTTCACCGGTGGTCCCTTCGTCAATCAAATCGGGAGCACATCCCACCTGGTCGGAAACTATGGCGGGGACACCGTGGTGAAGGGCCTCGTTCACAACTAATCCCCACGTTTCCCCTCTCCTACTTGGAAGCACAAACGCATCCGCAGCGTGGTAGAAGCGACTCAGACGACTTTGCTTCTGAAAACCTGCAAAGTGTGTATCAACTCTTCTCTCCTGGGCCTCTCGACGGAGGTCGTCTTCCATCTCCCCCTCTCCCACAAAGAGAATAGTCCATTCCTGCCGTTCCTGATCACTAAGGCCCCCAGCGGCCTTAATGATCAAATCGACGCCTTTCCTTTCGGAAATCTTTCCGACATACAGAAGCACAAACTGATTTCTTGATCCAATTTCTCTCCGAACCTCTCTTCGTAACTCTTCTCTTTCTTTTTCGCTTTCAGAGAAAACATCAGTGTTGACACTGTAGGGGGAGAATGAAAGAGACTTTTCGTCCATCCCGAGCCTTTCATAATGATTTCTTGACCTCCTCCCAATGTAGGCAAAGTGATCACAGAAACTATATAGAAAAGAGAGTAAAAAATCTCTCAAAATTTTCGTTAGTTGACCTCGGTTTTCGGCGTGGTCGGTCGTCTCTGCACGAAGGAGTAACTTGGGGTCTTGCCCGAAGGTGTAAGCGATCGTGATCAAAAAGGCAAGGCTATGAAATTGGGGATAATAGGCTGACAACATTATCGCGTCTGGCTCCACCTCCGACAAGACTCGCCAGAGATCTCCTACGCTCGCTTCACTCACCGAACTCGCCCCTTCTTCCTCACTTCTCTCAAGAAAGCGCACCTCATACCCAGAAAGCAGGTCCGTTTCCCAAGCGACCGACGTTCCGAATTCTTCGTCCTCATAGCCTGCTATGCTAAAATCCGACGCGTATATCGCCGTGACCGGAATCCCCTGTCGCTGCACTTCTCGATAGAGGGGGGCCAGGTACTGGATTGGATGGGTATGGATTACCGCAAGTCTTTTCTCTTCCTTCACGCTAAGCTTTTAACAAGGATTATACATTGAGAATCACTTATACTTTCTCATGCCACCGTTCCGGAACGAGATTCCTTTTTACCTCCTCGATTTTCTCACGCTCTTCGGAGCTCTCTTCAGTCTGCTCGATGAACGATTTTCCGAATGCTCCACCGATTCCAAGAGCTCCACCTAGGGCAAAAAAGATCAAGACAATCTGAGTACGCTTCGGCGCACTCCGTTGCATCGGGGGTACCGACTTCTCGACCACCGTTACCACGGGCTGACGACGCTGAAGATCGAGCCGTGTCTGCGTCAGTTGACTCTGAAGACTGCTATATAGTTCTTCTTTAAAGCGGACCTGCCGCTGAAGACGATCCCGGCGAAACTGGAGAGTTGCCGTCGTCGGGTTCTGATTGCGCTCCAAAAATTGCGCCAGCTCGTCCTCCGCTGCTTCCAGCTCCTGCTCAGCTTCCACAAAGCGACCCTCCACAAACTGCAACCGCTCCCGCACCTTTTCCGTCCGAATCTCCCGCACCCGCGTCGTGAAGTGATCGAGGAAGCTTTCCGCGAAGGCCGACGCCAGCTGCGGCCCCCCAGCCGTCACCGAAATGGTCATCAAACCCGTCTCCTCATTCACCGACGCCGATATTTTCTCGGAGACGGACTTTAACGCCGCATCCTCGTCCTCACTCGGAATCATCGGCTCCCCCGCGTCCGTCGTTCCCGCCGGTGCCGGAGATCCCGAGATGGCATCCCTGAGCGCACTCTTGAGCGTCCAGGGCAACCAGAGTGTGTAGTTCATCACCGTGCTCAGCGGCCCCGCCGGGCGGTTCATGTAGTCGACATACGTCATCGGTTGCCCGGCGTCCGGAAAGCGGAACGTATCTCGCACCACGGCCAGCCGTACCTCGCGGCTCTGCAGCACGTCCGGAAAAGCCGCCGGCGTGAGACCACTCGCACTCCCTCCCAGACTAATGCCAAATCCCGAGAGCGCCCCTGGTGAAATCCCCCCTGGCAGATCACCCCCCCCCTCCGTTTGCGCTTCCCGCACCACCCGCGCTTCCGACTTGAATTTCTCCGGCGCCAGCAAAGCATAGGTAACGCCCAGCAATGCGAAGACAAGCACCGTCCGCACGATGAGGGGCTTATGACGGGCCAGGACGAGCAGGATGTCCAGCAGGGACACCTCGTCTTCTTTCCGAGGACCGTAGCCCGGCTGTTCTGCAGGTGACCCATCACCAGGTGGTGTCCCCGGAGGACCATCTGTCTGGTTTTGGTCGTCGGCAGTGCTCATCCCAAAAGCGAACTAAATCAATGTCTACAGCAGCACAGAGCGGCGCGTCCTTAAGACCACCGGTCGGCCTTCTTTACGCAGATAAAAACAGATGAACCGTGACGTTCAGCTCGTCGGTTCTCGCCCAGGTTCGTATCGCCCCCTTCCTCTACACACTTTCCTCTCCTCCCCCACGCCCATCCGCTCACCCCGCCCCCAGCAGCGTGATCTTCTCTCGCAGCACCGGAGTTTCAATCTCGCCGAGCGCGTTACGGGTGTCGACGATGGCCGGCGCATGCTCCGCGACAAGGCCCGCGTCCAAAGCGTCGTGGTCCGTCACGATCACCGTCGCCTCGTGGTGTCGGAGCGTCTCGGGCGTCAGGTCGATCGACGGCACCTCTTCGGCCGGTCCGTTCGTACCCTCAGACACATTATGAGCGTCGACGTGGGGATCATAGTACCGAACCTGGCCGATGTCTTTCGCCCGGAGCAACCGGATAATTTCATTGGCGGGGGAGCGGCGCGTGTCGGATACGTTGCCCTTAAACGCCACGCCGAGCACCAGCACCTCCGCGTCCTGCAGGCGCACCGGCTCGCGGGCAATCGCCTCGATCACCGCGTCGACCACGTGCCGCGGCATCTGCTCGTTGACCTGGGCGGAGAGGGTGATGAAGCTCGTCTCGAAGTCGTGCGTCTTGGCCACTTTTGCCAGGTAGTGCGGGTCGATCGGGATGCAGTGTCCCCCCACGCCCGGCCCGGGGTAGAACGGCATGAACCCGAACGGCTTCGTCGCCGCCGCGTCAACCACCTCCCACATCGACAGGTCGTCCACCCGTTCACAGAGCTGGGCTAGCTCATTGGCCAGGGCGATGTTGACCGACCGGAAGATGTTCTCCAAGAGCTTTTCCATCTCGGCCACCTTCGGGCCGGAAACCGTATGCACGTCGGCAATGATCTGCCCCAATGCCCGTCGGGCCAGGTCCGTACAGGCCTCTGTCACGCCCCCCGCTACCACGGGCGTGTTTGCGGTCGTGTACTCGTCGTTTCCCGGGTCGATGCGCTCGGGGCTGAACGCGAGAAACACATCCTCCCCCAGTGTCAGGCCGCTCGGCCCCTCCTCCCGCAGAATCGGCGCGACGACATCTTCCGTCGTGCCCGGGTAGGTGGTGCTTTTCAGGACCACGAGCTGGCCGGGCCGAAGGTGCGGCGCGATCGAGCGGGTGGCCGCCTCGATGTAAGCGGAGTCCGGCTCGTTGGTCTCCGTCACGGGGGTTGGTACGCAGAGAAACCACACGTCCACGTCCTCGCTCTCGTCGTAGTGGGACGTGGCCCACAACCGTTCCATTTCCACCAGGCCCTCGATCGCCTCGTCGTCGAGGTCCTCAATATAATTATCGCCCGCGTTGAGGCGCTGGACGCGGTCCTCGTCCAGGTCCACCCCCCGCGTCTCGAAGCCTTGCGTGGCGTACTCGACCGCCAGCGGCAGCCCCACATACCCCAGCCCAACGACCCCGATGGTCGCCTCGGTCGTATCGAGGCGCTGGGCCAACTGCCGGGCCGCGGCGGACCCGGACCGAGTCGTCTTCGCGGCGCCGTTGGAGGAGAGGTCCTCCGAGGGCGGCGGGTCGAGATCAGGGACCTCCATGTTGTCAGGAGTCGCCATTTTGGGAAAAGAGACGCTGAATGATTGGAGGAAATGCGTCTTCGGCGTTGATTACGCAGCAGGCGGGGTCGCACGGCCAGAGTAGTCGGCCGCCTCGCGCTCCGGCTGGAGCGGCGTAAGGCGCACGTCAAATGACCGGCACTCCACACCGGCCTCTGCACACTGCCGGGATACCTCCTGTTCGGGACCTGGGGCGTCGGTCGCCACGATCACCTCGTCGACGTCGTGTTCCCGGCAAAGGTCGCCACAGGCGTCGATTCCCCCGAGAACCGGGAGCCCCTGGACTACTCGATCCTGTTTCGAGGCGTCCGGGTCCACAAACCCGACCGGCACGCGGTCTATTTCTTCCGCGTCTCGGAGCGCCCGTAGGGCGAGTATCCCTTGCTCTCCTGCTCCGCAGAGGAGCACGTTGGAGGCCGCTTCGGAGGACTCAAGACGAGATTTGTAAAACGAGATACCCTGGCGCAGCCCCCGAAAGCCTAGCCGAGTACCAAGCAGTCCCACGATAACGATCAACCCGTCAATCGTCAACAGCGGCCCGGCGAGTGCACCGGATCCGTACACGAGCGCCAGTCCCCCCGCAGCCGCTCCCTCGGCCAGAAGCGCCGTCCCAACGATCCGCGCGATGCCCGGGGTGCCGGCGTGTCGCCAGAGGCGCCGGTAGAGCCCCATCGCGGCAAACAGGGCGAGCTTTCCCCCGCCGACGAGAAGAAGCCCCTCGACGAGCGGAACCACCGAGGCACTGTCCGCCCCGCTGAGGGCGTGGGCGGCCGCGAAGGCGCCGCCGACCAGAAGCCCGTCGCCAATTAGGCTGATCGATTCTTTCGGCCATGCTTCCAGTCCGCTCTGCGCGTCTCGTGACGAGCCCGGCGCGCCGTCTCCGCCCACCCGGACCGCCGTCTGCACATCGAGCCGGCCCAGGTGTATCCCCAGGATCCCCAGCGCCACCGTCCCCAGGGCGCACGCAGCGTAGAAGAGCGTCGGATCCACGACCAGCGCCAGCAGTCCGAATCCACCAGCGCCTACGCCGATCCCGTGGAGCGCGCCGACGGACGCCTGTTCCGGGAGCCCGGCCGAGACCAGCCGGTGCGACGTATGATCCTGTCCCCCATCCGCCACCGAGCGACCCGCCCGCATTCGCGTTACGGTGACGAGGGTCGTGTCGAGGATGGGCACTGCCAGCGCACAGATCGACGCGAGGACCGCCACGCCGGGCCCCGTCTCCACCGCCCCCTGCCCCATGACCGCCAGGGCGGCCACCCCGTACCCGAGGACCAGACTCCCGCAGTCGCCCATGAAGATGCGGGCCGGCTTTGCGTTGAACCACAGAAACCCCAAGGCCGCCCCCCCGATCGTTCCTCCTAGAAGTACGGCCGGCAGCGACCCGCCCGCCGCCGCAAAGGCCGTCAGCGCCACCGCCGCAATGCCTCCGATGCCGGCCGCGAGCCCGTCCATGTTGTCGAGCAGGTTCACGGCGTTGGTGATCCCGATGACCCAAACGAGCGTGACTGGCCCCGACACCCACAGCGGCCACTCGGGGCCAAACGTATAACCAGCGGCCATCAGAAGACCGGTCGCTCCGACCTGCGCCGCAAGCTTCGCGGCGGGCCCCATCCCCCACAGGTCATCGACCAGTCCGACGGCGAATAGCAGCGACGCCCCGCCCCAGATCACCCCCACGTCGGCGCCCGCCCCTGACAGGGATCCCAGGAGGAACAGTGCAATCGTTCCCGCTCCATACATGGCCATACCACCCATCAGGGCGGTCGGGGTAGTGTGCCAGCGGTCTACCTGCGGGTAATCGACCCAGTCAAACGTGTACGCCACCTTGATCATGGCGGGCGTGAGCAGCAGCGTCGCTGCGCCCGACAGG
Source organism: Salinibacter grassmerensis (assembly GCF_947077765.1). Taxonomy (NCBI): domain Bacteria; kingdom Pseudomonadati; phylum Rhodothermota; class Rhodothermia; order Rhodothermales; family Salinibacteraceae; genus Salinibacter; species Salinibacter grassmerensis. Next base: position 708,580 of record NZ_CAMTTF010000001.1, on the reverse strand, counting down.
CACGCGGCGGCGACCGCCCAAACGCTCACCGACAAGTGGGATAGACTCGAAAGCACAGTCCGTCTTCAGTTCTTGATCGAAAATCTTTCGTGTCCACACAGGCAGGTTTCGGGATGGACGGTTCCCCGCCTCAATCACATAGAGTTTACGCGACAGCCCCAGCTTCCTCGTCTTTCGCTGCTCCCACCTCCTCGATCACGTCACGCAGGATGTCGTCGACGGTGCGTTGGGGTTCGTATCCGGTGAGGTCAGCAAGCTTTGAGCAGTCCGGCGTCCGGCGCTTCATGTCTTCGAACCCGTCGCCATAGACCTCTTCGTAGGGCACGTGCCGGACGTCCGCGTTCGAACCCGTGAGCGCCAGGACCCGCTCGGCTAGGTCGTTAATGGAGATCTCCGTCGGCTGTCCGACGTTGACCACCTCCCCCTCAGCCGCCGGCGTATCCAGGAGTTGGACGACCGCCCGAACCGCATCGTCGATGTGGGTAAAGCAGCGCGTCTGGGTGCCGTCTCCGTGGATATCGAGGGGCTGTCCGCTCAGGGCCCGTTCGACGAACGTCGGGATCACCATGCCGTACTGTCCGGACTGCCGCGGGCCCGCCGTGTTGAAGAAGCGGACGCAGGTCACCGGAAGGCCGTACTCGTCGTGGTAGGCCTGGGCCAGAAACTCATCCATTGCCTTCGTGCACGCGTATGCCCAGCGCCGTTTGCCGGTCGCCCCGAGGGTCCAGTTGTCCGTCTCCGAAAGGGCCTCGAGGTCTTCGTTCTCCTGCATGGCCTTCCCGTAGACCTCGGAGGTGGAGGCCGCCAGAACCTTTTTGTCCTCCTCGGCGGCCCGCTGGAGCACATTTTTCGTGCCATCGACGTTGGTGTGGATCGTCTCCACCGGCCGATCCAGAATGCGCTTCACGCCCACCGCCGCCGCCAAGTGGACGACCCGATCAGCAGCGCCGATTTCTCGGTCCAGGACATCCTCGTCGAGAACGCTCCCGGTCGTCAGCGTAAACTCGTCGCGGCCTTCCAGGTGGGCAATGTTTTCTCGGCGCCCCGTCGAGAGGTCGTCGAGGACCCGCACACGGTGCCCGTTTTCGATGAGGCGATCGGCAAGGTGGCTCCCGATAAATCCGGCGCCCCCCGTGATTAAATATGTCATGCAGAGACGGCCTGAAGTGAAAAAGTGAGCGTCGGAAGACGCGGAGGAACGATGCCGCCCCGGTAGATCCGGGTGCGTTCGAGCTCCTTCCTTACTGTAAACGTAAAACCCGCAGTGGGATGAAATGACCAAGATGTCCCCTCGCCCAAACACTTTAATCAAACTTCGTTCCACGTATCAGTTGAAGGCCCGGCCCGCAAGCACCAGCACGGAAAGCGCACTCGACAGGATCTGGGTCACGTTGGAGGCAATCTCGGTGTAGTTGATCTCCTGCTCCTGCTCGGGCTCGGGCTGCACCCGGATCACCGCCCCGTCGTCCACGACCGGCGCGCGCCGGAACCAGCCCGTGTTGACCTTGAACGTGGCACCGGATGCCTGGGTGAGGAACACATCCTGCGTGTTCTCGCGCGTGCCGCCGGCGCGACTGAGGTAGTAGTCCACGCGCCGCCCGTCTTCGTGCTTGATGAGCCCCTCGTTCGCCACGTTGCCCCGGATGGCCACGGTGTTCGGCTGGGTCGGGATGACAATCTCGTCGCCCGGGCGCAGGATCACATCCTCCGCCGGGTTCCCCCGCACGGCCCGCTCCATCTCAACGATAACCTGCTCGCCCTCCCGCTGCACCCGGAAGTCCTGGTCTGCCTGTGCCTCCGGCCGGACGAGCCGCCCGCCCTTTAGGTAGCCGGTCGGCAAGATGCCTCCGGCCCGCTGGATGACGTTGGAGAGCCGCTCGTTGTCGCGGAGCAGCGTGTACTCGCCCGGGTACTGCACCTCTCCCTGGACCGAGACGGTTTCCTGCGGCTGAAACGAGGGGTTCTTCCGGATGAAGATGCGGTCCCGGTGCTGCAGGTCAAAGTTGTCGGCGGCCTCCAGCGCACGGGCCGTATCCCGCACCGAGAAGTTCACGCTCTTGGGGTCCACGTCCCGGTCGACCAGGGGCACCTCCACCGTGCTGGCGCGCCGTCCCTCTCGCCCCTCCCGCTCTACCATCCGGGTCACACTCACCTGCCGGAGGGAGGCCCCCTCGGTGAACCCGTTCGCCTGCAGGATGGCGTCCTTGAGCGTCATGTTGTCCCGGAACGCGTAGCGGCCGGTGTCCTGCACCGCCCCACTGATCTGCACGAATTTCTCCTCCAGGCGCTCGAGGGTCGCCGGGTAGATGCGAATCTCATCTTCGGGGCGCAGTTTGCGATCCGCCATGCCTTCTCCCGCCAGCGCGTCGCCGAGGTGAAACGGAATCACCCGCTCCTCGTCGCCGTCGCTCGACACCCGAAACAGATCGGCCCGGCCCAGAAAAACCTTCTTGAGGTACTCGTCGTCGGTCAGCCCGCCGGCTTTGAGCAGAAGGTTCTGCACCGTCATGCCGGGGCGGTGGCGGTACGAGCCCGGATCGCGCACCTCTCCGGTGATGCGGACCTGACGGTCCGCCTCCATCTCACGGACGGACGCCACGTGCAGGCTGTCGCCCGGGCGGAGGACGACGTTCGACTGGGGTCGATCCTCCATCGCAGACTGGAGGTCGAGGGACTGACTCGTCTCGCGTAGGCTGTCGTTGATGCGCACGAGGGTGGCCTGCTCGCGGTAGGCGTCGCCCGTCAGCCCGTCCGCCTGCTCGATCAGGTCCTTGACGGTGCGCACCTGGCCCCCAATCTCGTACTGGCCCGGCTGGAGGACCGCCCCCGTGACCTCCGCGGCGTCAACGCGCGCCTTGACGGCCGGGGCCTGGGCCTCCGAGATGGACAGGACCTTGACGCGGTCGCCGTCGGCCAGGGGGACCTCCGCGGTGTCGGCGCGGGCCGCCTGTAGGTTGGCGTCGAGTACCTCACGGGCCACAGACGGGTCCTCCCGCTCGGCAAACGGCACGATGCGCTCGATCTGGAAGCGTTTCGTGTAGGCGTTCGGCTTGAGGCCGCCCGCGTAGTCGAGCAGGTCCGCCGCCGTCTCGTCCTCCCTCATCTCGTAGTACGCCGGGCGCTTCACGGGCCCGGTGATGGCGACGGTCTCTCCACGGGGTGGCACGAAGATGTAGTCGTTGCTCTGCAGCTGCACCGGGTCGGGACTGTATCCCCGCAGCAGGTAGTCGTATAGGTCAACGGTTTCGACGACCTCCCCGTCGCGGATGACGCTGATGTTGCGCAGGCTTCCGCGGCGCAGGGGCCCGCCCACGCTGTAAAGGGCGTTAAAGACGGTCGAGTAGCCGCTCACCACGTACCCGCCGGGTTGTGCCACCTCGCCGAGCACAAAGACCTGCGTGGGCCGCACACGGGTGAGCGTGAGGTCCATGAAGACCGTCGGCGGGTCGCTCGTAAGCCCCGAGTAGCTCTGGGACAGCCACTCCTTCATCTCCGTCCGCAGTTCCTTCAACGATTTGCCCGAGACCGTAAACTGGCCCACATTGGGCACCGTCACGCGCCCGCCCTGGTCGACCGGCAGCTCGTACGTAAACTCCGCTCCCCCCCACACGGTGAGGCGCAGCTCATCGTCCGGCCCCACGACGTAACCCCCATCGGCGGGCCCGCCCGGCTGGGGCGTAAAGGCCTCCGGGATGGTCTTAAACGTGTCGTAGCCGAAGTACGTGAGCGTATCCCGGTCCGCCCGGGTCGTGTCCCGGTCCGGAAGCTCCCCCTCCGGAAAAATCGTAAGGCGACGGCCCGTGGCCAAGGTCACCGTCGTGTCTCGGGTGGAGGCCCGTACGAAGAGGCTCCACGTGCCGTTGCTCGTGTCCTTCGGAACCGTAAAGTCGCCCCGCCACGTGCCGTTGATCACCGAGCCACGGACCCGCTGAACATTTTGCGCCTGCACCGAGTCGCCCCCCGCCGTAAGGAACCCCGGCTGGACCCGCCGGATCTGATTGCTGCTTCGCAGCGGCACGCGCACTTCGATGTCGCGGGGCAGCTGTCCCACTGAGATGCTGTCGGGGTCGATCTCGGGGGTGCCGGCCAGAACCGGGTAGGGTGGGTTGCGGGGAACCTGGCGCTGCCCCATTCCGACCCCCGTGGTATCTTGGCTTTGCCGCTGGCGGGCCGCCTGCAACAGAGACTGGATGCGCGCCTCCGGCACGCCCAGCTGTCGGGCCCGGCGGGCCGCCTGCTCTGGGTTGTTCGGGTCGATGCCGAGCTGGCGCAGGCGCTGCCGCGCCTCGTCGATCGTCATGCCCCGTTCCTCCAGCTCCTGTCGCGCCTCCTCCGGCAGCTCCTCGCGCTGCTGGGCCTGGGCCGGGCCGGGCGTAACGGCCAGGGCCGTCAGAAGAACACAAAGCACCGAAAGGATCCAGCGCATCGCAACGGCGATCGAATGATAGGGAGACCGGAAGGAGCCGAACAGCAGCCGCCGCACTATAACCGCGACGACGGCAGCGGGAGTAACCCGAAGGTAATTGGTAAGTGGCGCCGGGCAGAAAGGCGAACGCATCCGCGCCGTCCCCGACAGCTTTTTCGAATATTCGCCTCTACGCCGCTTCGTAGGCCGCCGGGCCGTCGCGCTTTGGGGCCGCCACCGATGGGAATGCCACTGCGGTTTTGAGCACGCTTGCCCGTCGTGCCGAGCACAAAGGGTAGTGCGCCACCGCACGGACACTGCAATGGTTCCTTCGGGGGGTTCTTTTCCGACGGATACTGCCCGGTCGACGGCCAACCACGGGCGGCACCCGAGAATTCCCCTGTCTTGACCTTTTGCTGCAAAAGAGTCGCGGGGCGTCCGGTCCACCTCTCTTGGCGAGAAGTTTCCGTCTCCCAATGCAGGAGGGAGTTGTCCCTTCACACGTGCCCCATGCTTCGAAGTCTAGCTACATGAGGTTCAGCTATATCTCATCCGGGAAGTCCGGAGCGAATTCCGAACGCCCCAGCTCTTCCGGCCCGAAGAACTGGACACGGTCGTTTTCGTCAACGACCCACACCTCTTCGGCCTCAGCCTCCAGGTACAACTCTCGCTTGGAGCGCATCTCGTCCCAATCATTCGAGCCGCTCATCACCTCGACGCAAACCTCCCGAGCAAGGGTCGTGGGGTCTCCGGTCTCTTTCATGTCCGTGAGCCGACCGTCGGACGCCCAGACCACGTCGGCCTGTTTTGTGCCCCCGCTGGTAGCAATTGCCAGTTCCTGGAACGCCTCGCCACCTGCAAGCAACCGGTCCAGCTTCTTTTGAACGGCCTTCTGCTGAAATGTGTGACGGTTCTTGCGTAGGCTCAGGGCGACCTGGCCTCTGTGGTTGGTCTCAACTTTGTAAGGGAGCCTACCGAGCAACGGGTCGCCCGCGATCTCTTGCCATCGCTTCTGGTGATCTTCAGCCTGCGTGGCTGCATGGGGCATGTTGACTTCTCCCCCGGCTAATCCAGCTGTCGCTTTGCGGGGGATTCTACCGTTCATCCAGCGGTGCCGACGACTTCAAACGCGTCGGTCTTATCCAGCTGTCCGGGTGCTTGAATTCGGGTCTGCCCGACCCTACTCAGGTTTTTTGCTGCGTTAACATCTCTGTCGTGATGAGCGCCGCATTCGTTGCACGTCCAGTCTCGCACGTCGAGAGGCTTCTTCCCGTCGACGTGGCCGCATTCAGAGCAGCGCTGGCTAGATGGAAACCATTTGTCAGAAACCACAAGAGTACGCCCGTACCACTCGCATTTATCTCGGAGCCGTCGGACAATCTGGCCCCATCCCGCCTGAGAGATATGACGGGCAAGGTTCTTGTTTTGCTGCATACTCTTCACCGACAGGTCTTCGACCACGATTATGTCAAAATTCTCCACGAGACGTGTGGTCAGCTTCTCGATGAAGTCCTTGCGTCGGTCTTGAATGCGCTGGTGGACCTTCGCCACGCGCTTTCTCTGCCGCTCCCAGTTGTTCGATCCTTTCTCTTTGCGGGAGAGTTTCTGTTGTTCGCGGCGAAGCCGCTCCTGTTCGTTCTCGAACCAGCGCGGATTCCCGACTTTCTCGCCCGTGGAGAGCGTCACGAGACTCTCGATACCAAGGTCCACTCCGACTGGCTTTAGGTCGCCATCCTCTCCGTTGACTCTCGGGAGAAGTTCGACTTCCTCGGTGCAGACGAAGCAGACGTGGTATTGGCCTGCGGCGTTTTTCGTGACGGTGCAACTGCTCGGCTGAGAGGGAAGCTCTCTGGACCACCGGATGTTGATCAGTCCGGGCATCTTCGAAAGACGGAGCTTCCGCTTCCCGTTCTCTTCTCGGATGTCGAACGCGGTGCCCACGTACCGAGCAGTCTGATCTCCTTTTTTCGACTTGAATGATGGGTACTCCGCCCGGCCCTCAAAGAAGTTGGTGAACGCCTGATTCAAGTTCCGAAGGCTTTGTTGGAGCGTGACCGCACTGACCTCCGACAGCCACTTGGTCTCGTCCTCCTTCTTCTTGGAGGTGAGTCGGCTGGAGAGACCCGTGAACGAAAGGGACTCTTCGTCCTGATAGTACGCCTTTGTTTTGGTCTCAAGCGCCCAGTTGTACACCCATCGGCTACACCCGAACGTACGGGCGAGTTCAGCTTTTTGCGCCTCGCTTGGATACAGGCGGTATCGGTATGTGCGCTTGATCTCGTTTCTCATTGTTTTATCAACAATAACCGTGGGTTGATAGGGTTTCGAAGAGCGCGTGTCCGGCCCGCTCTTCGCCTACGAGAAGGGTTTTCTGCAGGCCGGCTAAAGCCGGGAATCCTTGTAGCGACAGCTTCCTAGCCCTTCCCGCGCTCTACCTAATACTATAGAGTAGCTGACTGTTTGAGGCACTGCGGAAACGCAAGCGTAGCGGGCTGGGTTCTCAGTCAGCCCCAGGTCTAAACCCATTCCCCTACGCAGAAGCTCTACGGCCAAGTCAGCGCCAATGGGTGCGCCTTCGCGGTTGGACACGAACGCACCGCAAGGTAGTCAGAGACCCCTGACGCGAAGACAATGCTGGCGGCCGGTAAGCTGCTCTCGTGGGAGCTCGTTGGGGGATCAGGGTCAGTCCTCCACGACCGCTGTCAGAATGCGATCAGCCTCGGAGGGGCCAGGAGGCGCGACGAAGATAATGGATCAAACGGACGCAAATGGCGCCTTCGGGGTGCCCTTCTCCGTACCAATCCGCTCGCAGAACCGATCCAGCTGCGCCGTCCACGTCGTGGCCGGCAGGTCAAAGGCGGCCCGTGCGCGGCTGGAGTCAAGCACGGTGTAGGCCGGACGGGGAGCGGCCGTGTCGTACGCGTCCGACGAGACGGGCTCGACCGCCACGTCCGTACGGCCAAACTGCGCGAAGACCGCCCGGGCGAAGCCGTACCAGCTCGTCTGGCCGGTCCCGGCAAGGTGGTAGCACCCTGCCTTGGACGCGCCCTCGGCCCCAAGAAGGGAGTTGCAGATCGTGGTCGTCGCCTCGGCGAGCCAGCCCGCCCAGGTCGGCACGCCAAGCTGGTCGTCCACCACGGTCAGCCGGTCGGTGTCGTCGGCCAGGCGCAGCATGGTCCGCACGAAGTTCGAGCGGCGGCGGCTGTACATCCAGCTCGTGCGCAGGATGACGTGGCGCCCGCCGACCGCCTGGATGGCCGCCTCCCCGTCCCGCTTCGTTCGGCTGTACACGTTGATGGGGTTCGGGGCGTCGTCTTCGGTGTACGGGGCACGTTTCGTCCCGTCAAACACGTAGTCCGTGGAGTAGTGCACCAGCCAGGCCCCCGTCGTCTGGGCCGCCTCGGCCAGCACGCGGGGCGCCTCGGCGTTGATGGCGGCGGCGCGGCGCGGCGCGTCTTCGGCCCCGTCCACGTCGGTGTAGGCCGCCGCGTTCACGATGAGGTCCGGACCGATCTCGTCGACGGCCCGACGGATGGCGTCCGGGACCCTGAGGTCCACCGCGGCTCGGCCTGGCGTGTGCACCGCGCCGAGCGGCGCGAGGGTGCACCTGAGTTCGTGGCCCACCTGGCCGGTGGCGCCGAGCAGTAGAATGGAGGCGGTCGCGTCGGGCATTGCGGGTCGAACTTATCGAACGGCGTCGAACCGAAGGGCCTCGCGGGGCATCGCGTCCAGCGTGGAGGCCCCCGCATCCTTCTCCGAGAGAACGGGATCGTTCACCGGCCAGTCGATGTCGAGGGCCGGGTCGTCCCACCGAATCGTCCGGTCGGCCTCCGGGTGGTAGAAGTCGGTGCACTTGTAGTGGAAGAGGACGTCGCCGCTCGTCGCCACGAAGCCGTGGGCGTACCCCTCCGGCACGTACAGCTGCCGCGCGTTCTCTGCCGACAGGACCTGCCCCTCCCACGCCCCAAACGTGTCCGCATCGGCCCGCACGTTGACAACGACGTCGTAGACGGCCCCCTTCAGCACCGAGATCAGTTTTCCCTGCGGCCGGGGGTTCTGGAAGTGCAGCCCCCGGAGCACCCCCTCGCGGGACCGGGACAGGTTGTCCTGAACGAAGGTGACGTCGAGGCCCTGGTGCCCGTAGTCTCGAGCGTTCCAGAGTTCGGCGAACGAGCCGCGATCGTCCGTGTAGACGTCCGGTTCGATAAGGCGCACGCCGGGGAGGGTGGTCTCGGAAACAGTCATCGGACGGCAGGGCGAGACAGAAAGAATGCTAGGTGGAAGTGGGCGTGGTGTCGCTCCGGACTCGCTCCACGAGGTCGAGCAGGTACTGGCCGTAGGCGTTGTTGTCCATCGATCGGCCGATCCGCACCACGTCATCGGCCTCGATCCAGCCCTGGGTCCAGGCCACTTCCTCCGGACAGCTGATCTTCAGGCCCTGGCGCTCCTCGATCGTCTGCACGAAGTTGGCCGCCTGGAGCAGCGAGTCGTGCGTGCCGGTGTCGAGCCACGCCATGCCCCGCCCCAGGGTTTCGACCTGGAGCTCGTCCCGCTGGAGGTAGTGCCGGTTCACGTCCGTAATCTCCAGCTCGCCTCGACCCGAGGGCTCCAGGCCCGCAGCGACGTCGACGACGCCCGCGTCGTAAAAGTAAAGCCCGGTGACTGCGTAGTTGGACGGGGGCACGTCGGGCTTCTCCTCTATAGCGAGAGCCCGGCCCGCCTCGTCGAAGTCCACGACCCCGTAGCGCTCCGGATCGTTCACGTAGTAGGCAAACACGGTCCCGCCCGACGGCTGCCCGGAGGCGCGGCGCAGCTTCTCGCCCAGTCCGCCCCCGTGGAAAATGTTGTCGCCGAGGATGAGGCACACGTCGTCGCCGTCGATGAAGTCCGCTCCGATCGTGAACGCCTGCGCGATGCCCTTCGGCTCCGGCTGCTCGGCGTACCGGAGGTTGAGCCCCCACTGCGCCCCGTCGCCCAGCAGGTCCTCAAACCGGGGCAGATCTTTGGGCGTCGAGATGAGCAGGATGTCCCGGATGCCCGCCCGCATCAGCGTCGAGAGCGGGTAGTACACCATCGGCTTGTCGTAGACGGGCAGCAGCTGTTTGCTCACCGCCCGGGTGGCCGGGTATAGCCGCGTGCCGGCGCCGCCGGCGAGGAGGATGCCCTTCCGAGTGCGGGCCGTGTTGTGTGCGTCGCTACTCATGTCGTTCACGCTATTCAGCGATGAGAAGACCTCTCGTCACGGCACGTGATGCGCGAATGTCCGGAGCGGCTTTTCCCCGTCTCACAATACACGGTTCCCATGTCAACTCACGTCTCCTGTCGACTCCTCGTCGGCGTTTGCCCCAACAGCCTCCACCCAGCCCCGGTGCTCCACGTACCAGTCGACCGTCCGGCGCAGGCCCTCTTCAAAAGGCACCTGCGGCGCCCACCCCAGGTCCGACTCGACCTTGCTCGCGTCGATGGCGTAGCGCCAGTCGTGCCCCGGCCGGTCCTCCACGAACGTGATCAGGTCGTGGTGGCTTCTGGTATCAAGAGCGCCACTCGGGGGCCGCGCCTCGTCGAGAATGTCGCAAATCTGTCGGACGACCGCAATGTTCTCCCGCTCCTGATCGCCGCCGACGTTGTACGTTTCTCCCACCTCTCCATCTGTTAGCACGCGCAGTAGCGCCCGCACGTGGTCCTCCACGTAGAGCCAGTCGCGCACGTTCTCGCCGGTGCCGTAGACCGGAATGGGCGCCCCGTCCAGCGCGCTGCGGATGACGACCGGAATGAGCTTCTCCGGGTGCTGACGCGGGCCGTAGTTGTTCGAGCAGTTGGTGATGAGGACCGGCAGGCCGTAGGTGCGCTGCCACGCCCGAGCGAGATGGTCGGCCCCGGCCTTGCTGGCCGAATACGGGGAGCTCGGGTCGTAGGGGGTCTCCTCGGTAAACGCGCCGGTCTCGCCGAGCTCCCCGTACACCTCGTCGGTTGAAACGTGGAGGAAGCGAAATCTCTCGGGCCTGCCCTGGTCCTCCCAGTAAGTCCGCGCCGCCTCCAGTAGCACCTGCGTGCCCACCACGTTCGTCTGCACGAAGGCGGCCGGGCCATCGATGGAGCGGTCCACGTGCGACTCGGCCGCGAGGTGAATTACCCCGCCGGGCTCGTGCTCGCGGAAAAGGCGGTGCATGGCCGGGGCGTCGGTGATGTCCTCCACCTCAAAGTGGTGACGGGGGTGGCCTGTGACCGGCGCGAGGTTCTCGCGGTGCCCGGCGTAGGTGAGGGCGTCGACCGTGACGACGGTCGCCTCGGTCTCTTGGATCAGGTGGCGCACCACCGCCGAGCCGATAAAGCCGGCCCCGCCGGTCACGAAGAGAGTATCGTTCATGCGAGCAAAATGGTTATGGGGATGACGGGTCGACCCTCTACAGCCAGACTAGCGAAATGATGCCCACCGACGTGCCCATCACCAGCAGGGTGACCGGCCAGCCCACGCGGGCGTAGTCGCTGAACCGGTACCCCCCCGGTGCCATCACCATCAGGTTCGTCTGGTACCCGATGGGCGTGAGGAAGCTCGCGGAGGCCGCCACGGCCACGAGGACCCCAAAGGCAATGGGCGGAGCCCCGAGGCTCGACGCCGCGGCCATCGCGATGGGTAGCATCAGCACCGCCGCGGCGTTATTCGTGATGATTTCGGTCAGGAGGTTGGTCAAGAGGTAGAGGGCCACGAGGACGGCCACAGGCCCGATCGGCTCGGCGACGGAAAGCACGCCCTGGGCCGCCGCCGTCGCGAGGCCCGTGGTCTCGATGGCCGTCCCAATGCCCAGTGCCGCCGCAATCACAACCAGCACCTGCACGTTGAGCGCCCGCTGCGCCTCCGCCACCCGGATGCACCCGGCCAGGATCATGAGGAGGGCCGCGATGAAGGCGGCCGTGACGATGGGCACCAGGCCCGTCGCCGCCGCGAGCACCATCGCGCCCGTCAGGCCCAGGGCGATCGGCGCCCACCCCGACCGATCCGTCTCCTCATCATCTTCGGGTGCCCCGCTCCGGCGCGCCCGGCCGTCGCGGGGCGCCACGAGGTAAAACTCCTCCCGGCTCCCGCTGCTCCACCGCTCCTCGAAGTCGTCCGGCGCCTCCACGATCAGCAGGTCGCCCGCCTGCAGCTCCGTCGTGCCCACCGGGCTCGTCACCGGCTCGTCCTGGCGCTGGATGCCGAGGACGACGCCCTGGTATTGCTCGCGGAAGTTCGCCTCCCCGAGCGTGGTGCCCACGAGGTCCGAGGACTCGGCAATGACCGCCTCGTAGAGCGGCAGGGTTTCGTAGCGGGCCGGGGCGCCGTGGGCCCCGTCCGGGTGGGGCAGGGTCCGCGTGAGGCCCCGGCGCCCCAAAAGCCGCTCGCGTGCGGCCAGGCTGCCGTTGAAGGCCAGGATGTCGCCCTGTTCGAGGGTGCGGTCCGGGCGGCCCTGCAGCACCTCCTCTCCCCGGCGGACGTGCGTCAGGTAGGCGTCGCCGAGGTCGCGCAGGCCCGCCTCGGCCACCGTCTGGCCCACGATGGAGGACGGCGCGGTCACCGTGACCTCGAACATGTTCTGGCCCAGCTGCCGCTCGGCCGCCGGGGCGGAGGCGCCGCGGTCCGGCAGCAGCCGATGACCCCCCAGGACAAAATAGGCAATCACGACCAGGGCCGCGGGGACGCCGACCCAGGTAACATCGAACAGGTGGAGCGGCTCGTAGCCCTCCGCCTCCATCAGGCCCGCCACGATGAGGTTCGTGGAGGTCCCGATGAGCGTCATCATGCCCCCGGTGATGGCCGCATAGGAGAGCGGGATCATCAGCTTCGAGGCGGGGATGTCCTGCGCATCGGCCCATTCCTGCAGGCGCGGCGTGAGCATCGCCACGATGGGCGTGTTGTTGAGCAGCCCGGACAGGACGGAGGTCGGCACCATGAAGCGGGCCAGAACGGGGCCGAGCCGCGTGGTGTCGGGAAAGAGCACCCGGTCAAGCCTCGAGAGGGCATTCGTCTGTTGCACGCCCCCGGCCACCACATAGAGGGCGCCCACGGTGAGGACGGCGGAGTTGGAAAACCCGGCGAAGGCCTCCCCCGGCGACACGACGCCCGTGACGAGCAGCACCGCGAGGCCGCTCAGCAGCACGAGGTCCGGCCGTCCCACATCTGCCATCAGTGCCCCGACCAGTCCGACCACCACGGCAACGGTGATCCAGGCATTGAGGCCGAGACTGCCAAGCGAACCCACGAGAAGGACTATCGAATGAGAAGCGAAACGCGGTCAGTTTCTCAAAGAAGTTGAAAAAACCTTTTTGGTCGAAGTGGTGTGCTTCTCAAAGAAACTGGGAGAAGACGGAGCGGAGCTGTTCAATCTCATCGAGTCGGTGTTGAATCGCCTCGTATACAATGTCACGGTCAATGTCGAGGTAGTCGTGCACGAGCGCGTCCCGCAATCCAACCATATCGGTCCATTGCTCGCGCATCTCCTCCCCGATCAGTCCTTCGGACTCGAAGATGTCGGGCAAATCCTGAGCCCGTTCCACGGCCCCGAGGTTCTCATCGACGACCACGTGGCTGGCTATATCGTTGATAGATTCAATCGACAACTGCAGAAATCGCTCAGCACTTCCGTAGAGGCAGGGGTCTTCGACGAACTCCGAGCGCGAGTACTATTGCGTCGTCCTCAGAATATCGAGGTACTCGCTGAGCTTCTGCAGCCGGCGCCGGATCACGTTTGGGTCAACCATGGGCCTTCTCTCGCAGGCGTTCTTTGAGGGCCTTGCGCTGCCGCCGGAAGTGGGGCTCAAAATCCCAGCACATGCGAGCGACCTTCGAAAAGAAGCGACCGTGATGGAAGTCGTCCCGGGCATAGAGAAGAACATTCGGCCGCACAGCCTCAAACTGCAGCACGAGGGGGGCGCCGTTGAGCACGACGAGGTCGATCCAGTCCCGCTCCGCCGCCTCCATGCAGTCGGTGACGAGCGGGACCTTGTCGTCGGTGACGAGCGGGACCTTGTCGTCGGTGGGCTTCCACCGATCGGAATCGACGACGATGCCGAGATCAAGGTCGCTGCGGTCTCGTTCGCGATCGCCCGCGACGAATCCGAAGACGTATGCCGCCCGCACGGCAGGGTGATCCGCAAAGACATTTCGGAGCCGATCCGCAGTGGTCTCGGAAAGCATGACGGCGGGGAGTCTGAGACAAGGGGGAGTCTGTCGACCTGAACGAAGCGTCCCCAGGAAAGATCACTGCCCCGTCCGTCCCCCCCCCAGTCGGTTAGACAATGCCGCGCGCTTCGAGGGCCTCGACGATCTGATCGGCGCACGCGTCCACGTCGTTCTCGTCGGTATCGACCACCACGTCCGGGTCCGCCGGGGCCTCGTAGGGCGCCGAGACGCCGGTAAAGTTGGCGATCTCGCCGGCCTCGGCCTTCGCGTAGAGACCCTTCGTGTCCCGCTCTTTGCACACCTCCAGCGGGCAGTCGACGTGCACCTCCAGGAAGCGGTCTCTTACGTCCTCCGGCAGCAGCTCCTTCGCGCTGTCCCGGTCCTCCTGGTAGGGCGAGACGAACGAGCAGAGCGTCACGTTGCCCTGCTCGAAGAAGAGCCGCGCCACCTCGCTCACCCGGCGGATGTTTTCCTTCCGGTCGGCGGGCGCAAAGCCGAGGTCGCCACTCAGGCCGTGCCGCACGTTGTCCCCGTCGAGCATCATCGTCTGCACGTCCGCATCGAACAGGCGCTCCTCCACCGCCTTCGCGATGGTGGACTTGCCGGCACCGGACAGGCCCGTCAGCCACACGACGCCGGCCTTGTGGCCGTTTTGCTTCTCGCGCTCCTCCCGCGGAATCTGGAGCCCCTCCCACACCACGTTCGGGGAGCTCTGCGGCTCGTCCTCCGTCTGCGGCTCCGCGTGCTCGCCGAACGGCGTCACGTCCTCGGCCACGCCCCGAATCATGCCGGCGGCCACCGTGTCGTTGGTGTCCGGGTCGATGAGAATGAAGCTGCCCGTCGCCCGGTTGAGCTTGTACGGATCGACGAACAGGGGATCGGCGGTCTCGATCTCGACCCGTCCGATGTCGTTAAGCTCAAAGGTGTCGGCCTCCTCCCGGTGGAAGGTCTCCACGTTCGTCCGGTACACAATCTTCGACACGTAGGCCTGCGTGCGGCGCGTGGTGTGCTGCAGGACGTAGGGGCGGTCCTGGCGCATACCCTCCTCGTTCATCCAGCAGAGGTCGGCGTCCAGCTGCCGCGTCACGTCCGGCTTGTTGCGGCTCCGCACGATCATCGACCCACGGCTGACATCGATCTCGTCTTCCAGCGAGAGGACCACCGACTCGCCGGGCCCCGCCTCGTCGAGGTCGCCATCCAGGGTCGTGACCGCGTCCACCTCCGAGGTGTACCCGGACGGGAGCACTGTAATCTCTTCTCCCGGCCGCACCTTTCCGGACGCCACCTGCCCGGCGAAGCCCCGGAAGTCTTGGTGGGGCCGGATCGTGGTCTGGACCGGGAACCGGAAGTCCACCTGGTTGCGCGTCGATTCCGTCCGGACGCTCTCCAGTCGGTGCAGGAGGGTCGACCCCTCGTACCACGGCATGTTATCGGAGTGGTGCACCACGTTGTCGCCCTTCAGGGCCGAGATCGGGACGAAGGTGATGTCCTGCACGTCCAGGTTGTCGGCGAAGGCCTCATACTCGGCCACGATCTCACGGAAACGTTCCTCGCTGTAGCCGACCAGATCCATCTTGTTAACCGCCACGATGACGTGGGGGATCTGCAGCAGCGAGGTGATGAAACCGTGCCGCCGCGTCTGCTCCAGCACCCCGTTCCGGGCGTCGATCAGCTCCACGGCCAGCTCCGCCGTCGAGGCGCCGGTGACCATGTTGCGGGTGTACTGCTCGTGCCCCGGCGTGTCGGCAATAATGAACTTGCGCTCCGGCGTGGAGAAGTACCGGTAGGCCACGTCGATCGTGATGCCCTGCTCGCGCTCCGCGCTAAGGCCGTCGGTCAGGAGCGCCAGCTCCAGCTCTTCGTCGTCCCGCTGGGTGTTGCGCTCGATCTCCTCCATCTTCTCCTCGAAGATCTCCTGCGTGTCGTACATGAGGCGCCCGATGAGCGTGCTCTTGCCGTCGTCGACGCTTCCCGCGGTCGTAAACCGCAATACATCCATGTCCTGCGTCTCCATCAGATCAGTGTCGATTGTCGAGATGCGAATGTCGAGTTGTGGGGTCGTGCCTTCGGGCCGCGCGCACTGGCCGATGCATGAGACCGGCCGATGCCACCTGGCCCTCCCAACGCCCAAATTAGGCGGTGGCCGTAATGTCCCGGGGCCTAAAAGTAGCCTTCGCGCTTGCGTTCTTCCATGGCCGCTTCCGCGCGCTGGTCGTCGGCCCGGGCCCCGCGCTCGGCCTGCTGCGTCGTGGCCACTTCCGCGATCACCTCGTCGAGCGTCGTCGCCGTCGACTCCACCGCGCCGGTGCAGGTCATGTCCCCAATCGTCCGGAAGCGGACCATCTTCTCCACGTAGTGCTCGTCCGCCCGCAGATCATTGTAGGGCGACTTCGGAAGCAGCACGCCGTCCCGCTCGAACATCGTGCGCTCGTGGGCCAGATACAGACTCGGAATCTCAACGCCCTCCTGCTGGATGTACTGCCACACGTCCAGCTCCGTCCAGTTACTGAGGGGGAAGGCGCGGAAGTGCTCGCCCTGCCGGCTCCGGCCGTTGTACAGGTTCCAGAGCTCCGGGCGCTGGTTCTTCGGGTCCCAGTTCCCGAATCGGTCCCGGTGGGAGAAGAAGCGCTCCTTGGCCCGCGCCTTCTCTTCGTCCCGGCGCGCCCCGCCCAGGGCCGCGTCGAAGCCCTGCTCTTCAATCGTGTCGAGCAATGTCACGATCTGGAGCTTGTTGCGGCTCGCATCCGGCCCCTGCTCCTCCTTCGCCCGGCCCGACTCGATGGTCTCCTCCACGCTGCCCACGATCAGGTCCAAGCCATGCTTCTCCATCAGGTTGTCCCGGAATTCGATCGTCTCCGGGAAGTTGTGGCCCGTGTCCACGTGAAGAATCGGAAACGGCACCTTCGCCGGATAGAACGCCTTCCGGGCCAGGTGGATCATGGTGAGCGAGTCCTTCCCCCCACTGAACATGAGGACGGGATTGTCGAACTGGGCCACAGTCTCCCGCATGACGTGAATCGCCTCCGACTCCAGCCAGTCGAGGTGCTCGGAGGTGTCGTTGGAAATGGGCATGATGTGTAGCGCAGGGCTTCTGAAAGAGTCAGGCGCGAGGGGACGCGCCGTACAGAAAAGGGCGTACCGGGGCACATTCGGGGACGTCCGTCCCTCTTACCCCCCAGGAGCATCAAGGCCTATGCCGCAGGTGGGTTTTTCCGCGGTGCAGAGAGCGTCCCATGAGGTACGAAATATACAGGGCGCGTCGGGCGTGATGCCATTGGAAATGATACAAACCACGCGTGAACGTCGGGAACACGATCCGGAAAAGCAATGCCTACCTTGAGTCATTGATGCCTCACACTGCCCACGACGCGGGCCGAACGGGCCTTGATCCGTCGTTTTTTCACGTGGCGACGCTCCCAACGTCCAGTTTCGACTTTGCCGGACACTTTTTTATGTTACGTTTAGATACCCAAAAATTAATTTTCCATTCACCCAACCCGGCGTGTCTAAAGACACAGCCCATTCTGCATCTACACTCCCGCTCGCGCGGCCGGACGTGACGAGCCACGAACGGGAGCGGGTGCTGGAGGTGCTGCGCTCGGGCCGCCTCTCGCGCGGCCCCGCCCTTGAGGCCTTCGAGACCGCAATGGCCGACCGGTGCGGCACCGCCTACGCCGTCGCGGTCAGCAGCGGGACGGCCGCCCTTCACTGCATCGTGTCGGCCCTCGACCTGGCGCCGGGCGCCGAGGTCCTCACGACGCCGTTCAGCTTCGTCGCGTCGAGCAACGTGCTGCTGTACGAGGACCTGCGGCCCCGCTTCGTCGACGTGGCCCCGTCTACCTACGCCCTCGACGTGGACCGCGTGGCGGGGGCCCTCACGCCGCGGACCGAAGCGATTCTCGCGGTGGACGTGTTTGGCGTGCCCGTCGACTGGCCCGCCCTCGCCACCCTCGCCGACGCGCACGACCTTCGGCTCATCGACGATGCCTGCGAGGCAATCGGGGCGTCGGTGCGGGGACGTCCCATCGGGGCGTGGGGGGACGCTGCGTCCTTCGGGTTCTACCCGAACAAGCAGGTCACGACCGGCGAGGGGGGCTGCATCACGACCGACGACGCCGACCTGGCCCGCCGGTGCCGCGCACTCCGCAATCAAGGACGGTCTCAACAATCGTCGGGCCGGATGCGCCACGACCGACTCGGCTACAACTACCGGCTCGACGAGATGTCGGCGGCCCTCGGCTGCGCCCAGCTCGACCGCCTGGACACGCTCCTCGACCGTCGCGCCGCCGTCGCCGCGATGTACGAGGAGGCCCTCGCGCCCCTGGCCGACGGTGTGGCGCGCCCCGAACCGACGGACGACGCCGAGCGAAGCTGGTTCGTGTACGTCGTCCGCCTGCGCGATGACTTCGCCCCCGGTGCCCGCGACCAACTGATGGACCGCCTGCAGGCCCGCGGGATCGGCTGTGCACCGTACTTTCCGCCGATCCACCTGCAGCCCCACTACCGAGACCGATTCGGCTTCGCGCCGGGCGACTTTCCGGTGTGCGAGTCGGTCTCAGCGCGGACGCTGGCCCTGCCCTTCTTCGGAGACATGACCCGCGCGGACGTCGATCGCGTGGCCGAGGCCCTGACCAAGATTCTTCCGACCCTCCCCCGCCAGCCCTGACGCCCATGCCTGCACCGTCCTCTGCATACTCAGTGACCACGCGGATCCTCGACGCCATCGGGGCGGGCCTGCTTCTCATCGGGCTGTCCCCGCTGCTCGGCCTCGTTGCCGTAGGCGTCTGGCTGGACGACGGCCGACCCATTCTGTTCACCCAGACCCGGATCGGCCGCGGCGGCGTCCCGTTTCGGGTGCTCAAATTCCGCACGCTCACGCACGAGCCCGACGACCCCACACGGCCCGCGGCCCACACAACCGGCATCGGACGTGTCCTCCGGCGCTGGGCCCTCGATGAGGTGCCGCAGCTCTGGAACGTTCTGCGCGGCGAGATGAGTCTCGTCGGCCCCCGGCCCACCGTTCCCGATCAGGTCGCGCAGTACGGCCCACGCGAGCGGCGGCGGCTCCAGGTGCGCCCCGGCCTCACCGGCTGGGCCCAGATCCACGGCCGCAACGCCCTCTCGTGGCCCGAGCGCATCGATCTGGACGTGTGGTACACGCGGAACCGCGGCCTCCTGCTCGACCTGCGGATTCTGCTCCACACGCCTCTCATTTTGATTCGGGGGGTGGGCGTGTACGGGGTTGACGCGAAGAATCCTTCGTTCCCTTCTGGCTCTCAGTTGCATGTCTGATCCTGTTCCCCTCCTCCTCGTCGGCGCGGGTGGATTCGGACGCGAGGTGGCCGCGCTCGTGGAGGACCTGAACCACCAGGCCCCAACATGGAACCTGTGCGGCTTCGTCGACGACAACACGGCGCTCCACGACACCACCGTCATGGGCATCCCGGTTCGGGGCAGCGTCGACTGGCTCGTCCGCCAGACCGACTTCTCCGTTTCCCCTACCATCGGAAACGGAGCGGCTCGCCGGTCCGTGGCCGACCGCCTCGCCACCGCCGATCTCCAGCCTGCGACGCTCGTCCACCCGGCGGTTTCGGTGCACCGCACTGTCACCCTTGGGCCGGGCGCCATTCTCTGCCAGGGGGCCGCCCCGACCGTGGACGTTCAAATTGGCCCCTACACGGTTCTTGACCAGCACTGCACTGTGGGCCACGACGCCGTGCTCGATGCCTTTGTCTCGCTTCGCCCTGGGGCCCGGGTTTCCGGATCGGCGCATTTAAAGCAGGAGGTCACTGTGGGCGCGGGGGCGGTTGTGCTGCCCAATGTGACGATCGGCGCCGGCACGACAGTGGGGGCCGGGGCGGTCGTCACCAACGACCTCCCTCCCAACTGTACCGCCGTCGGGAGGCCCGCTCGTCCCCAATAGGCTTGCTCCTATGCACATCGCCGTTTTCCTCCAGCACTACCACACGCCGGACTGCCCAACGGCGGGGCGGCCCTACGCACTGGTGGAGCGGCTGGGGCGGGACCACGAGGTAACCGTGATCACGACACGGGCCTGGGAGGACACGCGGACGGCCCACCGGTTTCCGTGGGCGCCCTCGGGCGTTGACCTTGTGCGGTTCGACGTGCCCTACGCCAACACAATGTCGGCCCCGAGACGACTGGGCGCGTTCCTGCACTATGCCGCCCGGGCCGTCCGGAATGGCCTACAGATGTCCCGACCGGACGTAATTCTCGGGTCCTCGACGCCCCTCACCGCGGCCGCCGCCGCGGGCCTCGTGGCCCGGACACGCGGCGTCCCGTGGATTTTTGAGGTGCGCGACCTCTGGCCCGCCTTTCCCATTCAGATGGGCGCGGTGCCGGACGTCGGCCTGCACGGGCTGCTGCGGTGGGGGGAATCGAGACTGTACCAGAGCGCGGCGCACGTCGTGACGGTGTCCCCGGACATGGAGCGACACGTTCGCGTCCGGGCACCCAACGCGCCGGCGACGACATTGGCGTACGGGGCCGACCCGACGGTTCTCGAGACGGTCGGCGAGGAGGCACGCCGAAGCCTGACGGAGCACCTCTCCCCAGAACGACGCTTCTTGGTGCTTTACGCCGGCACATTTGGCCGCGCCAATGCCATTCCGACACTGCTCGACGCGGCCCGCCGCCTCGTCGACGCCCGCTCGGACGTGCTCGTGGCCCTGACCGGGCGGGGCCACCACGCCCCGCTGGTGGAACAGGCCGCCCGTCGGCACGACGCCATCCGCCGCCTTCCGCCCCTTCCCTATCCCGACACCCTCGCACTGTTCGAGCGCGCCGACCTCTCGCTCGTCCCCTTCCTCGATCGCCCCGTATTGGCCGCCAACGCGCCCAGTAAATTTTTCGACAGCCTCGCCGTCGGGACGCCTGTCGTGGTGACGAACCCCGGGTGGACACGACGGTTTGTGGAGCGGCACGGGTGCGGGTGGTTCGTCCCGCCCGAGTCCCCCGAAGCCCTCGCCAACCGCGTTCGAACCGTCCTGACGTCTCCCGCCGATGCTCGCACCCGGGCCGTACACAATGCCCGCGACGCGGCCCGGCGGCACTTCGATCGGGACGTAATGCTCGATCGGTACACCGCCCTGGTAGAGGACGTCGCCGAGGGACCACCAAGCCGGGAGTAGCCTCACCCCAACGACCAGATTGGATTCCAGAACTAAACGACCAGATTGGATTCCAGAACTACCGGTGCTTGCGCGTTTGATGTTCTCTTTCGACCCGGACATAGAGCACACCACAGGCGGAACGTGGCTCCGCGGTTGGGGGCCGCTCCTGCTGGCCCTTCCGGATGCGCTGCTCCTGTGCGGGGGCCTACTTCTCGGCTATACCGTTCACTTTGGAGGCGCGGTGTTCTCACACGCAGCCGAATGGGACATGGCCTCCCTTCTCATTCTGGGCGCATACGGAACTGCGCTGGCCGCGAGCGGCACCTACTGCCGCTCGCCCCGACGGATGAACGTGTCGGACCTGTTGCGCCTGGGGGCGTGGCTCGTCGGCGCGTGGAGCGGTACGGTTGCACTGACCTACGCGGTCGACCCGGCCGCCATGCCGCCCCGACGCGTCCTCACAGTGCTGGGCGTCGTCGCCCTCATCGGCATTCCGGGCGTCCGGGTGGGGGTACGGGGCCTTCTCGCCATGCAGTCCGCTCCATCCGTTGGTCCGGATCCCGACGTGTCGCCCCCGAGCGTGTGCCTGAACGACCTCGTGCCCCGCGAACCGGTGGCCGTGGACCGGGCTGCCCTGCACACCGTGCTGTCCGACCGCACGGTGCTCGTCACGGGGGCGGGCGGCGCCATCGGATCGGAGCTGAGCCAGCAGCTGCTGGCCCTGGAGCCGCTCCGAATCGTGCTCGTGGACATGAGCGAGCGCAATCTCTACCGGCTTGAGCAGACCCTGCGGGCCGACGGCTACCGCGGCGACCTGGAGGTGTGCGTCGCCGACGTGCGCGACGCCCCCTTGGTAGACAGTCTTCTTGCCCGCCACCAGCCCGACGTGGTGATCCATACGGCGGCCTACAAGCACGTCCCCCTCATGGAGCGTCATCCCACCGAGGCATTCCGCAACAACACGCAGGCCTCCGTCCAGCTCCTGCAGCTCTGCGAGCAGCACGCGGTGGACCGGTTTGTGTTTGTGTCAACCGACAAGGCCGTCCACCCATCCAGCGTCCTCGGGACGACCAACCAACTGGCCGAGTGGTACGTGCGCACAGGACCGGATTCGACGCAGTGTACGACGGTACGCTTCGGAAACGTCTTCGGAACGGACGGGGGCGTCGTGCCCCGGTTCGAAGAGAAGCTTGCCGCGGGCGAGCCGCTCCCCGTCACGCACCCGGACATGGAGCGCTACTTCATGAGCCCGGAGGAGGCCTGCGGGCTCGTCCTACACACCCTCCTCCTCGACGCCTTCCCGACCTACAGTTTTCGCATGGGCGACCCCATTCGGATTCAGTGGCTGGCCGAGCGCCTCATCCGACGCCGGTACCCGCACGTCGCCCCCGAGACGATGATCACGTACGTGGGGCGGCGCCCCGGCGAAAAACTCAGCGAGCGGCTCGTACGGGACGACGAAACGATGCGCGACACCGAGCACCCGAACATCCTCGGCCTGGACGGGCCGGTGCCGCACACGCGTGCCGTGCTCAACGCGCACCTCCAGCGGCTGCGGTCGGTGGCGGCACGCGAGCCGCCGGCCCGGCTGCGACATCTGCTCTTGAAAACGAACCCCGGCATCCAGCCCCGGACGAACGGCGCCCGGTCGTCCCCTCTCAAATCGTAGATGCCACGCGTACTGCCTCATAACGTCGCCCGACCCATGTCTTTCGCTCCCTCGACCCGAGAGACCACTGCGTCATGGGCGCCTTCTCTTCTCTCGAGCCTCCGTGTGAAGCGATATCACCGGAGGGACTCAGAACGGTCAAGGATTCCGGGTTCGTTGAGATGCGGCCGAACAATATCGATTTGATTACGATCTGCCGGAACCATGCTTTCGCGACGGCGGGTTCTGAAAAGCGTTGTTGTCACTTCTGGAACCTGTTCACCTCACCGTGATCCCCGATTTTCTGCTGCCTGAGTGGGTGCCGAACGCACATC
This sequence comes from Salinibacter grassmerensis, assembly GCF_947077765.1. Classification (NCBI taxonomy): domain Bacteria; kingdom Pseudomonadati; phylum Rhodothermota; class Rhodothermia; order Rhodothermales; family Salinibacteraceae; genus Salinibacter; species Salinibacter grassmerensis. Next base: position 685,902 of record NZ_CAMTTF010000001.1, on the reverse strand, counting down.
CTCTCATTGTGCACTTCCCCATTGCCCTTATTTTTGTTTCCATTGCCGCCGACGCACTCGCCCTGTGGCTTGGGGAGCGATGGGAGACGGGCCAGGAGGTAGCAACGGGGCTCTACGCAGCGACGGGGCTGAGCGCGATCGCGAGCTACTACAGCGGCACCTGGGCAATCGACACGGTTCCGATCGTGACGCCCGGCGCCGCCCAGACCCTGTCGACGCACTCATTCTGGGCGTGGTACACAATGGTGTCGACGAGCGGATACGCCCTCCTTCGGACCGCCGGGCTCTTCATCCCCTGGGTCCGAGCTCGGCGCTCCGCCCACGTCGTCCTGTTCCTTCTTGGACTGGGGACCCTGGTGCCGATGCACGAGACCGGAGAGAACGGAGGGGCCATGGTGTACAAGCGCGGCGTTGGCGTCACGCGCACTCAGGAAGTGCCGTCCACGTCCTCTCCAGCCGCGGACTCCACACAGCGAGACACCACGGCGCAAGCCTCCGAGTCCGCTGCAGGCTCGTCTTCCTCCGACGCCGAGAGTCCGTAGCACCCTCGATGCCCGTGGGTCGGAGGGGAGCGTGGGCCCAGGGCACTCCTAAAAGGCAGCGAGGTCGCGGGCCGCTTCCAGAATGCCCTCGTCGCTCGGGAGCACGCTCCGCTCGAGGGAGTGGGCGAACGGAATGGGCGTAAACTCGCCCGCGACGCGGCGAACAGGGGCGTCGAGGTGCGTGAACGCGTCGTCGGCAATCTGGGCGCAGAGCTCGGCCCCAAAGCCGATGAACTCGTGATCCTCGTAGACGACGAGCGCACGGTTTGTCTTCCGGACCGACTCCAGGACCGTTTCCGAGTCGAGCGGCACGATGGTGCGCAGGTCCACGACTTCCACGTCCACGCCCTCCTGCTCCAGCTCCTGCGCCGCGTTGAGCGACTTCGGGGTCATCATGCCGTAGGTGACGATCGTCATGTCCGACCCCTCGCGGGCAATGCGCGCCTCGCCGAAGGGAAGGGTGTAATCCTCCGGCGGCGTGGGGGTGCGGGCCGACGCGGCCCGGTAGAGCGCCTTGTGCTCCAGGAAGAGCACCGGGTCCTCCGAGCGGATGGCGGTGGCGAGAAGTCCCTTCGCGTCGGCGGCCGTGGAGGGGAGGGCCACCTTCAGGCCGGGCGTGTGGCCGAAGATGGACTCGACGTTCTGCGAGTGGCAAAGGCCACCGTGGATGTAACCCCCACAAGGCACGCGAACGACCATGGGGCAGCCCCACTCCCCGTCCGAGCGGTAGCGGAAGGGCGCCACCTGGTTGCGCAGCTGCTGCATCGCCGGCCAGATGTAGTCGGCAAACTGGATTTCGACGACCGGCGTGAAGCCGCTCGCGGCGTACCCCACCGCGGTGCCGATAATGGACCCCTCGGCCAGCGGCGAGTTGAAGCAGCGATCCCCGCCAAATTCGTCGGTGAGGTTTTTGGTTGCGGTAAAGACGCCGCCCTTGTCGCCCGCCACGTCCTCGCCGTAGACGATGACCGACTCGTCACGCGCCATCTCTTCTTTGAGCGTGCGGTTGATGGCGTCGACCATCACCATCGGCTCGGCGTCTTCGTCGAGGTCGTCTTCGGAATTGTAATCGAGGTCGAGGTCGCCCTCGAAGAAGACGTGATCGTTGGCGGTCTCGGGGGACGGGTCGTCCTGCTGTTTCGCCCACTCGGTCGCCTCGTCGACCTCCTCGTGGACCTCGTCTTGCAGGGCCTCCGCGTCCTCCGCTGTCAGGATGCCCTCGTCGATGAGGGCCGCCTCCAGGCGGTCAATAGGGTCAATTTTGCGGTCGGCCTCCAACTCGTCGGGCGTGCGGTACTTGGTGTGGTCGTCGGAGGAGGAGTGAGGCAGCAGGCGCACCACGTCGGCCACGAGGCAGACCGGCCCCTTGCCGTCACGGATGTGCTGGATGGCGGCCTGTGCGGCAGAGGCACTGGCAAAGAAGTCCGTTCCGTCCACCCGCATCCGGCTGAGTCCCTCGTAGCCCGCAGCCAGCTTGTACGGGGTGCCGCCCGCGGTCTGCTCCTCGATGGGGACGCTGATGGCGTACTTGTTGTCCTGTACCAGGAACAGGGCGGGCGCCTGCTCCCGGGCCGCCCAGTTGAGGGCCTCGTGGAAGTCGCCCTGTGAGGTGGCGCCGTCGCCGCACGAGATGTACACGTAGTTGTCCTCCCCGCGCTGCTGGATGCCAAACCCGAATCCGACCCCAGGATTGAACTGTGCCCCGACCGAGGAAGCCGTCGTCATCACGTTGAGGTGCTTTAGGCCGAAGTGCTCCGGCATCTGGCGCCCCCCTGAGTTCGGATCGTCGGCCTTCGCGAGGTGGGCGAGCAGGGCCTCCTTCGTCGTCATCCCGAGGGAGAGCGCCATGCACAGGTCTCGGTAGTAGAAGCAGAACCAGTCGTAGCCGGGGCCCTCTCCGGGTCGTGAGTAGCGGCTGATGGCCGACTGCATGGCCTCGTGCCCGGCACACCCGATGTGAAAGTGCCCCTTGCCCTGCTTGAGCAGCGTCATCATTTTCTCGTCGAGCCGCCGCGAGAGCATCATCGTGCGGAGCCGCTGCCGCAAGTCATCGGGCTCGAAGTCCGCGGGGGACAGCTCGTCGACCTCGATCGACCCGTCCGAGGTGATGGACGGGATCTGGGGAATGGCCGCGTGGCCGTCGCCGTGCATGAGGTTCTCGGCCGGAATCTCTTCGGCGGCCGTCTTCACAGCCTCCTCCGCGTCGGGAGATGCGGACGGGGGGCCGTCCGACGACGCATTCGTCTGGGTGTCAAGGTCCGAGTCGTTCGTATCTTGCATCTCGGGTGTAGCCATTGGTCGAAGCCAGCTAGATAAGTCGACACGGCATCGAGCGCCAAAGGATCCCCTCGCTCATTCGCACATCGACCGTCCCCGCACGTGCTTTTTTTCAGACGCCGTCACGTCTATGAGGGTGGTCGTTGCGTCAGTCAGCCTTTTGAAAGCGCTTCCGAAAGGTCTGTTCTCCAAAAAGTAAACGGCTGAACGACTGACACCCCCATCATACAAAATTCTCTGGACTCCAAAAAGGATCTCCCACAAAGACCTGGCAAGAACGTGGGGCGACGAGGCAGGGGCGACCGGAGGCTGCACGACGGGCTACGCCTCAATGGCCTCCGGCTCGGGCTCAGGCTCGTAGGGAAGTTCAAACCAGAAGCGGGTCCCTCGTCCCTTGGTGCTCTCAACGTGGATGTCTTCACCGTGGGCCTGGAGGATCTGCTTGACGATGCTGAGCCCGAGCCCGGTCCCGCCACTCTCGCGGGAGCGGTCCGGGTCCACCCGGTAGAAGCGTTCGAAGATGCGATCGAGGTGATCTTCGTCGATGCCCTGTCCCGTATCCACGACCTCTACGCGGACTTTGTCGAGGCGTCGCTGCACCCGGCACCGCACCGATCCGCTGCCCGTGTACGCGATGCCGTTCTCAATGAGGTTGGTCAGCACCTGGCGGACGCGGGAGCGATCGGCGTGGACGAAAAAGCGCGATACGTCGGCCTCGAGGTCGAGGCCTTTTTCCTCGGCCTTGGGCCGCAGCATCTCGGCCACCTCGTCGACTAGGTCCTTCAGGTCGAACGCCGACCGATTGATGAGGTCCTCCTTGTATTCGAGCCGGGCAATGTCGATGAGGTCGTTGAAGAGGTTCTGGAGGCGATTCAGGTTGGTGAGGGCCTTCTCGGAGTACATCTTCCGCTGCTCGTCGTCGAGCCCGGACGTCCCGAGGGCCTCCAAGTACCCGCTAATGGAAAAGATGGGGTTGCGGACCTCGTGGGAGACGTTGCCGATGAACTCGCTCTGCAGCCGGGTCATGCGCTCCAGCTCCTCAATCTTCTCCCGGAACGTGTCGGAGGCCCGATTGAGGCTCTCGGCGAGGTCCTGAAACTCCGCCGCGCGGGACTCGACCTGGATTTTGCCGGTCAGCTTCCCATCGGCCACCCGGCGGGCCGTTTTGCTGATGTGCGTAAGGGGGGTGGTGATCTGGTAAGCCGCGATGAAGCTCCCGATGAGGGCCAGCATGAGCGCCAGAATCATACCCAGTACGAGCACGACCTGGGAGCGTTGGGCAAGCCAGTACAGCGGCGGGGGCGGCTGGCCCACCTGCACGACTAAGTCAGAGGATGGGCGGTAGAGGGCCGCCAGGAAGAACTGCTGGCCGTCCTCAGGCTCATACCGGGCAAACCGGACCGTCTCGTCCGCCATGTCCTGGAGGGCCGACGCCTCGACCAGCGTATCGGCCGGGAAGGGATAGGCCGTCCGGGGGGACGGGCGGTAGGTTGTATCGGGGGTGACGAGGGTAACGTGCAGGTCTCGCAGCTCCGTCAGGTTGTCCACGATGCGCCCACGCCGCACCGGATCCGGCTCCTGCTCCACCTGCACCGCAATCCGGTCGGCCTGCTCACGGAGCGTCTCCTGCATGGCCGTCCGCATCTCTCCGCGGAGGACCAGCACCACGTAGAGCCCCACGCCTACGACAGCCGTGCCCACGAACAGGGCGAACGTCAAGACCATCCAGGTCTGCGTCGAGGCCCGGCGGGGCAGGAGCGCGTCTCGAATTGACCGAACGAAAGACATACGGCGCAAGAGAGAGACAACTCCCGCAAATCAACACGGAGTGCGGTGGGGTTATGCTTCGGCCGACTCCTCCTCCTGTACGAATCGGTACCCAACGCCCCGAACTGTCTGGATGTGCTGGGCGAATTCGCCAAGCTTCTCGCGCAGGTTCTTGATGTGTGCGTCCACGGTTCGCTCGGTCACCATCATCGCGTCCTTCCAGATGGTTTCCAGCAGCTGCTGGCGGGTAAAGGCCTTGCGCGGGTGACGCACCAGGTAGCGAAGAAGCTCAAACTCCGTCAGGGTCAGGCCAAGATCCTCCCCGTTCAACTCCGCACGGTACTCGTCCTCGTAAATCTTGAGGCCATCCACCTCGAGGATGCTGCTCTCCTCTACCCCGGAGCGTCGCAGCACAGCCTTTACGTGCGCCACGAGCACCTGCGGCGAGACGGGCTTGGTGAGATAATCGTCGCCCCCGAGCATGAGGCCCTCAATCTGGTCTTCCTCTTCGGTCTTCGCACTCAGAAAGACAATGGGAATCTCCTCGGTCTCGACACGGTCTCGGAGCTCTCTGCATACCTCGTAGCCGTCTACGCCCGGAAGCATGATGTCCAGGACGATCAAGTCGATTTTTCCCGAGGCCGTTTCGAGGGCTTCCTCTCCGTCGAACGCCGTGTGAACAGTGTACCCTTCTTCCTCAAGAAAGTGACCTACAACTTCGACGACATCTTTCTCGTCGTCAACAACGAGGACATCGATGTCACTGGGGTCGGCAGTAATAGGCATTGGTTACAAGTAGATTAATGAGTAGAAATAAAGCTCTACAGATCGTTCTGATCGCGGATCGGTGAAGAATGGTTCATTCGCCACCTTACATCCTATGCGACAGCCATAGGACGGGATGCAGCATCCGCATCGTGACTGCCGACTCAATTGTAAAGATTTCGTGTATCGTTCATCCGCCTGGCGGGGCGGTCCGTGCCGGAGAGGACAATGCCGGGGCTTCGTCCTCGCAATTTACGTGCCGCCGGGGCACGCGGGGAGACACCCCGCACAGAATCTCGTACGGGATGGTGTCGCTCCACTGGGCCACGTCATAGACAGTGGGGCCGGCGGGGCCAAACAAGACGGCGTCATCGCCCCGGTCGACACGCGTGGCCGGGGCCTCGTCCGGCGGGCCAAGGTCGACCATACACATGTCCATGCAGATGGTGCCCACGATGGGACACAGGGCGCCCCCGATCCGCACGGAGGCGTGGCCGGAGCACCGGCGCGGATAGCCGTCGCCGTATCCGACTCCCAACGTCGCAATGCGGGTTCGACGGGGGGCCTCCCATGTCGCCCCGTACGAGATCGGCGTGCCGGCCGGGACCGTCTTGAGGTGGGTGACCCGGGCCGTGAGCCGCATGGCCGGGCGCAGGTCGAGACGGGCGCTCAGCTCCGGGGTCGCCGCCAACCCGTACAGCGCAATGCCGCTCCGCACGAGGGACGCGTCGAATTCGTAGGTGGGCGTCCCGATTGTGAGAAGTCCTCCTGTGTTGGCTGCGTGCACGTGCTCGACGTCCACGTCGACCGCGTCCACCACCTCCCGAAAGCGATCGAGTTGGGTCTTCGCAAACGAACTTCCGGGGGCATCGGCCGTCGCGAAGTGGGTCCACAGCCCAGCGAGGCGGACGCCCGGCGCGTCGGCCAGGCGCGTCATCACCGCTGGCGCGTCGTCGGGGGCCAGCCCAAGACGTCCCATGCCCGTGTCGACCGTGACGTGAACTCGGAGCGGGGCCGTCGGCGATGCGTGCCGCACGACTGCAGCCGCAATGTCGGCCGAGGGGACGGTCAGGTCGAGATTGTATTCGGCGTACTGCGGCAGTTGCGCTGGGGCCGGGGCCCCAAGGACGAGAATGCGGCCCTTGTGCCCGGCTTCTCGCAGGTGAATGCCTTCGGGCAGCCGGGCCACGCCGTAATGGCGAATCCCTGCCTCGCATGCCGCTCGGGCCACCGGACGCGCCCCATGCCCGTACGCGTCGGCCTTAATGATGGCCATCACGTCGGCCTCCCCCGCCCGCTCCTGCAGGACGCCCGCGTTGTGACGAATGGCCGCCAGGTCCACGGTGGCGGTCACTGGCGCCTCCTCGACTGTGTGTGTCGGCCGATCGATGGCGAAAGGGAAGGACTGCGCGTGAAAATAAACGAGCAAACGCATGATAGGCGTCTGTCTGCACGATGGTTCCCCAAAGTCCCCACCAGTCCCGACGACATAGCAAAGCGGCTCGCCGGGGCCGCTGGCCTCGCAACCCGAGTGCCCTCGACCAGTTGAGACAAGCAACGTTGCAAATTTCCCGCAAGACGAATATGTTCTCGGCGATTGTGCCGGTCGTTTCTCCCCCACCAGTTCACGTTCCTTGATGACTCGCCGCGTCACCCTTTCGCTCGTTGCTCTTCTGGTGCTCTCCGTCCCCACGGGTCCGGCCCAGGGCCAGGACGGCCCCGAGTTCACCCTCGAACGCATCCACGCCTCGACCGCGCTTCGTGCTAGCACCTTTCAGGGCGGAAAATGGGCGGACCAGGGCCCGGTCATCACGTATATCGAGGCCGCCGACTCCGCCGACGCGACGCACCTCATGCGATACAACCTGCGGACGGACGAGCAGACGCGGGTGATCGACGGCACCAACCTGTACGCAGGCGACGTAGACCGGACCGTGCCAATTGAGGACTACACCTTCAGCCAGGCGGGCGACAAGGTGCTGATCTACACGGACTCGGAGGAAGTGTGGCGCGCCAACACGAAGGGCTACTACTACGTCTACGACCTCGACGCGAAGACGCTCACCCCGGTCTCGGATCGCGAAAAGGGGTATCAGATGTTCGCGAAGTTCAACCCCTCGGCCACGAAGGTGGCCTTCGTCCGGAAGCGAAACCTGCACGTCGTGGACCTGGCGACGGGAACGGAGACGGCCCTCACGACGGACGGCAGCGAGGGCAGCATCATCAACGGCACATTCGACTGGGTGTACGAGGAGGAATTCGGGCTGCGCGACGGCTGGCAGTGGAGCCCGGACGGCCGGCGCATCGCGTTCTTCAAGCTCGACGAGTCCGAGACCCGCTCGTTTCCGTTGACGAACAACACCACGCGCTACCCGGAAACCACGGAGTTTCGCTACCCGAAGGCGGGCGAGCAGAACAGCGAAATCAAGATCGGGGTGGTCGACCTCGCGGCGGTCGACACCACCGCCCAGGGCCAGCCGCAGGCGACCCAGTACTTCGACACCAACACGTGGAATGCCGGGGGCCGGACGCACGAGTACCTGGCCCGCATGGGGTGGACCCCCGAGATCGACGGCACGCACCGGGTCTGGATGTATCGCCTCAACCGAAACCAGAATGTCCTCGATCTGCTGTACGGCCATCCCGAGACCGGAGACACGGACCAGGTGCTCCAGGACACGCAGGACACCTACATTGACGTCACGGACGACAAGCTCACCTACCTCGACGGCGGCGAGCACTTCGTCTTCCTGTCGGAACGGACCGGATACAATCACGCCCACCTGTACCGTACCGACGGCACAGAGGTGGGCCCTATCACCGAGGGGAAGTGGGAAGTGACGCAGTTCCATGGCGTGGACGCGGAGGCCTCGACGGCCTACGTCACTGGCACCCGCGACACGTCGTTGGAACGGCATCTCTATACGACCGGCGTGTCGTTCAGCCCGCACGAGGAGGCCCAGCCCGCCCGCAAAGTGACGTCGCGACCGGGCTGGCACTCCATCAACCTGTCCGCGGACCGCGACTACTACATTGACCAGTACTCGGCCGCGGGCACCCCTCCCTCCTGGTCCCTCCACGAGGCGTCCGGCGACCGCCTCACGACTCTTCAGGCCAACGACACCCTCGAAGAGCGCCTCGACAGTCTCGACCTGCCCCCGAAGCAGTTCACGAGCCTCCCCGGGGCCGACGGCACCGCCCTCAACGCATCCATCATCAAGCCCAACGACTTTGACCCCTCGCGGGCGTATCCGGTACTGATGTACGTCTACGGCGGGCCCGGCGTGCAGACGGTAACCGACCAGTGGGGGAGCAGCCGACAACTCTGGCACCAGTACCTGGCCCAGGCCCACGACGTGGTCGTCGTCAGCGTCGACAACCGGGGCACCGGCGGGCGCGGAAAGGCGTTTCAGGACGTGCCGTACCAGCGCCTCGGCCAGCCGGAGTCGGCCGACCAGATTCACGCGGCACAGGCCCTGGCCGACTCCGCGTGGGTGGACGACGCCAACATCGGCATCTGGGGCTGGAGCTACGGCGGATACATGACCCTCATGTCCATGCTGACCGACGAGGGCCCGTCCACGTTCGACACGGGCGTCTCGGTGGCCCCCGTAACCGACTGGCGGCTCTACGATACCATCTACACCGAGCGCTACATGTCGACGCCCGACCGGAACGCAGACGGCTACGAGAACGGGGCCCCGCAGGCCTACGCCGACCGCCTGCACGAAGACCAGAACCTACTGATCGTGCACGGCGACGATGACGACAACGTGCACTTCCAAAACAGCGTCCAGATGGTGAACCAGCTGCAGTCGGCCAATAAGCAGTTCCAGTTCATGATGTACCCGACCCACGAGCACGGCATTGCGGGGGGACGGACGCGACTGCACCTATTCACCATGCTCACCAATCACATCACCGAACACTTGTCCTCGGACGAGCCCGCACAGCACACAGAATAGCCTTCCTCAGACGGAGTCTCCCTCTTCAGGATGACGCCTGCCCTACTGCTCTGCCTTCTCGCCACGGTCGGAATCGGGATGCCCGCCGCGACACAGGCCGCCCCTCCCCCCGACTCGATGGCCCCACCGGACACCTTCGACCTGCAGGGCCACCGGGGGGCCCGCGGCCTCGTCCCCGAGAATACAATCCCGGCGTTCCGTCGGGCGCTGGCGATCGGCGTGACGACGCTGGAGATGGATGTCGTCGTGAGCGCCGACGGGCAGGTCGTCGTGTCGCACGAGCCGTGGATGAACCCCGACATCTGTACGCTCCCGTCCGGGGACCCGGTGCCCGAAGGCAGCGCCCGCGAGCACAACCTCTATCAGCTGTCGTACGCCGAGATCGAGCGCTACGACTGCGGCCGACGGCAACACCCGGACTTTCCCCAACAGGCCTCCCAGCCGGCCGCCAAGCCCCGCCTCCGCGACGTGATTGCGATGGCGGAGGCCTACGCGGCGGAGCACAATCGCCCCCCCGCGTTCTACAACATTGAGATCAAGTCGCGGCCCGAGGGAGACGGGACGTTTCACCCCGAACCAGAGGCCTTCGCACAGCGTGTCCTGAAAGTGGTCCGTGAGCACGGGGTCGCGGCCCGGACCACGATCCAGTCGTTCGACGAGCGGGCGCTCCGGGCGGCCCGGCGCCTGCGCGAAGACCGGGACGCGGACACGGCCGTGCAGTTTTCTCTCTTGGTGGCGGACGGCACGGCGGAGTCCCTCCCCGACCAGATCGACGCCCTCGGCTTTACGCCGGCCATATACAGCCCTGCCTATTCTGCGGTCGACGATGCGCTGCTGCGGGCCGCCCGCGACCGTGGGCTCCAGGTGGTCCCCTGGACCGTGAACGAGCGCGACGCGATGCGCCGCCTGATTCGTCTCGGGGTCGACGGCCTCATCACCGACTACCCGGACGTCGGCGTGGACGTCGTGGAAGCCCTGTCCGCTTCAGACTAACGTCCTTCGGGGCTGCCAACACCGCCCTTCATCGTCAATCCGTTTCTCAACCCTCCTTTCCTCATGGCACGCGATGACACGGACGCGCTCGCGGATCAGCACTATCGGAACTGGAAGGTCCTCGCCCCCCTCGGTCTCTTGGCCACCGGCCTCGGCGCCAGCGGCGTCGGGCAGTCGACCCTCCTCAAGGGCCGTGACGAGCCGACCTGGAAATGGGTGGCCGCCGGCACGGCCAGCCTCGTGGCGCTCAACGCCGGCCTGTGCCTCTTCGGCGACGCCATCAAGCACCGCGCGCTGTACGAGCAGGCGCGAGAGCAGCAGGCCGGGGCCGATGATTCTGAACAGACGGATGCCCTCCGGTGAGGAGGTGACGGAACGAGCCGTCCATCGCAGGGCATCCGGCGTGATCAAAGACACCCGTCGTTGATCTTGCCTTCGTTCGCCCGCACCGGTATGCTGGTAACGCTCCCCACCGTGTACGGCGCCCGCACATGCCCCGACCGTCGCCCGGGGCGGACCCAGTGCACAATCACTGCTTCTCTGATCATGCAGCCCCCATCGCCTTGAGCCTGACTGTAGTCGCGAATCGTGTTCCCATTCGGCAGACCGACGACGGCTGGGAAACGTCGGTGGGCGGCCTCACCACTGCCCTTCTTCCCGTGCTCGAAGAGGAAGGGGGCATGTGGGTGGGCATGGGCGAAGACCCAGACCTGCCCGAGCGCCAGGAGTACCCGTCCGACGACCCTGACTTCCTCGTGCGGCGCGTGCCCCTGAGTTCGAAGGAGCTTGAGGGGTACTACTACGGCATGGCCAACCAGATTCTCTGGCCCCTCTCCCACTACCTCATTCAACACCTCAACCTGGACGACGCGTTCATCGAGACGTACCGCCAAGTGAATGAGCGCTTCGCCGAGGCCGTCCTCTCAGAAACCGAGAAGGGCGACGAGGACGTCATCTGGATCCAGGATTACCACCAGATGCTGTCGCCCAACCTCATCCGGCAGGAACGCCCGGAGGCCACGATCGGGCACTTCTGGCACATTCCGTGGCCCGCCATGGAGATCTTCCGGATCCTGCCGTGGTCGCGCGAGCTGCTGCGCGGCATGCTGGGGTGTGACCTCATCGGGTTCCACGTGCAGGAGTACGTCGACAACTTCATTGAGAGTGCCGAGGTGCTGCTCGACGCCGAGGTGGACGGCCACCGCGTCCGGTACGACGGGCAAGAGACCCGGGTGGAGGCCCACCCCATCGGAATCGACGTGGACCGCTTCAAGGAGATGTCCCAAGACGAGTCCATCGAGCAGGACGCCCGGAAATTTCGCGAGCGCCTCGGCTCCGACCACATCGTCATTGGCATCGACCGGCTCGACTACACGAAAGGCATTCGGTCGCGCATGCTGGCCTTCGAGAAGTTTTTGGAGGAGAACCCCGCGTATCACGGCAACGTGAGCTTCTTTCAGATCGCCACCCCGAGCCGTACGGAGCTGGAGTCGTACCAGCAGATCCGGCGTGAGGTGGACGAGGTGGTGGGCCGCATCAATGGCCGCTTCGCCCAGGAGAACTGGGTGCCCGTCAACTACCGCTACCGGACGTACACGCAGTACGAGCTGTGCGCCTTCTACCGGGCGGCCGACGCGGCGCTGATTACGCCCCTCCGCGACGGCATGAACGTGGTCACCCAGGAGTTCGTCACCGCCTCGCAGGACGGCGTGCTCATCCTCTCGGAGCTCACCGGGGCCGCCTACCTGCTGCCCGAGGCCGTGCAGGTCAACCCCTACGACCACGGCGGCGTGGCCGATGCCATCCGCACCGCCCTCGAAATGCCGACCGGCGAGCGCGAAGAGCGGCTCGCCGGGCTCAAGGACACCATCGAAACCCTCGACGTCCACAACTGGGCTGGAAACTTCCTCAGCTCCATTCAGCGCGAGGCATGAGGAATGATGCGGGCGCAGTGGCAACAGACGTGGGTCGTGGACAACACCCCTCACGCAACACGGGTCGCGACCCGGAAAGGACACGAGCAGACGAGACGCACCATCCCCGCAGTCCAATGCCTCCTGTTGTCGAACATCCGCTTTTCTTCCTTGACTACGACGGGACACTTGCCCCCATCGTGGACGACCCGGACGCGGCGGTGCCCCACCCCGAGGCCCCGAACCTGCTCCGGAAACTCGACGCGCAGTTCCCCCTCTGGATCGTGACGGGGCGCGATCTGCAGGCCCTCTCCTCATTTCTCGATCGCCCGTACTCGGCAATTGGGCTGCACGGGGCGCAAGAGGGCGTCGTGGGCCGCGACGCCCGCAGCCTCATGTCGGACGCCGCCGCCGAGGCCCTCCGTCGCCTCCGCGAGTCCGTGCCGGCGGTCGACGGGCTCCGGATCGAGGACAAGGACCGTTCCTTCGCGGTCCACTACCGCGCGGTGGCGGACGAGCAGGACGCACGGGCGCACCTCCGGGACTGGCTCGCCAACCTGCCGGAGGTTCTCGACGCCATCTGGGGCAAAAAGGTGGTGGAGCTCCGCCCGGACGGATTGACGAAGGGCACCGCCGTGCGTCGCATCGCGGACCAGCACCCCGATCACGTGCCCGTCTACCTGGGCGACGACGTGACGGACGAGGACGCATTCGCGGCGCTCCAGGACATGGACCGGAACGCCGTCTCCGTGAAGGTCGGCCCCGGCGACACGCGGGCCGATGCCCGACTCGATGGCCCCGACGCCGTCATGGACTACCTGCGTCGGTACGTGTAGGCCGTCGCGCCGAATCGGGCGGTCGGGCATGAAAGACCGGAGACCGGCGACGACCGGACGCCGCCCTGGTCACACGTATTCCTCAAACTGGTGGGCATGGAGGTACTCCACCACCTGCTTGACCTGCTGGGCACTCTCACGGTCACACACCAGCACCGCATCGCCGGTGTCGACCACCACCTTGTCGTGGATGCCCACGAGCACCACCAGCCGATCTTCGGTCTGGACGTAGCAGCGGCTGGAGTCCTGCATGATGACCTCTCCCTCGATGACGTTGCCGTGCTCGTTCTTTTCGCTCAGGTCGTAGACGGCCCGCCAGTCGCCGACGTCGTTCCAGTCGAACGTGCCCGGCACCACGTGAACCGTCTCGGCCTGCTCCATCACCCCGTAGTCGATGGAAATGCGCGGGCTCTGTCGAAAGGCGTCGGTGAGCGTGTCGGGGTCGGCGGCGCCGTCGGCCTCGCGGACCGGGGCAAACGCCTCGTGGGCGTCGGGCAGATGCGTCTCGATCTGGTCGAGGATCGTGTCCGCCCGCCAGATGAACATGCCGCTGTTCCACAGAAAGTCGCCGGAATCGATGAACCGCTCGGCCGTGGACTGGTCCGGCTTCTCGGCGAAGGTGCGCACGGGATAGGCCTCCAGGGCCGGGTCGTCCGCCCCAGGTCCGTCGTACTGAATGTAGCCGTACCCGGTGGCCGGGTAGGTGGGATCGATCCCGATGGTGACGAGGGCCTCACGCTCCTGGGCGGCGTCAAACGCCACGTCCAGCGTGTCGTGGAACCGCGCCACGTTCCCGATGACGTGGTCGGCCGGGAGGACCGCCATCGTCGCGTCCGGGTCCCGCTTCGCGAGCGTCGTGGCCGCATAGGCGATACAGGGGGCCGTGTTGCGACTGATCGGCTCTGCGAGGATGTTCTCCTCCGGCACAGCCGGCAGTTGCTTCTTCGTCTTCTCCACGTACCGCTCGTGGGTGACCACCAGGCAACGCTCCGGCGGCACGAGCCCCTGAAGCCGCGCGATGGTGTTCTGAATGAGCGTCCCATCGCCGAAGATGTCCAGGAATTGCTTGGGGTGCTCCTTGCGACTGACGGGCCAGAAGCGCGTGCCAATGCCTCCGGCCATGATGACGGCGTACTTCATAGATATGCAGCGTCGGATTGGAGGGAACGGAAGAAGAGGAATTGCCTCAGCGGGTGGTGCCCCATACGAAGCCGTGGGGACCCGCAAGAGGGACTCGCAAGAGGAACCCTAAACATAGGTCTCGACGCGGGAAGTTGCACACCTCCAGTCAGCCGTCGCCCGCCTCTTCACCGAGAAGCGGATGTGCACGAGTCCACGCCTGTCGGAGTCCTCGCACGTGCCCCTGGAGGGCCGCCCGGCTATCCGGCCTAGAAGACGTGACGAGGGCGATGAGCTGGCCCAACACGCTCCACCAAAACGCGAGGCGGTTCAACGGTTGATCCATGTTCTTTTGGACAAACCAGTACCGCCGGACGAGACGCTCCCGCGTCGTGTCCGCGGTGTCGCGACGGTTCCGGTCGGAGACGCGATGCACACACCGCGCCTCCGGCACCACGGCAAGGGGGCCGTCCCGCGCCACCCGAACCGAAAAGTCGAGGTCCTCGAGGCGGGGGGATGGTCCCTCCACGGCAGGATCAAAGCGGTGCCGATCGAACACCTCGGCCCGGTAGCTGGACGCACACGTGCTAAGCCACGCGGCGGGTTGCACGTCTTTTTTCCCGGTCGGCCACGCCGGCGTCGTTTGGCCGGAGGGGAGCACACGACTGGGGTGGTTCGTCCGCAGGAGAAATAGGCGGTGTTTCCAAGTAACCCGGGGGCGCGGGGAGGTGTCTTCGGCTTCTGCAATGATGCCCCCGACCCCGAGGAGATGCCGCCGTTGATTCAGGACCTCGCACAGGCCCTCGAAGTAGCCGGGCCGCAGCGTCACGTCGTCGTCGATGAAATGAACAGCACGGATCGTCGCCGGCAGCAGGTCGACGCCGGCATTTCGCTGGCGCGCGCCGGCCGGCGCCTCAGTGTAACGGTGGTAGTAGAATGGCAATTCTCGACCGAACCCGTGCCGGACAACGTGGGCCGTTCGGCGAGCCTCGTCCGGCTCACTTCCGTCTACCACCACCACCGGGCGGTCGTGGGCTCGGCGCTGTTCAGCAACACTCCCAAGGGTTCGGGCAAGGGCCTCGGGACGGTTTCGGGTGCAGAGCACGACCGCCTCGGACGCCGAAGAGAGTACGTCCGGACGAGATTCTGCAGAGCCGTCTCTGTTGTCACGCACGGGACCATCTCGTTTCTCAAACTCCACGACCCACGTCTCCGACCATCAAAAGTCTACGGTCCTCCACCTTTCTGGGATGATGTCGGAGTCTCTCGCGCGGCCAGGCAGCCACTGAGCGGGCGCGAGGACCGTCTTCCTCTCATTGCGGTTCAGCCACGCCCCCCACCAGCTAAAGGTGCTATTGGAAATGATGTTGTGGGAGCAGGCCTTCATGAGGCGAAGGTCTTCGCACGCCCTCTCTTCATTTCCCTCCACGAATCGGACATTTTCATGACTGATCCCGTCCGGAAGAAGCGCACCGATGTGCGCAGTTACCCAATCCATTTCGTCCGAGAAGAAAAACAGACGCGGACGCTCAATTGTGCGTCTCATTTCTTGGATCGCCGACCGGTAGTACGCTGGGGGCAAGGTCCACCCTTGCCTCGTGTAATCGCCCCGGCGAACGTGCACGCTCACTGATTTCTCCTCTTCGATCCGCGATTTCCATCTTTGGTTCTCTCCGTCCGGCCCGTCCCGCAGCGTTAGCTCCGTCCTCAACGTGTCCGCAACCGGACGGAAGTATCTTTCGGACTGGTAGTATCCGTATAGCAGCGACGAGCCAGGGGCCTCCAGCACGTGCGGGGCAAAGTGGCGCGGACATTCCAGGTCCCGGTGCACCCTGCATGTCTGTAGGGCAAGCCTGGGACTTGCGCGCCTCAGAAGCGTATACAGTTTGAATCGTCCTTCCAAAAGAGCCCGGTCTTCCACCGAGTCTCGGATGAGTTGCCCCTGTACAGAAAATCGAGGGAGACGAAGCGTACGTGACACACCTCCGGAGGCTGAAGAACGGGCAAACGTGGACGTTTCCAGGTAGAGCCTAGCCCCCGTTTTGAGAGACAGAGCCCTGCCGGCCGCGTACTGAAACAGTTGATTCCCCACTCCTCCGTGCACAATCACTGTCGGCATTGCTGGGCGTCTTGGGCTCAGAAAGTTCGGCTTAGACCCTCGATTAGGGAGGTGCAAGTACGGAGGATCTGCTGCCACGAACCGCCCGGTAGGCTCCAGGTTCAACGTTCCCGTTTCCGGCACGTCCCTCTCTTCTCGATCCGCAACAGTTCTTGGCCTCACGATGGGACGAGAGCACGAGCGCAACGTCCGAGCCCGGATCGTGCACATGACGACGGTGCACCAGCCGTTCGACCCGCGCATCTTCTACAAGCAGCTCGCTTCGCTCCACGACGCCGGCTTCGACACGCACCTTATCGCCCCGCACGGATGCGACGAGGAGGTGCAGGGCGTCTCGATTCATGCCCTCCCCCAACCGGACACCCGCTGGTCCCGGGTTGCCCTCCAGCCGCAACTCTTTCGAGAAGCTCGGGAACTGGACGCTGCCTTGTATCAGATTCACGACCCGGAGCTTTTGCCTCTCGCTTTGCTCCTGAAGAAGACGACCGGGGCCCGAATTGTCTACGATATGCACGAGAACTACCGGGCGAAGGGCGCCGTGTTGGGGCGGGCGCTCCGAGCGCTGGAGCGCTGGGCGTTCCGGTGGCTCGACCACGTGCTGATCGCGGAGGCGAGCTATCGGTCGATCCTGGACGGCCACGCGGTGCCCCACACCTACATCGCAAACTATTTCCGTCCAATCGGGGACGAGCGCCCGGACGAGGCCCCGGCGATCCGAACACCCCCGACGCGACTGCTCTACACCGGCACCCTCTCGTCCAGTCGCGGCCTTCATGCGATGATCGATCTGGCCACGTCAATCAAATGTGAGAACCGCGCGGGGACGATCCGACTCGCCGGCATCTGTCGCTACCCAAAACAGCGCGCCCAGGCGGAGGCCCGACTTCGAGACGCGGGGCTCCACGAGGTCGTCGAGCGCATCGGCTGGGACGCCTACATGCCCCCCTCGACCATGCCTTCGCATCGCCGCTGGGCCGACGTAGGACTCGCTCTCTTCCACCGACACCCCAACCACGTGGGCTCGATCCCTACGAAGTTCTACGAGTACCTCCACCATGGCCTGCCTCTCATCTGCTCGGACATTCCCCTGTGGCGACGCTTCGTGGAGCGGCACGAGTGCGGGGCCGTAGTGCCACCGGGCGATGCGGGAGCGGTGCTCGACGTGCTCGACACATGGCAGACCGCCCCAGACCAGTATCGGCGGTGTGCCGAGAATGCCCGGGCCGCCGCGTCGCAGTATCGCTGGGCCGAAATGGGCGAGCGCCTCGTCACCCTCTATCGCCGGATGCTGGGCGCCGCCACTGTCTCGGTCACCGGATCACGCTGATTTTTTCGACGTCGCCCCGGAAGGTCGTCTCGGATCCTTCGATGTTGACCCGATAGAGGTACACGCCGGTTGCCACCCGATCTCCGTCCTCGTCCCGCCCGTTCCAGCGCAGCGTATTCCACCCAACGCGCAGGGGACTGTCGAGGTGGCGGTCCTCCAGTTGGCGCACGAGGCGGCCGGACAGAGTGTAAATGCGTAGAGAAAAATCACGAAGTGCCTCATTCCGTCCTCCCTCCACCCGGAAAGCAAACGTTGTGTGGGTGTTCATCGGGTTCGGGTAGGGGTACACGTCCCGAATCACCTGCTCCTGCTGCACGCGGAAACTGCCCTGGTAGGGCTCCACGGCATTGCCGCGTGTGTCCTGGGCCTCTACCTTCAGAGTATACGTCGAGTCCCGCGGGGACAGTTTGGGAGAGAACTGGAGCCGGAGCGGGTCGGTCGTGCCGGAGTCCGGCGGCACGAACGTCAGGGCGTCTTCGGCAAAGGAAATTCGGCGGAAGTCGCTCTCCAAGCCTGGCCCGCGACTGGGAAGCCCACCCTTCAGATATACGTCGACGTAGCTCGTGTCGTCGAGGGCAAGGTAGGGATTATCGTCGCGCACGAGAACCTCAAGCGTCGGCTCCGTAGAGACAAACGGCAACTCGGGGGCCTGAAGCCTGGTCACGTCGCCGGAGGTCGGCGGGAGTTTCCGTCCGTTGGCAAGTACGCGGAGGGACGGCCCCTCCTCGTCCGCTTGCACGTAGAGGTTTCGGACCACGGTGTTGTTGCTCGGCAGGCGCTCCGGCGGCCCGTCCGTCGCGGCCTCGGCCCGGAGCACATTGTCGCCTGGGAATTCTGCGCTCGACACGGCGAGGGTGCTCGTGTCTCGGCCCCCGTTTGGAGGGAGGGCCGGAAGGGTATCGGTGAGCACGGTCGTAGCTGCATTCGAGGCGTCCTCTAGGGACGCACGGACGCGGACGGGACGGCTTTCCACGGGCCCGAGGTTGACGATGGGAAGGGCGGCCGTGGCGCGCTCGCCCTGCCGAACCGTATCGGGCAGTGTGGCCGGGCCGGATGGGTCTAGCACGAGTTCGGGAACACCCGTGTACGACACCCCCCATCGGTCGAGCTGTGGGGCAGTCCGGGCCGTCGTGTCCGACAGCGTGGCGCGGAGGTACAGGTAGGGGTGCGCCGCCGCGTCAATCGCCCCGAGGGACTGCCCCCCCGACGGCCCGGTGAGATTGTCGATGAGAACGGTCGAATCCGCGGCGAGCACGTCGATCTCAAGTGCGTCCGCCGCGTCTGAGACTGCCCCGTCCCACTGAACCATTCCCCATTCGCTGGCGGGACCGATCCGGGGGGAGAGAGTGACCCCAGAAGCATGTGGGAAGTCCGGTTCTGATTCGATCGTAACCTCATTCACCTCACCCGCCTCCGAGGGTGGAGAGACCCGTTCGACGGTTTCGCCCGATTCTCCCTTCCGGGTCTTCAATGCCCAGACGTGGTTGTACGTGAGTGTGTCGATGGCCGACGACCCCAAGTTTTGGAAGAGGGACTTTACCTCTTGCGGAATCGATGCGTTGCTCTGCCGAGCAAGGTGTCGGGTGCGGACGAATATGTAGTCCCCTCGTTCGGGTACTTGGTCGAGGAAGGTCGAGAGCGCATCGATCGCCTCTTGCTGATCGCCGATAAATTCTCCTCTCTCTTTTAGATAGTTCTCCCACTGCGTCGGAAGATCATAAGTCGGGAACGACTCGTTCCCCTGTACCTCTCCCGTGAGACCGTCTACGACAAGCACTCCGAATCCGAACTTCAGATACTCGTAGTCAGAGGTCCCGTCCACGATGAATCCATCTGTCCTGGAGCCCTGTCCTCGTTCGGAGAAGACCAGCACATTTCGGGCGTACTCCTCAAATTTCCACGATCGATCTGTGCGTTGAAGCCGGGTGTTTGTGTTCGCCGCGAAGAACCGCTCTCGCTGGAGCCAGGAGCTGTTGCTCTCCTCGGGTTCCACGGTAAATCGAGACGTGCGCCACGCCTCCGCGTCAGTGTCGGCCAGTCGGGCGCGCCAGTAGTAGGTTTCGTCGGCGGACAGGCCGGACGGCCTCCACGTACCGCGCAGCCCGTCCACCGCACGCCGCACTTCCCGCCGGGCCGACGACGAGAAGTCGGGCACCGTGTCGAGCTGGAGGACGACCGCCCCCCGGTCGATCGCCGGGCCGGACACGATAAACTCCAGTGACGGCTGCTCAGCCTCCACCGTCCCGTAGTCTCTCGGGGCGAGGAGCGAGACGCCCGCGTCGAACACCACCTGGCTCCGCTCAGCCGTGTTGTTCGTCTCGTTCGCCTCCTTATACTCGTTCGACGGATCGGCCGTGACGCGGAACGTATTGGTGCCGATGGCGCGCTCGTCTAGGGAGTCCGAGAACGAGAGCGTCCGCTCGAGCGCAAACCGGTCGAGGCGGCGCGTGCGGCGGGTCGTGCCCCCGTCCGGTTGCTCCCAGGTTAGGCGGGTGCCAACACTGTCGGCGGGAATGAGGCCGCGATTCTGCACCCGAACCGTGGTGGTGAGCTCGTCGGAGGGCACCGGGGCCGTGGGCTCCGTCGCGATGAGGTCCGGCGACACGTGCAGGTCGGGCTTGGCGGGCAGGGCCAGGTTCGTAGCCGGGTCTCCGATCAACCCGTACTGCAGGAGGTGCTTCACGTAGAAGTCGCTGCTGCCAAAATCGG
The DNA here is from genome assembly GCF_947077765.1 of Salinibacter grassmerensis. Taxonomy (NCBI): domain Bacteria; kingdom Pseudomonadati; phylum Rhodothermota; class Rhodothermia; order Rhodothermales; family Salinibacteraceae; genus Salinibacter; species Salinibacter grassmerensis. The sequence goes on along the minus strand of NZ_CAMTTF010000001.1, from coordinate 665,570 downwards.
CGTCGATCTCCGCCTTGGCCGACCGGATGGCCTCACCGAGCACGCGCATCGTGTCGACGAAGACGCGCCGCACGAGGGCGTCGTTGAGCCGGGCCGAGGGGACGAGGTTGCCGAGGGCCGATTCCCCAAAGTGGGCGATGCCGCCGTTGAGCCCCCCGTCGCGCGGGGTGCCGTCGGGCCGCACGGACCCTACGACGAGCTGCTCCCCCAGCGACGGCGCGCTCTTCTCCTCAAAGCGCCCCCCGGCAAACGAGCCGGTGCGACAGCCGAGGGACACGACGACCGGCAGTCGCCCGGCGTTGTCAAACTCCGCGGGCGGGTCCGTCACGATCTCCCAGGTCTGGGCGGCGGAGTGGCCAAAGTAGTTGAGCCACCCGGCGCCCCGCTCCAAGTCGACGGCCAGGGAGTCCTGGAAACTGGCGTCGAGGGGATCGTTCGCGCGCTTGTAGTACTGAAGGGTGTCCGCCCCCGTATGCACAGGGCCCGTGTACCCGCGAGTATCCGCCGCCGTGCCCGCCGCGATTTCCCCCCACCAGTTCGACCAATCCTGTAGGTCCTCCTGCTCCCCCTCGTCGGTGCCCCCCGCAAGGAGGAGCATGCGCTTCTGCCACCGCTCCAGGGGCGCCGCCTCGTAAGTCTGGATCTTGTCGACGAAGAGCTCGCCCTGCGCCACGGACCGAACCGGGATGCGCCCCACGGCGAGAAGCTCCGACCAGTCGTCGGGGCCGTCGCCCTGCATGGCAAACCAGCCGTCGGAGGGGGCGTAGCCGAACGACGGCACGCTCCACTTCGGATAAAGCGTGTCGACCGAGCCGTCGCGGATGGGATACTGCGCGTCGGCAAAGATGGCGAGAAACTCAGGAGCGGTGGCCCACGCCTGCGTAGACCGCACGAAGCGCCGGATGGCGATGGGGGTGGGACGCCCATAGTCGAACTCATCGAAGACGTTCTGGACGAGGGCCACCTCCACCTCATAGCCGTCGTGCGCCCGGCGGTAGTCGGCCAGCTGCTCGGCGGCGGGACGAAGGGCCTCGGTGGTAAGCAGGAGGTAGTCGGCCGCGTGGGCGTCGGGGGTTGACCAATTGCTGGACGCGTCCGTCTGGATAGCGGCGGGCGTCCTGTACCCGTCCGCCCCCACGGCCCAGTGTGGCGCCGGCGCCGCCAACGGGTTCGCTCTCACAAACGTGGTATCTTCCTCGATGGGCACCTCGTACCGACGGGCGTCGACGGGGCTGTACACGCGCACCGAGTCGCCCGTATGTCCCGTCAGGGCAACAGTTCGGGCGTCGGGTGTCGGAACCACGAAGCGCTGCTCGTCGCCCTGGGCCGTGAGGACACGCGTGTAGGCCGCCTCCGCCCAGTCGAACAGCACATAGTTGGGGGTGTCGGACGGAGGGGGACAGTTTAGATCGCCCGAAAACCCGTCGTTGTAGGAGGTCAGGCGCAGCTCTAGTCCCCCGTCGGGGACGCGGTCCTGCGCGACGGACGCCTCGATCGTTCGCCGGGCGAGGTTCTTCCACTCCGCGGTCTTGAGCGACTCAAAGGCGCGCGACCCGCCCGGCTGCCGGAGCCGTCCCTCTACCTCCACACGGTGGCACGAACTGGAGGCGGCGTCGACCCGCACCCGCAGGTCAAGCGACGCGTCCGTGTCCGCACGCCGCCCCACCGGGAGCGTGTAGGTGGCCGACCGGGGCGACGTGTCGTTGTGCCGAAACTGGCGCCAGTAGTACCCTTCCGACTCGGTGTAGAGGGGATTGCCGGTGCTGCTCGGGCGCCCGAAGTAATACGTCTCGTCCCGCTCGATGCGCGCCGTGTCGCGAAGGGCCTGCGTTACGGCAGACGCGCCCGGTGCCGCCTGCGCGTACCGGCGCCCGTCGCTCCCGCCCCACGTCATCCAGTAGTGGGTCGTGTCGCTGTAGAGGCTACGGTGGGTGCTGCTCTGTGCCGAGGCCTCTCCGTCGTAGGCCCAGAGCTCATCCGCCCCCCGGTTGCGGCGCCCCACGAACGTGATTGTGTCCGACGGGTCGATCGTCCCGTCCGCCGCTCCCTCAATCTGGATCGGAATCTCCTCGCCGTTCTCAAGGAGCCGGATGGTTTTCGGGGAGATGTCGGCCAGCCTCGTCCCGTCCGGCAGCGCCTCCGTCAGTGCACTGGCCGACACGCGGTACACCCCGTCGGTGGTGACGCTAATTTGGAGATGGGGCGCTTCCGGGTCGTACCACTCAGAATCAAAGCCGTCGCTCGTCTGCCCGGTGGCCGCCACGGGCACCAGAAACAGGAGGCCCCACCCCACCCACCACACGAAACCACGGAGGTCGACCATGACGAGAGCAGAAAAAAGAGCGAGGTCGCCCCGATCAGGCAGCACGGGCACGACGGTAGAATGATTGCGTGCGCCGAACGAAGGGGGCCGGTCCGTAGCGGGTCACCGCGTGTGCCCGGATGCACTCAGCGTCGTACGCGCCCCACCGGTTCCGAATTGTGCAGAGGGCCTCCGCCAGGGCGACCGGAGCGTCGGGGGGCACGAGAAGGCCCGTCTTCTCCGTCACAATGTCGGCGGGCCCCCCGCACCGGGTCGCGACGACCGGAAGTCCCGTCGCCATCGCCTCCACGAGCGCCACGCCGAACGTCTCGTGCCGGCTCGGCAGCACGAAGGCGTGGGCGCCCCAAAGCGCCTCGCGCACGCCCGACCGGCCTTGTTGTCCCCGAAAAGCGACCTGGTCCTCAACGCCAAGCCTGCGCGCTCGCGCCTCCAGCGCCGCCCGCCGCGGGCCGTCGCCCAAGATGGTAAGCGACGCTCCGTTCGAAGCCTCAAAGGCCTGCGTGAAGGCATCGATCAGCCCACCGATGTTCTTTCGCGAGTTCAGCCCGGCGACCGTCACGAACCGGAACGGCGACTCTGACGGACGCCCCTTGGGGGGCCGCGTGAAGAACGAAGCCCGGACTGGATTCGGATGGACCGCCACGTCCTGGGGCACAACGCCTTCTCGACCCGTGAGTGCATCTTTGAGGCCCGCACTGACGGCCGCCAGGCCGCTCGCCTGACGGAGTCCCCGGTCCACGAGCGGCCGGCGCCACGGCAGAATGCTCCCGCGCTGGAAGCCGCTAAAGTGCTCAGTTAGCACGTACGGCACCCCGAACGCATCGCTCACCCGGGCCGCGGCCGCGCCGGCCCAGCGGGCGCTGTGGGCGTGAACTACATCGGGAACGCCGCGTCGGTCCACGTACTTGCGCGCGAGGCGCACGGCACTGCCGATTCGGCACCGCAGACCAGGGGGAACCTGCCACCATACGTTCCATCCGTACCGGCGGAGCGTTGGGATGCCGTGGTCCGTCGTCCATTCCGTCTGGAAGTGCTTGTGCCCGAAGGTCGTGGCCGCGAGTCGACGCAGGCTCTGGTGCTCCGGATACACCACCCCTACGTCCATCCCGTGTGCCTGCAGGCAGCGGGCCTGCTCCGCAAAGTAAATTCCGTCCAGCGGCGCCTCCGTGGTGGGATACCAAGACGGAACCACGAGGACGTGCACGAAAGTGGAACGGTTTATTTTGGACCTGAACAATGATCACACGATGAAGATACACCGCGGCCTGGTCGGTGTTCGGATAGAGGCCCTGGCGTTTAGCCCTTTCCAACGAGATGCACTGGGCGCAATTCGGAGCGGCGTGAAGGGCAAAACTGAACCTTCCCAAGCACTCGCATTTACAAGGGGCACTGCCTTGGAGAGAGGCGGTGTCCTCGTACGCTCCCCCATGCACCGGGCCTCGACTGTGCTTCCCGAACGGATTCCCATTCCCGAGTCTCTTTACTCCACCGAGACCGAGGCCCCGATCGCCACGTGCCTCGCCTGCGATGCGCCCCTGCTGGAAGGGCCCACCGAGTACCTGATCGAAAAGGGCTATCGCCAGTACGAGGCCTACGACGTGCAGGAGACCGTCTTCGAGTACGCCATCTGCATGGACTGCCACACCGAAATGCGGCAGTCCTTTTCCGACCCCTCGAAGCGCCGGTGCCAGGCGTACCTGTCCGAGCACGTGGACCTGGCCGCTCGCACTGGGCGGCTCCTTGACACCGACTCACAGGACCCGGCCGACTGGACGCGCCAGTGTGTGGTGCACGGCACGCCCCGGGAGGAGCTCGAGGAGTATCAGGTCATCGCGCACTGTCAGGGGGACGAGCTGCTGCTTACCCACCTCCCCCTCTTGATGGGCGGCCCCGCGATCGACGCCCTCGTGCAGCGTCTCTCCAGCGAAACGCTCGACGACCTGGGCGGCTTCCGCGACGAGCACCTTGGGCTCCCGCCCGAACTGAAGCGCGACCTCCAGGGCCCAATTGTCGCGTAGTCCTCCCTTGCCCTTCATTTCTTCAGGACCTTCCCCTCCATGAAGCCCGCAACGACCCTTTCAACACTCGTTCTGGCCCTCCTGCTGGCTGGTTGCGCCGGAACCCGCCCCTCCAGCACGTCGCCGGCGTCCGACACCACCGCGGTATCGAGCTCGGCGGACCCGGATACGGCCACTAAGGCAACCGCCCCACCGGCTCCCTCTCGCGCCCCGCGGGACTGGTACCACCTCGATCGCGTCCCACGAAGCGGCCCCGGCCTTGACACCCGGGCGGCCTACCAGGAGGTGCTCCAGGGCCGAGCGCCGCAGGATACCGTCCAGGTCGCCGTCATCGACTCCGGCCTCGACATTGACCATGAAGACCTCGCGGCCACGACGTGGACCAACGCCGACGAGACTCCCGGCAACGGCGTCGACGACGACGGCAACGGCTACGTCGACGACGTGCACGGGTGGAACTTCATTGGGGGGCCCAACGGCAAGAACGTGGAGCAGGACACGTACGAGCTGACCCGGATCTACGTGAATCTTCAGGAGCGCTTCGCCGGGGTCGACTCGGCGAGCATCGGCCCCGACGCTCGGGACTCGTACCGGCGGTATCAGGAAATCAAGCGCGCGTTTCAGAAGAAGCGGCGCGAGGCCCGCAAGCGGCTCGCGAGCGTTGGGAAGGCCCAGAAGGCCGTGCAGGCGTCCGTGGACGTGTTGAAGTCCCACCTCGACACCGACAGCCTCACCCAGTCGGCCGTCCGGTCGGTAGCGAGTCCCCGCCAGGACGTGCGCCGGGCTCAGCAGACCCTCCAATACTTCTACGACCAAGACCTCTCCCCCTCCGACCTCAAGGAGTACAAAAACCAGCTGGAGCGTCAGGTCGAGTACAACTACAACCCCGATTTTAACCCGCGGTCCATCGTGGGCGACGACTACGCGAACAAGACCGAACGGCGGTACGGAAACGGGGACGCGGAGGGCCCCGACCCCGGACACGGCACGCACGTAGCGGGCATCATTGGGGCCACCCGCGACAATTCAATCGGCGTCGACGGCGTCGCCCGGGGCGTCCGCCTCATGTCCGTCCGTGCGGTGCCGAACGGAGACGAGCGCGACAAGGACGTCGCCAACGCGATTCGCTACGCGGTCGACAACGGGGCCGACGTGATCAACATGAGCTTCGGCAAGTCGTACTCGCCGCACAAAGACGTGGTCGATGCCGCCGTACAGTACGCCGACTCGATGGGCGTCCTGATGGTCCACGCCGCCGGAAACGATGGGGCCAACGTCGACTCGACCGACAACTTCCCGTCACCCTACTACGCAGGCGGCGGCCAGGCGCAACGGTGGATCGAAGTCGGTGCCTCCTCCTGGAAAGGAGGTGAGAAGCTGGCCGCCTCGTTCAGCAACTATGGCGCCGAGCGCGTGGACGTCTTTGCGCCCGGGCACTCCATCTACTCCACCGTCCCCGGCGACGCGTACGACCGCAACGACGGAACGAGCATGGCGGCCCCTATGGTGAGCGGCCTCGCCGCCCTGATCATGGCCCACTACCCGTCCCTGCCCGCCACGGATGTCCGAAACATCATCCTCGAGACGGCAACGTCCTACCGGGACCGACCGGTCGCTCGTCCCGGCGACGGCGAGACCGTGCCGTTCGGCACGCTCTCCGACACCGGCGCCATCGTGAACGCCCGTGCGGCCCTCCGGCGGGCCGCCGACAGGGTCGCCGCGCAGTAGGGGCACGCCGACTCGTTTGGGGCAAGCGCTCTCTCGCGAGCGGGCGCTCCGCAAGATGGGCTCGGGCTTCTCCTTGACCGCCCATCGCCCCCATCAAACACGAAAAGCCACGCGCCGGCGCAGGGCCGGGCGTGGCTCTCGCGTGCAACACAGAAGCCACCGGGGAATTCTCGGGGCCTCTCGTGCACAACCACAGCACCGCAGCGCTGCTCAAACGCTGCGATCAGGTGTCCGGGTGGACGGCGGGCTGAGACCCGACAGGACCGGGCCTGCCCAGAATGAGGGCAGTGCCCCGCCGTGGCACCGAACGACCTGTGGTGGGGCTGGAGGGCCCACTTTTTTATGCGGTCGAGTGTCGGCGTTCGAAAAAAGCATGGGGGATCGCATCGTGGTTTGCAGCGGTCTGTCCCAGATCGACACTCAACGCACACACGTCAACGCTACGTAGTCTCAATGCTACGTAGTCCAGTGTCTCAGTCCATCATCTTGCGGAGGAACGCGGGCGTGTCGGTGTCGTCGTCGGGTTCCTCGTCGTCGGAGCGGGAGCGCTCGTCGCGATCCGTCCGCTCGTTCAGGTCGTCAGCCTCCAATCGGCGAATGTTGGGGTTGTCCTCTTCCCCCTCTCCGTCCGTCTCCTCGCTCGGCTCGTCCTCCGACGGCTCTGAACGAAGGGGCGCGTTGCGGCGCTCATAGGCCGGCGTGTCGAGCTGGCGGAGATTGGTTTCGCCCTTGTAGTCCGCCGGGTCGTCGTCCTCACCCTGATCCTCGAGCGGTACCGTGCGCCGCCCGTCGTCGCCGTCGTCCTCCGGCTCTTCGTCGCGGTCGAAGCCCGTGGCGATGACGGTCACGCGGAGCTTGTCCTCGATGTCCTCCTCGATGACGGTCCCGAAGATGACCTCCACGTCCTCGCCGGCCTCCTTTTGAATGACGCTCGTGGCCTGTGTGGCCTCGCGAATGCCGAGCGACGGGCCGCTGGTGATGTTGACGAGCACGTTGGTGGCACCGGCGATGGAGAGGCCGTCGAGCAGCGGACTGCTGATGGCCTGCACGGCGGCCTTCTCCGAGCGGTTCTCGCCGGTGGCCGTGGCCGAGCCCATCAGGGCCGTGCCGCCGTCCTTCATCGTCGTCTGCACGTCGGCAAAGTCAAGGTTGATCAGGCCGTGGACCGTAATCAGGTCGCTGATGCCGCGGGTGGCGTTGTAGAGCACCTCATCGGCCTTTTCGAACGCCTCGATGAGGCTCGTGTCCGGGTCGGCAATGTCGAGCAGTCGCTCGTTGGGGATGACAATGAGCGTGTCGACGTTCTCGCGCAGCAGCTCGATCCCCTCGAGCGCCGTGTTCATGCGCCGCGATCCCTCGCAGTCGAAGGGCTTGGTGACGATGGCGACGGTCAGGATGTCGAGGCTGCGGGCGATGGCCGCCACCACGGGCGCGCCGCCGGTGCCGGTGCCGCCCCCCATTCCGGCCGTGATGAAGGCCATGTCGTAGCCTTCGAGGGCCTGCCGGACTTCTTCACTGCTTTCTTCGATGGCCTCGGCGCCGACGCTCGGCCGCGCCCCGGCCCCAAGGCCGCTGGTCAAGTCCTCGCCCGCCTGGATTTTCTGGGGCGCGCGATTCTCGTTGAGCGCCTGGGAGTCGGTGTTGACGGCGATAAACTCGACGCTGCCGTGGATGCCTTTCTGCACCATGTTGTTGATGGCGTTGCCGCCTCCGCCGCCGACCCCGACGACGCAGATCTTGGCTTCCTCATTCGCGGCGTCGTCGAACGAAAATTTTGAGCTAAAGTCTTGGTCCATGGTCCCTCCAGTGGGTCTGTGGTTTTGAGAGTATGAGAGTACAGCCCGGCGGGCCTGAAGTGAGCGGCTCCAAGCGCGTGCGTGCCGGCCTGTCGAAGTGGTCTTGTGCTAGCTAATTGGGGAGTGAAGGTCTGAATGTGGAGGGCGAGCGGTGTGCGTGAGGGTTGGCGGAACGAGGGACCGCTCCGTCCTGCACCGTGCCCGTCGTCGTCGATTTACAATTCGTCGAACCAGGCTTTCATGCGGTTGGCGATGCGGGCCATGAGCGTTTCCCCACCGGCCTGCCCGTTCTGATGGGAACGCACCTCCTCGGAGAGCGTGGTGCCGCCGATAATCTCAGGGCGCATGCCGTAGAGGACGAGGCCCACCCCAGTCGAAAATTTCGGGTCGCTCACTTCCTCCACGAGCCCGCCGCTCAGGCCCATGGGGCGCCCCACACGGGCCTCCATGCCGAGCACCTCGGCGGCCAGTTCATCGGTGTAGGGGACCAGCGCCCCGCCCCCGGTCAGCACGGCGCCGACGCCCAGGTGCCGCCCGTAGCCGCTGCGCTTGATTTCCATCGCCGCGATCTCCAGAATCTCTTCCAGGCGTGGCTGGATGATCTGGGCGAGGGCGTCGCGCCCAATCGTCTTCTCGTCCCGCCCGCCGATGCCGGGAATCTCGATTTTCTCGTCCGAGTCCGCCTCCCCAGCGAGGGCCACGCCGAACTGTCGCTTCAGCTGCTCGGCCTGGTCCCGCATTACGCCGAGGCCTTTTCGGATGTCGTCGGTCACCTTGTCGCCGGCCACCGCGATGACGGCCGTGTGGCGGATCGTGTGGTCCTCGAAGACGGCAATGTCGGTCGTCCCGCCCCCGATATCGATCAGGGCGACCCCCACCTCCTTCTCGTCCTCGTGCAACACGCTGAACGAAGAGGCGAGCGGCTCGAGCACCAGGTCGGACACCCGAAAGCCGGCCTTCTCGATGCAGCGGTAGATGTTCTTAGCGGCGGAGACGAGCCCCGTGATGATGTGCACGTCCGCCTCCAGGCGCACCCCGCTCATGCCCACCGGGTCGGCCACGCCGTCCTGCCCGTCCACGATGAACTCCTGCGGGATGACGTGCAGGATCTCGCGGTCGGCGGGCAGGGCGACGTGCGTCGTGTCCTCCAGGAGGCGCTGCACGTCGTTCTGTGTAATCTCGTTGGCGTTGATCGTCACCACCCCTCGCGTCTGGAAGCTCTGCACATGATCGCCCGCGATGCCCACGACCACGCTCTGCACCTCCACGCCGGCGGCCCGCTCGGCCTCCTCCACCGCCTCCCGAACGGCCGCCACGGTGCGGTCGATGTTGACGACCACCCCGCGGTTGAGGCCGTCGGAGGGGGCCATGCCCACCCCAAGAATGTTCACGCGGTCGAGGTCGTCCTTGCCGGCGACGACGGCACAGACCTTGGTCGTGCCGATGTCGACTCCTACGACGATGTTTTCATTCATGGCAACTTGGGGGTCAATGTCAGGCTGGATCGTGATTCGTGACGCGTGATCGCGCGGGCCGTCTCACGACGCACGCATCGCTCATCACTGAGCAGAGCACAGCGCACTATGGGGAATGGCTCGCATGCATTATCCGTCGAGCGGTTGCGTTCGGGTTACCACTTGTCCGTCGAAGCGAAGGTCAATGTGTTCGATCGGCTCATCGGGGGACGATGTGAGTACCTGCCGTGCAAAGGCGCGGAGCGTACGCAGCTTTTGGGGCACGTCGCCGCTCCCGAGGTGCACCGGCAGGGCGTCATGCGGGCCGATCGGGGTCGTCGTAAGTCGGATGGTGTCGCCGGCCTGTATCTCGATTTCGGCCACGAGATCGGCCACCCCCGCCTCGGGGAGGGCCCTGAGCACCCGGCGCAGCGACGAGGGACTCTCTGCGGTGTCGGGCCGCGTCCAGGGGGCCTCCGCCTCGAGGCCCCGCACGAGCGGCACGTCGTACCCGGTGCTGTCGGGCAGCGGCATCGCGTGGCCGTTCCGGTCGAGGTAGTAGGCCGGCCGGCCCTGCGCGTCCACCGCGAGTGCCGCGGGCGTGCGCTCGGTCACCGCAAGCGCCAGGACGCCGCGCATCCACTTGGGCTCCACGGTCGCCCCCTTCACCCACGGATGGCGGGCCACCCGATCGGCCACGAGCGTCGGCTCCACGGCCGTCATTGCCGCGCCGCGGTCCACGCGGGCCAGGCGGCGCAGCGTGTCGGGCGGGGCGTGCCGCGTTCCGGTCACCGCCACGCGGTCCACCGTCACGTTCGCCCGCCACTGCCAGCCTAGCAGGCCTAGGGCCACGACGCCCGCCACGAGGAGCCCAATCCCCGCAGCGCGGCGGGCGTGGCGTCCAAATGTAGAAGCCTTGTCGTGAGCCATCCGTGTGGAAAGACGGTCGTACCTGTTGAGTGGGTCGAGACAATCGCAGTGTGCGAACCGCGAGTCGTGCTCGCGGCCCGAACAGCAGTTTCGCGGGATGCCCGTCCCGTCGTTCGTCGCGTTCAGTTGGTCACATTCTCAGTGCTGTTTCCGAGCAGGTCCACGAAGGCCTCGCTTTCGCGCCAAATGTCACCCGCCCCCAGCATCAGGACCACGTCCCCCGGCTCCGCGAGCTCTTGCAACCGGTCTGGGAGGTTGGTCTCGTCCGGCACGTAGTGCACAGCCCGGTGCCCGAACTGCTCGGCCCGCTCGGCCAGGCGCCCGCCGGTCACCCCCTCAATCGGCTCTTCGCGCGCCCCGTACACGTCGGTCAGGACGAGCATGTCGGCATTGAAGAAGGAGCGGGCGAACTCATCCATAAAGTTCTGGGTGCGGGAGTACATGTGCGGCTGAAAGACCGCGACGACACGGCGGTCGGGAAAGCCCTGATGGGCCGCGTCCAGGGTCGCCTCGATTTCGGTCGGGTGGTGAGCATAGTCGTCGAGCACCGTGATGCCGCCGACCTCCCCCTTCTTCTCAAACCGGCGGCGGACCCCAGTGAAGGTGCTGAGCCCGTCGCGCACCCTTTCGAATGAAATCTCGAGCTCCTGCCCCACCGCCACGGCGGCGAGCGCGTTGCGCACGTTGTGCATGCCCGGCACGTGGAGCTCAAGGGTACCGAGGCGCTCTCCGCGCACCACCACGTCGAACCGGGTCGTCATGCCCTCGCGCCGGATGTTCTCGGCCCGCACCTCGGCCTGGCGTGTCGTGCCGTAGGTCACGACGCGGCGCTCCACCTCGCCGACAATGGCCTGCACGTTTGGGTCGTCGAGGCAGAGGATGGCCGCCCCGAAGAACGGCACGCTGTTGGCGTACTGGGTGAAGGCCGCTTTGATGTCGTCCAGGTCCTCGTACACGTCGAGGTGGTCCTCCTCGATGCTCGTGATAACGGCCAGCGACGGCGTGAGGCGCAGGAACGTGCGGTCGTACTCGTCGGCCTCAATCACGAGGACATCGCCCTCCCCCGTGATGGCGTTGGAGCCGAAGGCCGTCACCTTCCCCCCCACGATCACGGTCGGATCAAAGCCGCCCTCGGCCACGACGAGCCCCGCCATCGAGGTCGTGGTGGTCTTGCCATGGGTGCCGGCCACGCCGACGCCAAACTTCATCCGGATCAGTTCGCCCAGCATCTCGGCGCGCGGAATGAGCGAGATGCGGCGGCGTTCGGCCTCGCGGGTCTCCGGGTTCTCGTTGGGGTCGACGGCACTGGAGTAGACCACCACGTCGGCCTTGCCCACCTGTTCGGCGGCGTGGCCCTCGTGGATGGTCGCCCCCTCCGCCTCCAGGCGCTCGGTCACGTCGCTGCGCTCCAGGTCCGAGCCCGTCACGTCGTAGCCGCGGTTGAGGAGCACCTCGGCGATGGAGCTCATGCCGATGCCGCCAATGCCCACCATGTGGACCTGGCGGATGCGGCCCAAAGCCGGTTGTGTTCGGAGTTCAGCCATCGCGTCAATTTGGGTTCGGTCGGATCGTCGGCTCCGTGGGGCCCGGGCAGGTGCCCACGGGCCGGTGAGAAAGAATACGAATTAGTTCGCGCGGTAGCGATCAGCAAGGGCAAGGACGTCGCGGGCGATGGTCTCCGCGGCGTCGGGGCGCGCCCGGTCGTGGGCGGCCTCGGCCATCTGGGCGCGCCGGTCGGAATCGCCGAGTAGGTCGAGCAGCACCGCATCTAGTTGGGCCTCAAGGTCCGCCTCGTCCAGCCGGACGGCGGCGCCGGCCTGTTCCAGGCTCCGTGCGTTCTTGGTCTGATGGTCGGCCGTCACGTTGGGCGAGGGCACGAGCACCGCGGGCGTGCCCGTGACCGTCAGCTCGCTGCAGGTGAGCGCCCCCGCCCGGCACACCACGAGGTCGGCCACGGCGTAGGCGTGTCCCATCTGGTCGATGTACTCGACGACGCGGAGTCGCGGGTGCTCGTCGAGATCCGCCATCAGGTCGTCGTAGTACCGGGTCCCCGTCTGCCATATCACGTACACGTCGTTCTCGGCCAGTAGGGTGTCCAGGGCGTGCTGGATCGCCCCATTGATCGCCGCACTGCCCAGCGACCCCCCCATCACCAGCAGCACGCGCCCGTCTTCCGGAACGTTGAAGTCCGCCCGGGCCGCGGCGGGGTCTGCGTCCCGCAGCGACTGGCGCGTGGGGTTTCCGCTCACGACCGCGTGCTCGGTGGGCACCCAGCCCTTCGCCTCCGGAAAGGCGAGGTGGATGCGCAGCGCGAGCCGCGCGAGCACCCGGTTGGTAAGGCCCGCGTAGGCGTTCTGCTCCTGAACCAGAAGGGGCCGTCCGCGCAGCCACGCCGCCATCAGCACCGGGGCGGCCACGTACCCGCCCGTGCCCACCGCCACGTCCGGCTCGATGGCGCCCACAAGCCGCCAGCTCTGCATCAGGCCCTGCGCCACGCGGATCGGCAGCAAGAGGTTGGACGCCACGGCCCGCCGCTGAAGGCCCTGCGCCGTGATGGGGTGGAGGGCATACCCCGCCTCCGGCACGGCCCGCGCTTCGAGCCGGTCCTGCGTGCCCGCAAACACGATTTGGGCATCCGGGCGGAGCGCCCGCACCGCATCGGCAATGGCGATGGCCGGGTACACGTGTCCCCCGGTGCCGCCCCCAACCATCAGTATGTGTGGCGCACGCGTGCTCATGGCAACTCGAAAATCGTCAGCGGGCCCAAAGGCCCAGAAAGATTTTGAAACGGAGCAACTCAAACCTGCTCGGCGGAACGCTGTCCCGCGTGGCGGGAGATATTCAACAGGACTCCAATCATGATGCCGTTGGCCAGTAGAGACGTACCTCCGTACGAGACAAACGGCATGGGCAGGCCCGTCACCGGCAACAGCCCGCTGGCCACCCCGGCGTGCACGAATCCGTACGTCACGACGAGCGTGGTCACCCCGACGGCCAGAATAAGCCCGAGCGGGTCCGGGGCGTCCCGCGCAATGCGAAGGTATCCACGAAAGAGCAGTACGAAGAACCCGGCCAGCAGGGCCAGGGCCCCAAAGACGCCGTACTCCTCCGCGATGATGGCGAAGATAAAGTCGTTGTAGGGCTCCGGAAGAAAGTCGCGCTGAACACTCTTTCCCGGCCCCACCCCGGTAAGCCCCCCGGCCGCAAAGGCCATCCGGGCCTGCCGAGACTGATACTGCTCCCCCCTCACGTCCATGACCTGCTCCGGGTTGGTATTCGGAAACAGGTCCATGCCGAGGTACGCCTCCAGGCGGGCGGCCCGGTCGGGCGACGTAGACAGGACGCCGAACGCCATCACGCCTCCCAGCACAGCGAGCCCCCCGATCTGCAGGACACTCACGCGCCCTACGAAGCTCATCAGCAGCACGCCAAGCAGCAGCACGAGGGCCGTCGAGAGGTCGTCGACCGCAATGAGTCCCACCGTCAGTCCCACCCACACCAGCACCGGCAGAAACGTGCGGCTGAAGCTCTTCACGTAGTCCTGCTTCTTCACCAGCAACACCGCCACGTAGAAGACGAGCGCCACCCGCGCGAGCTCCGACGGCTGAAACCCAACCCCGGCCACCTGCAGCCAGCGGTCGGCGCCCCCCGAGAAGAGGCCGACGACCTTGACGGCGACCAACAGGAGCAGGGCCCCCACCAGCGCCACCCGGCTGTACCGGGCCAGCGTGCGGTAGTCGATGAGGCTCACCACGCCCATCGCCCCGAGGGCAATCCCCACACGGGCCAGGTGCCGGAGCAGGAAGTGCACCGGCTCGGTCCCGGCCCGCACCTCGGCCAGGTACGTGACGGCGCTATACACCGCCACCACGCCCACGGCCGACAGCGCCAACACGACCCACACCACGTACTTGTCCGCCGGGGCGCGGTCGGTCACCTTCTGTGTGAGAAATTGGACGATGCTCATCGAACGGTAGTGATGGAAATAATGGGTCGAAAGGTCGAGTCGTCGGTTCGGATGTGGTGCGTATTTCGTGTTGCGCACGCCGCCAGAGAGACGACCGGATGCGCGATACACAGCACGTGATGCGTTATGGCAGCGTGTCCACGAGGCGGCGGAAGGTGTCCCCCCGTTCCTCATAGTTCTCGTACATGTCGAAGGAAGAGCACGCCGGGCTCAGCAGCACCACGTCACCCGGCTGGGCCGCGCGCTGGGCCTGGCTCAGGGCATCCTCCATGGTGTCGGCTCGGCTGTGCGTGCCGGCCTCGTCCCCGAGCTCCCGAACCACCGTCCCGGCACTTTCCCCGAGGGCCACCACCGCCCGCACCTGATCGCGAACGAGCGGCTTGAGGTCTGTGTAATCGTTTCCCTTGTCTCGCCCCCCGGCAATCAGCACGACGGGCCGGTCGAAGCTCTCCAAGGCGTACCAGACCGCATTCACGTTGGTGGCCTTCGAGTCGTTGACGTACAGCACGCCACCCACCGTGCGCACCTCCTCCAGCCGATGCGGCACGCCCTCAAAGCCGGACAGGCTCTTGCGAATGACGTCATTCTCGACCTCCATCACGCGGGCCGAGACCGCAGCCGCAAGCGAGTTGTACATGTTGTGGCACCCTCGAAGGGCAAGCTCGTCCTGAGGCATAAGTGAATCGTCTTCGTCGTCGGCTCGGAGCACGACGCGACCGTCTCGCAGTCCGGCCCCGGTCGCCGGCACCCCTTCTCCGGTGATGGCCATCGGGCGGACGCCCTGCTCCGCGGCCGCCTGCTCCGCGGCGTCCCGCACGTCCCCGTCGTCCCGATTGTAGATCACCACGTCGCCTTCGCCCTGATTGCGGAAAATACTGTGCTTGGCCTGTGCGTAGGCCTCAAAGTCGTGGTCGTAGCGCCCCAGGTGATCGGGCGTGATGTTCAGCAGCACGCTCACGCGGGGACGGAACGTGTCCACGTGGTCGAGCTGGAAGCTGGACACCTCCAGCACCACCACGTCCGTCGGCTCCGTATCGAGCACGTAGTCGGAAAACGGATACCCAATGTTGCCGGCCACGATGGCCTCGCGGTCCGGGTCGTCCGCGAATGCCGTTCGAAGAACATGCCCGGTGAGGCTCGTCGTGGTCGTCTTGCCGTTGGTGCCAGTGATGGCCACAATGGGCGCGTCGCAGAACCAGGACGCCGCCTCAATTTCGGAGTACACGTCGAGCCCCGCCCGCAACGCCTGTTGTACGATGTTCGACTGCGTCGGGACGCCGGGACTGAGCACAAAATAATCTGCATCGAGAGCCTCCACCGTATGCCCCCCAAACTCGTACTCGACGCCAGCCTCCTCGAGGGCCGCCGCGGCCCCGTCCGATGAGGCGTCCTGCTCGGTGAGAAACACCTCGCCTCCAGCCTCGGCCAACAGCCGGGCCACGGCGCGCCCACTTCGGGCGCCGCCCACTACGGTGGCTCGTGCTGTACGGACCTCGTCCGGGGTCATTGGGGGGGAAGCGTCGGTTCAAGTGAAGGAAGGTCGAGCCCACGCCGCGGCGTGGGATTCGTCATCGAATGCGAAGGATGAGCAGGGCGGCGATCACGGTAATGGCGGTCACAATCCAGAAGCGCGTTACGATTTTCGCCTCGTGGAGCCCAAGCGCCTCGTAGTGGTGATGCAACGGCGCCATCCGGAAGACGCGCTTGCCGGTGCCGGTGCGGCGTCGTGTATACTTGAAGTAGCTCGTCTGCACGATGACCGAGACCGCCTCGGCGAAGTACACGATGCCCAGCAGCGGCAGCAACAGCTCTTTGCGCACCATGAGGATCGTGCTCCCCACGGCCCCACCGAGGGCGAGAGCGCCGGTGTCGCCCATGAAGACGGTCGCCGGGTACCCGTTGTACCAGAGAAACCCAAAGCAGGCCGCCGTGACGGCCGCCACGAACACCGTCAGCTCCCCGGTGCCCGGCAGGTACATGACGTTCAGAAACGTCGCAAACTCCGCGTTGCCGGAGACATACACCAGCGCAACGAGCCCCAGCGATACAAACGCTGTGACGCCGGTCGTCAGGCCGTCGAGCCCGTCGGTCAGGTTCACGGCATTGGAGACCGCCGTCACGATGAAGACGACCACCGGAAGGTAGACGGCCCACCCAAGGTCGACGCCCAGTTCTAGAAACCGGAAGAGGTCATAATCGAGTACCTGGTCTTTTAGGAAAGGAATGAACGTGAACGTGTTGTAGGCCGCAAAGTCGGGATGGAAGTACAGCACCCCCCCGACGAAAAGCCCGACGGCAACCTGTCCCACCACCTTGTACCAGGCATTGAGGCCGTCTTTTTGCTTCTTCACCGTCTTCACGTAGTCGTCGGCAAAGCCCACCACGCCGAGCCCACCCATTGCCACGAGGGAGAGCCATACGTACGTGTTGGCGACGGCCCCCCAGAGCAGCGTCGCCCCGCCCACGGACAGCAAAATGATGATGCCGCCCATCGTGGGCGTGCCCGCCTTGTGGGCGTGGCTGATGGCCCCGGCGGCCTCGCCCTCCCGCACCTGTTCCCCGAGCTGCTGCCGCCGCAGCCAGCGGATGATGCCTTGGCCCGCCCCCATCGCAATGCCGAGCGCCGTAATGGAGGCCAGCGCCGCCCGCACGGTGATGAACCGAATCACCTGAAACCCCGGCGGGTGGTAGAGCCGCTCAATGTAATCGATGAGGTAGTAGAGCATCGTGTGTGGGCACCTGGGCGTGCACCGGACCCCGGTCGCACTCGTCCAGGCGCGTCAGCCAAAGTATTGTCGTGCCATCTCGCGATCGTCGAAGGGGCGCGTGTCGGTGCCGATGGTCTGAGTCGTCTCGTGGCCCTTGCCGGCGATCACCACTACGTCGCCCGGCATCGCCTCGTCGGCCGCGGCCTGAATGGCCTCCTCCCGGTCTACAATCCAGCGCATCGACTCCGGCCGCTCCACCCCCTCGCGGATGTCTCGAAGAATCCCCACCGGGGCTTCCGTGCGCGGGTTGTCACTCGTCACGATGACGCGCTCGGCAAGCCGCTCGGCGATGCGGCCCATCATGGGCCGCTTGCCCGGGTCGCGGTCTCCCCCGCAGCCAAATACGCACCAGAGCGCAGCGTCCGCCGGCCTCGTGTCGCGCACGGCGCGGAGCACATTCTCCAGCGCGTCGGGCGTGTGGGCGTAGTCGACGATGACCGTCGTGCCGTCCTCGAAGCGCAGCGGCTCGACCCGGCCGGGCACCGGCGGCGCATCGGCCAGGGCGTCGGCCACAGCGTCCGGCGCGTGGCCGAGGGCCGTGCCGGCCCCATAGGCCGCCGCCAGGTTGAAGGCGTTGAAGCGCCCCGCCAGCCGAACGGCGCGCTCCCGCCCGTCGAGGCGGAGCCGCAGGCCGTCGAGCCGGGCCTCCAGCACAGTTGCCTCAATGCCCGCAGCCGCCTCCACCGCAAAGGACACGACATCGGCGTCCGTGTCGGCCACCATCGTGGGGCCGGCCTCGTCGTCGGCGTTGTACAGGGCCGTCGCGTCAGGCCCGAGTGCGTCGAACAGCCTCTTCTTCGCCGCCCGGTAGTCGTCCGGCGTGTCGTGGTAGTCGAGATGGTCGACCGAGAGATTGGTGAAGATTGCCACCTCGTAGTTGAGCCCGTGCACGCGATCCTGGTCGAGGGCGTGGGAGGACACCTCCATCGCACAGGCCGTGCAGCCCCGGTCTACCATACACCGCAGACGGCGGTGCAGGACCAACGGCCCCGGCGTCGTGAGCTCCGGGGCGGTCGTCCCGCCGCCCGTCCGAACCTCGATCGTGCTGAGCAGCCCAGCGGTCCCCCCAAGCGTCTCCAGCAGGTGGTGGACGAGATAGGCGACCGTGGTCTTTCCGTTCGTCCCCGTCACGCCCACGAGGGACAGCTCGTCGGCCGGGTCGCCGTACAAGGCCGCGGCGCCCTCAGCCAGGGCCGTCCGCGTGTCCGTCACACGGGCAAACACGACCCCGGGGAAGCGCTCACGCGCCTGGGCCGGCAGCGCCTCGCACACGACGAGACGCGCTCCGTTTTCTACCGCCATGTCAATGAACGAGTGGCCATCGGCGTCCACGCCGCGAATCGCAACGAAGCCGCCGCCCGGCGTGACCGCCCGACTGTCGTCCGTCAAGCCGTCAATCGCAAGCGTGTCGGGATCAGGAGCCTCCGTCCCCACAATCGTTTCGTTCAACAGACTCGTTTCCTGCAGCCGGCGCCGGAGCGCCGACCAGGAGAGGGGATCGGGCTCCAACTCCGAAGTTCGCTCAGTTTGTGCAGACGTGGGGCCTGGCATCGGCTCACTGGGCCGCCGTGAGAAGGGCACGAGTCTTCGGGAGCGGGGCCCCAGGACGAGGCCGCTGGCGCACAATCTCCCCTTCTCCATCGAGCTGCGGCTCAATGTCTCGCTCCCGCAGCCACGCCACCGCCCGGCGTGTGCTGAGTCCAGTCAGGTCGGGCATCGCGGCCGGCCGCCCCGACGGAAGCGTGTCCGCCGACGGGGTGGCACTCGTCGGTGCCACGGTCGAGGCGGGCGACGAGTCCGGCGTCATGCGGTCCACCACCGCGGGGAACGTGCCCGCCCACCGGCGCGCCACCCGCCGAAATACCGGCGCGGCCACCTCACCGCCGTGGGGGCCTCCCTGGGGCGACCCCAGCACCACAAGCAGCGCCACCTCCGGCGCGTCGGCAGGGAAAAACCCAGCAAAGGAGGCGCGGGTCTCGTCCGCAGAATACTCCCCGTCCGCGAGCCGGAGGGCCGTGCCCGTCTTCCCCGCCACGCGGAGGCCGTCGATCTGGGCGTTGGTGCCCGTCCCGTCCTCGACGGCGCGCTCAAAGGCGGAGCGGAGCGTATCGGCTGTCTCTTCCCGAAAGGCCCGCCGGATGGTCTCCGGCTCGTTCTCCCAAAGGGTCTTCCCCGTTACGTCCCGCCGCTCGGCGACGACATAGGGGCGCTTGATGAGGCCACCGTTCGCCAGCGCGCTGTAGGCCGTGATTAGTTGCAGCGGCGTGATCGATACCTCGTAGCCGATGGCCATCGAGGTCTGAGTCGTGGCGCTCCACTGAGGCGGCCGCTTCAACACGCCCCCCACCTCCCCGGGAAGGTCGATCCACGTGGGCTGACTGAAACCCATGTTGCGGGCGTATTGATAGTAGGTGCCTGGGTCGAGCTCCTTCACCGTCTTGGCCATGCCTACATTGCTCGACTTCGCAATGACGTCGGCAAACGAGATCGTCCCGTGCGCCTGCACGTCCTTCATCGTGTAGCCGTGGAAGACGGCCCAGCCGTCGCCGGTCTCTACCGAGTCGTCGAGGGACACGAGGTCCTGCTCGATGGCCGAAACGGCCCCGACGAGCTTGAAGGTGGAGCCCGGCTCGAACCGATCGGTGAGGGCCCGATTGCGCCGCGCCCCGCTGGGGGCTCGGCCGGGACGATTGGGATTGTAGGTCGGCACATTGGCCATGCCGAGGATGGCGCCGGTGCTCGGGTCCATCGCCACGGCCGTTCCCCACTCGGCCCCGCTCTCCCGCACGCCACGGCGAAGCTCATTTTCGAGCGCCGCCTGACGCGTCAGGTCAATCGTGAGCACGAGGTCGTCGCCCCGCTCCGGCTGCACCACCTTCCCCCCCACATGCGCCTCGATGCGTCCGCTCCGGTCCCGTCGCACGATGCGGCGCCCGGGCGTGCCGGTCAGCGTGTCGTCGTACGCCAGCTCCAGCCCGGCGAGGCCGTTCCCGTCGCTCCCCACGTGTCCGGTCACGTGGGCCGCCGTCGACCCGTAGTTGTAGCGCCGGCCGAACTCCGGCGTGAGAATCACGCCCGGCACGTCCCACCCCCGAATGGTTTCGTACTGGCGGGGCGTGAGCTCTTCCCGTAGCTTCACGTACTGCGGACTGTGCCGGTCGCGCACCTGCCGCCGGTACTGCGACGCCGACGCGTCGGTTAGGCCGGCCAGCTTGTCAAAGAACGTCCTCGCCTGCTTCTGAAACCCGTCCACCGTGGGGTCCACGGCCAGGTCGTACCGGGCCGTGTTGGTTGCGAGGCCCCGCCCGTCCCGGTCCAGAATGGCACCGCGCATGGCCGGAATCGTCACCGATGAGCGGGCCTGCGCCCGCACCTGATCGCGGAGCGCGTCCGTTTCGGTCACCACAATCTGGCCCATCTGCACCGCGACGGCCAGCGGGGCGAGGCCCAGCAGCGTCAGCGCCACGTACATCCGGGCCAGAATCTGGTCTTTGGGCTTCATGGGCATTTGCGGTTGGGGTGGAAAAGAACGCAGGCGCGTCAGGGCGCCTCCGTGTGCCGTTCGGTATTATTCGACGGGTTCGACAGTAATGGGCGGTCCGTACGTGACGCTCCCCTGTAGTCCAAGTTCGCGGGCACGCTCGTAGATGACCGACGGGCCGACGCGGCGTCCGAATTCGCCCTGGAGGCGGTTGTGCTTGAGGTGCAGGCGCTGGTTTTCGGTCCGGGCTTTCTGAAGCTGGTTGTACAGATCGGTCGTGGCGTGCACGTGCCCTACGTAAAGGGTAAACACCGCCGCGACCGCAAGGATGAGGAGCGAAAATCGAAGGGTCGACACGTTTTCCAGGAATGCCCCCTCGGGCGTGTTGCGGCGGCGATTCTGAGAGGGCTCGAGGTCGGTCCACCCCGGAAGCGCCGTGCCGTGCCGCACCCAGCCGTCGGACGCGGCGCCGGAGACCGCACTCGACGCGGCGGAGTCGCTCGGGGCCCCGTCCCCACGGCCGTGCCGCAGGGGGGACCCAGTAGAAGATCGTCCTGTACGTGCGGAGCCGTTTCGTCTGCTCATGGTGCTGTGTCGGATCGAATGTTGCGAATGCGAGTTCGCCTCACGAGAGCGGCGGGACCGGAGACCCGGCCTCATCGTCGTCCCGTCGCTCGGCCACCCGGAGGTGCGCGCTCCGTGCTCGGGGGTTGGCCTCCACCTCCGAATCATCGGCCTCGATGGGACCGCGGGGCGTCTCGGCCCAGGGCGCCACGAGGGTGCCATACAGGTCGCGGCGCGGCTTGCCCTCAAAGTTGCCGTAGCGGAGATATCGCTTCACCCGCCGGTCCTCCAGCGAGTGATAGCTGATTGCCGCGATGCGCCCCCCCGTGCGGACCACCTCCGTGGCCTGCTCCAGCACAGTCTCCAACTCGTCGAGCTCGGCGTTCACCGCGATGCGGAGCGCCTGGAAGACGCGGGTTAGGGTCTTGACCGTGTCGGGGGGCGGCACGCAGCCCTCCACGACCTCCGCCAGGGCCCGCGTCGTGCTGAGCGGGCGGGCGTCGCAGAGGGCCCGGGCAATTTGTCTCGCCCGCGATTCTTCCCCGTACTCGCGGAGTACATCGCGCAGGTCACGCTCGCCCCAGTCGTTCACGATTTGCTGCGCGGTGAGACCACGCTGCGGATCCATCCGCATGTCGAGCGGGCCCTCCTCCCGGAAGCTGAAGCCCCGCTCGGGGGCGTCGATCTGATGGGACGAGACACCGAGGTCCAGCAGCAGCCCATCGATGGGAATGAGGTCCTCGGCCGCCAGCACATCCCGCAGATTTCCAAAGGTGCCATGCACTGCCTGGAAGCGCTCCCCGTCGCGTTCGTCGGCGAGGCGGTCACGGGCCGTGCCCAACGCCTCCGGGTCCCGGTCGATGCCGAGGACAAATCCGTCGGGGCCGAGCACGTCGAGCAGGGCGCGGGTGTGCCCTCCCCCACCGAGGGTCGCGTCTACGTAGCAACCGGACGCGTCGGTGACGAGTCGGGCCTGTACGTCGTGTGAAAGAACAGGTGCGTGAAAGTCAGTCGCGTACCGGCGAGGGTTCCCCGCCGGAGCAGAATCGTTCTGAGAATCGTCGTCTGACATCGGTTCGTGGCCGGGTCCCTGCGGGAAGTCGTCTCTACCTCATAACGCTCTCGGCAAGCGTTTCGTAGTCGTTGGTCTGCTCGTTGAGGTACCCGTCGAACTGCCCCGGGTCCCAGATCTCAATGTGGTCGAACGCCCCCAGAATGAGGGCCGAATCGTCGAGCCCGGCAAAATCGATCAGCGAGTTCGGGATGCTGATGCGCCCCTGTCCGTCGAGGGATACCTCGTTGGCCCATCGCATGATGAGGCGCACGAAATTTCGAACCTCTCGGTCGTACATGTTCAGCTCGTCGATCTCCTCCTCAATATCAGCCCATTCGTCCATCGGGTAGAGGAAAATGCAGTCTTCGAACCCCCGCGTAACGGTAAACGTCTCATTCGCGGCGGGCGACAAGGACTTCCGCATCTTGGCCGGGATGGCGACCCGGCCCTTGCTATCGACGGAATATTCAGCCTGTCCTTTGAACGCCATGACTGGAAACGCCCCACGAGTGGCCCGGCGGAACGGCAAATGAGAACAGAGAAGCGGAAGACATCTTGGGACGGTTCCCCACATTTCCCCACGCGCCCCACAATGTACGCGGTTCCGGGCCAATGTCAAGGCTCAGCGGCGCCAAAAGGCGATTATCGCCCCCGTTTTCCCTCGACTGAGCCGCCCGCACATGTGGAAATGCGGACCAACTCCGTCGTCTCGACGACGTAATGAAAACATTTTCACCCACTAAAGAAAATATTTTCACCTCTTTTTTCTTGCCCCGCCGGGGCGGGCGCACATATGTTTGCAGTCCCTCGCGATGACATTCCTGCACGCCCCGCACGCTCTCCGCCCGTCCCCCCAGCTCTTCTCGCTCTCATGAGCAAGGCCCCCCTTACCCAACGCCAGAATCAGGCGTACGACTTTATCGAGCAGTACCTCGACCGCCACCGGAAGCCCCCCACCCTTCAGGAGATTGGGGACGCCCTGGACATCGCGTCGACGAATGGCGTCTACAAGCTTCTCCAGAAGCTTGAGGAGAAGGGCTGGATCGAGCGCGAGAAGCACAAGGCCCGGAGCATCCAGCTTGCGGAGCAGGAGCAGGACCCGCTCGGGCGGGGCGGAGGCCCTCCGAACCTTCCCATCGTGAGCCGCACGCCCAGCGACCACCCGGAGCGGCTCCGGGAGCGGCCCGCCGGCACCCTGTCCGTCGATTACCAACTCCTGCGCAATGCCCGAACGCCCGACGACTGTCTTCTTGGGCGGGCCGGCGACGATGGAATGACCGAGACGGGCGTCCAGAAGGGGGACCTCTTGCTAGTTGAAGAGATGGAGTGGGACGACCTGGACAACAGGACCCTGGTGGCCGTTCTCCTCCAAGACCAGTTGCTGGCGCGCGAGTTCGAGTTCGCCAACCGAAAGATTCACCTTCGTCCCACCGCCCCCCACTACGCCGAAGAAACGTTCTCACCGACGGATTCCGACTACTACGTCATCGGCCGCGTGCTGGGCCTCATCCGTACACTGTAGTTCTCGTTGCAGGGCCATCCATCCCGGCCGTGGAGGACCTTCTCGATGCGGGCCTCATCTGTGTCCCGCGCGGCGGGGCAGACGACGTTCGGCCCTTCGTGCCCGAGAGACGACGCACGTGCTGGTTGGCAGTTTGATGTGCCGATCGGGGCCCCCGCTCGTTTCGTTCAAACCACAGCGGTGTGGTTCGCTTTTCGGGGGGCCCTTGTGTCCCTCTGCCCTCCGTCCGCACACACCTGGCGACTACATGTCGACCGACGCGAGGGGGACCGCCTTGCGCTCGGGCGGCTGGGGTGCGGTGACGAGGTCCTCCTCGTGGGCGTAGGACGTGCAGGCCCGCACGAACGATTGAAACAGCGGGTGCGGATCCCCCACGGTGGTCCGGTACTCCGGATGGAACTGCACCCCCAGGAACCAGCGCTTGTCGGGCAGCTCCATAATCTCGACCAGGTCCGTATTGGGGTTCACGCCGCTGAAGCGCATGCCCTCCTCCAGCAGCTTGTAGCGGAGAACGTTGTTCACCTCGTACCGGTGGCGGTGCCGCTCCTGCACCATCTCGTCTTCGTAGATCTCGCGGGCGCGCGAGTCCTTCTGAATGCGGCAGTCGTACTGTCCGAGGCGCATAGTGCCCCCCTTGTCGGAGATCTCCTTCTGCTCCTCCATGAGATTGATGACCGGGTAGGCGGTCTCCTCATCGAACTCGGTGGAGTGGGCCCCGTCCCATCCGCATACGTGCCGCGCAAACTCGACGATGGCGCACTGCAGCCCCAGGCAGATGCCGAAGAAGGGAACGTCGTGCTCGCGGGCGTACTGGGCTGCCAGAATCTTGCCCTCTACACCCCGGTCCCCAAAGCCGGGGGCCACGAGAATGCCCGCCACGTCCCCGAGCTGCGACTCCACATTGCCCGGCGACAGGTCCTCCGAGGGCACGTACTTGACCTCCACCTGGACCTCGTCGGGCACGCCGGCGAGGATGAAGCTTTCGGTGATGGACTTGTAGGCGTCCTGGTGCTCCACGTACTTCCCCACGAGGGCGATGGGAATCGTTTCCTCCGGATTCTTCAGGCGCTTCAAGAACCCAATCCAGTCGCCGAGGTCGGGCGTGTCGCTACACCCCTCATCGTCGTCGCCCCTCTCGGGGTAGAAGCGATCGACGACGAGCTCCCCCATGCCCTCGTCGCGGAGCAGGAGCGGCACCTCGTAGATCGACTCTGCGTCGAGCATCTGGATGACGGCCTCCTCCTCGACGTTGCAGAAGAGGGAGATCTTGCGCCGCACCTCCGTGGTGATGGACCGCTCCGACCGGCAGACGATGGTGTCCGGCTGGAGGCCGTGGGCGAGGAGCTCCTTCACGGAGTGCTGCGTCGGCTTCGTCTTCAGCTCGCCCGCGGCGCGCAGGTGGGGGATGAGCGTAAGGTGGGCAATCATCGTGTTGCGCGGGCCCAACTCATTGCGCAACTGGCGGATGGCTTCTAGGTAGGGCTGCCCCTCAATGTCGCCCACCGTCCCCCCGATCTCGGTGATGACAACGTCATAGTCGCCCGTCTCGCCGAGCTTCAACATCCAGTGCTTGATCTCGTCGATGATGTGGGGCACCACCTGTACGGTTTTGCCCAGGTACGCCCCCTCCCGCTCTTTGCTAATCACCTCCATGTAGACCCGCCCGGTGGTAACGTTGTTGGCCTGGCTGGTGGGCTGGTCGAGGAAGCGCTCGTAGTGCCCAAGGTCGAGGTCGGTCTCAGCCCCATCGTTGGTCACGTAGACCTCGCCGTGCTCGTACGGGTTCATCGTCCCCGGGTCAACGTTGATGTACGGGTCGAACTTCTGAATCGTCACGTCGAGCCCGCGGTCGGAAAGCAGTCGCCCCAGGGAGGCGCTGAAGATGCCCTTGCCGAGAGAAGAGGTGACGCCACCGGTGACGAAGATGTACTTGGTCTGCACGGCACGAAAGAGGATTGGAGGGGGGAAAGACGACTGGGACTTCGATCTACGGGAACTACTTTTAAGATAGGGGGCCCCGCAGGGCTTTATCAATTCGCCCCCTTGGCCTCGGGCACACACCGTACAATCATGACCTAGTTTTCTTCGTTTGGGACCAGGGCCTGGTGGTCGAGGGGGGAGACCATATACAGGGACATTCCGGTGGGATCGATTCGAAACCCCGTGTCCCACCGGCCCTGCGCATCCGCCAGGACGTGACATTCCCCTAGGCCCGTCTCGTCTCTCGGCACGTGACCGGTTTCACCGCGCACCGTTCTTGCCTGTGGGCCACGGATGAGTCCCAACGGAAGCCGCCTCGCCACGAAGCGCCCGCAGAGGGGTCCGTATCCAGCCCCCATTCCGCCGTCAGGCATTCGCTTGGCGACGAGTGTGGCGCCCCTTCGCGTTGACTGCTCCGGGCATCATCCCGGTGAGGGCAAACGCAAACGGTCCCCACTGCTTCACGCCGACGCGTCCATCGAACTCACGGTCGTATCGCTCACGCCTCCTCCGACACGTAATACTCCAGCATGTCCTTCCCGGTGACGATGCCCAGGAGGTCGCCCTCCTCCACCACCGGCAGCGACGACACCCGGTTGTCGAGCAACGTCTGGGACGCCTCCTCGATTGGCGTGCCGGGCGCGACCGTGATGGGGTCTCCCTGCATGATTTCCGACGCCGGCCGGCTGAGCGTCTTCACGTCGCGATGCTTCTCACTGTAGGTGTCGAGAAAGGGACTGATCGCCTTCAGAACGTCCCGGTCCGAGATCACACCACAGAGCGCTTCGTTCTCGACGACGAGCATGTGGTTGAATCCGCCTTCCTGAAGGCGCTTTCGGATGTCGATGAGGGCCGCGTCCGGAGCGACCGTGACGACGTCGCGGCTCATGATGCGGTCTATGGTCATGGTCAAGCGGGGGTCGGGGTCAGGAGAACGTGATCGGACGGCCGTTCGATCGGCGTGCGGGTGGAGGAGTCGCCCGTCTCATGACAGAAGAACAGGAGAGGCGTGTGAGGGTGCGGGATGACACTGGGCCCTCCACAGCGCTTTGTGTACCGCCGTCCGCAACCGGCCAATCGTGCCGGTGTTCGCCGGAGGCGGGGCGTGCAAATTCAGTGTTTACAAAGGAGATATGAACACTATGTGAGGCTACGGCCCGCCCAGTCCCCCGTTCCGCTACTTGGACTCTGGCGGGCGGCGGGCGACCATGAAAAGCCCCGTTCCGCGTGCATTGTCGCGGGTCACGTCGGTGGCGTTGAGCAGCAGGCCCACGGGCAGTGCCGCGGCGTAGTAGAACGGAAGCGCGAGGAGCGACGCCCAGGTGGCCCCCAGCATCTGCATGGGCCACTTGATGAGCCCCCGCCATGCCGCGGAGCCGTACGGCCCGTAGGTGTAGAGGCCCCGCACCGGCTCCAGCCCCGCCGCCCGGAGTTTGTCCGCGAGCTCGGCCCGTCCGTAGCCTTCCCGCACATGCTCCCCGATGAAGCTCTCGTCGGCCTCGTCCTGCACGTCCGAGCCGCCCCGGTCCGACGGCGTGTTGATGATGACGTGCCCCCCCGGCCGCAGCACGCGCTCGAAGTGCTCGAATACCGTCTCGTCCTCGGGAATATGCTCCATCACGTCGACCGCCAGGATCAGGTCGAACGGCCCCTCCGACTGCAGGTCCGTCAGATCGTCAATCGCCCAGTCCACCTGATCGGCCTGCGGGGTCTGATCGACAAATGTGCGGGCCCGCTCCAGGTACTCGTGCTTCACGTCGACGGCTCGCACCTGAGCAGCCGGGAACGTACGGGCCACAAAATAGGCGTACTGCCCGAACCCTGTGCCGGCGTCGAGCACCCGCACCGGGCGGTCGCCCGCCTGGGCGCCGAGGAGCCGCCGCACCTCCCGCCGCACGTACCACGCCCGAAGAAAAAGCAGGTTGAGGAGCCCGAAGAGCAGTCGCTGCAGCACGGGGTGGCGGCTCGCAAGGTCACCGAGCCGGTCCTTGATTGGGTCGTACTTCATGGGGGCGGTGGGGCGCGCCTGAACGGAGGGGAGCGCGGCTGATCACAGGAGAACGAACACGACGAGGATGTGAGACTACAGTCTGTACCCTGAAGCATCAACTCTGTTCGTCCCTGCGCTCGTCGACTCTCCCATAGTCGCCCCCATGACGCACGTGGAAGCCGGTGTCACGATCGAACTGACAACGGGCGACATCGCGGAGCAGTCCGACATGGAGGCCGTCGTCAGCGCGGCGAACGCACAGCTGCGGACGGGCAGGGGCGTGGCCGGCGCCCTCCAGGCGATCTTCGACGCGGCCCCTGATCTCGCATCGGTTGCCCACGTCCGATTCGTCCTCTTCGACGAAGACGCCCTTTCGGTCCACGAGCAGATCCTGGCCGCCGTCCAGGACGAGACCGACTCATAACACGGGTTCCATTCTCACCATCGCCCATGCCTTCTCCCATCACCTGGACCGAGACCGTCCCGGTCCGCTCTTCCGACCTCACCCCACACGGCACCGCGTCGATGCCCGCCCTGTGCGTGTACCTACAGGAGGCGGCGGGCCATCACGCCGACGCCCTGGGTGTGTCGATGCGGGACCTACGCGAGAAGGAGCAGGCCTGGGTGCTCTCGCACATGTACCTCCACCTTGACCGGCTGCCGCAGGAAAACGAGACGGTAGCCGTCGAGACGTGGCCGTCGGGGCTGGACGGCCTCCACGCCACACGCGAGTTCGTTCTTTCCGTCGACGACACCGAGATGGGGCGGGCCACGAGCCGCTGGTTCGTCATCGACACCGAGCGGCGACGCCCCGTACGCCCACCCCGCCTGCTTTACGACCTGGACATGCCCGACCGCCCGCGCCCGCTCCGCCAGGCATTCGATGACCTGCCCACCCCGGACCGTACCGACCACGAAACGACCTGGACGGCCCGGTACCACGACCTCGACCTGAACCGCCACGTCAACAGCGTCCGCTATCTGGAGTGGGCCCTGGGCACCCTCCCCGACGCGCTGCTCGACGCCCACCGGTGCACGGGCCTCGCCCTGCAATTTCGGGCCGAGGCCACGGCCGGCACGCCCGTCCACACCACTGCCCAGGTTGACACGGCCGACGACGGCCCAGCGGCCCGCCATGCGCTTCACCACGCCGAGACCGACGACCTCCTGGCGGCGGCCCGGACCACATGGGCGCCCCGCGACTGACGCGCCGCCCTATCCCTGAAACAGACTGCGCAGGACGAACCAGACATTCTCCTTCTTCTCGCGGAGGCGACGGGTGAAGTACGGAAACCACTCGGTGCCGTAGGGCACATACACGAGCATGTTGTATCCCTCCTGGGCCATCTCGCGCTGCGTGGTGCGGCGCAGGCCGTAGAGCATCTGAAACTCAAAGTCGTCCCGGTCGATGTCGCGACGGTCGACGAACGACTTGGTCGCCTCGATGAGCTGATCGTCGTGGGTGGCGATGCCGGAGTAGTCGGTGTGCTGCAAGAGCCGCTCCGTGTAGTCGAGGTAGCGCTCCCGGATCTGGCTCATGTCCTGGTAGGCGGCCGCCGAGGGCTCGGCGTAGGCCCCCTTGCAGAGGCGCACGCTCACGCCGAGCTCGCACATGCGGTCGATGTCGCGGTCCGTCCGCTTCAGCATGGCCTGCAGGACCGGTCCCACGTGGTTGGGGAAATCGGGATAGACGGCTTCAAAGAGGTCGAGTGTCGACTGGGTGAGATCGCTGCCCTCCATGTCCAGCCGCACGAACAGGTCGTGCTCGGCGGCCACCTCCAAAAGCTGCCGCAGGTTCTCCTCGCAAAAGTCCTCGTCGATGAGTTGGCCCATCATCGAGAGCTTGATCGAGATGCGGTTGCGCTGCCCATGGTCGCCCCGCTCGGCCATCGTGCGGACGAGGTCGATGTAGGCGTCTCGGGCCGCGATCGCCTCGCTCCGGTCCTGAACGTGCTCGCCGAGCTTATCGAGGGCCACGTGGAGCCCGTCCTGATTGAGATTGTCCACGACCGGGAGGGAGCTCTCGAGCGTCTCGCCCGCCACGAAGCGGCTCGCGAGGAAGAAGGGCAGTTTCATACAGCATAGAGCAACGATTTGGAATGGAAGCGCTATCATCCTCAACACCCCGAAATCAAAGAAGTTGGAGGGACGACGTAAAGTGGCCCGCAATTTCCCAACTGCTTCTTTCGATGTCTTCCTCTACGGAAACCGACGCCTGGGTGGTCGGCGCGGACGGCTTTCGGGACGGCTGGGTCGTCGTCCTCCACCGCCCCCGCACCGGCACGACGCGGTGCCGCACCGTCGACGGCGCCGATGCCTTGTTCGACCTGCCCGAGGCCCCGGCCGTGCTTGGTATCGACATGGTAATTGGCCTGCCCGACCGGGCCGTTCCCGGCGGGCGCACGTGCGATCAGGCCGCCCGACAATTGCTGGGCCACCCGCGGGGTGCCAGTGTCTTCTCGCCCCCGGCGCATGCCGCCCTCGGGGCCGAGACCTACGACGAGGCCCAGCGCCGCAATCACGCCAGCGGCCCCGACGCCCCGGGCCTTACGAAGCAGGCGTTTTACCTCCTCCCCAAGATGCGGGCCCTGGCCGACCGCATGACGCCTGCCCTACAGGACCGCGTCCGTGAGGTGCACCCCGAGCTCGCCTTCTACGCGATGAACGGGGATGCGCCCGTCGAGGACAGCAAACACACCGAGGCGGGGCGGGCGGCCCGCACGACGCTCCTCGCCGCCCGCGGGTTTCCGGAGGTGGAGACGGTCGCCGCGCACCTGTCGGGCGGCCCGGTCGGCGCCGACGACGTGCTCGACGCCCACGCCGCGTGTTGGACAGCCCGCCGCATCCACGAGGGCACGGCCGAGCGGTGTCCGTCTCAGGATGCCTCCGCGCCGCGCAACGACCGCGGCCTGCGGATGGAGATCTGGCGGTAGCCCCGCGTGGGGACCGGGCGGAGAGACGGCCGTATTACACCCCCGCAAAAGATGCAGCGCGGCCGAAACGAGGGGCTACACCGGGGCGTTTTCAGCTTGTTGCTTTCTACCACAACTCGTCTCACACATGTCCAAGCTCGCTGATTTACGCCAGGAGTACGCCCGGGCCGAGCTCTCACGCGACCACGTGACCGACGACCCGATCGAGCAGTTTCGGGCCTGGTTCGACGAGGCCGAAGACGCGGAGCTGGAGGAGCCGAATGCCATGACGCTCGCCACCGCCGCCACGGATGGCACACCCTCCGCCCGCATCGTGCTGCTAAAGGGCCTCGACGACCGCGGCTTCCACTTCTACACGAACTACGAGAGCCGCAAGGGCACCGACCTGAGTCAAAACCCGCACGCGGCACTCGTCTTCCTGTGGAAGCCGCTCGAACGGCAGGTGCGCATCGAGGGCACCGTCGAGCGCCTGCCCGCCGAAGAGTCGACCGAGTACTTTCATCGCCGTCCCCGCGGGGCCCAGATGGGAGCTTGGGCCTCCCCCCAAAGCCGTGTGGTGGACAGCCGGACCGAAATCGAAGAGAACCTGGCTACCGTAGAGGCCGAATACGGAGAAGAGGACGAGATCCCCCGGCCCTCCCATTGGGGGGGTTACGTGGTACGCCCCACAGAGATCGAGTTCTGGCAGGGCCGTCCGAATCGCCTCCACGACCGCCTCCGCTACCGCCGCCCCGCCCCGGCGGACGACTGGACCCTCGAACGCCTTGCGCCCTGATCGAAGGGAAGAAGTAGTTTCAGACTGCGTCCTAACCGAAGAGAAGCAGTCTCGGGGTGCGCGGCGACCGACGGGCACAATCAGATCGCACGTTTCACCGGATGTCGCTGCGTTCCCACGCCGACCGGACTCTCTGTGTGGGGACAGCGGTGCGGGCTACGCCAGCAAGAAGTAGAGGATGATAAGCAGGACCGCAGCGGCCCCGAGCACACCCGCCACGCCGCCCGTCGACATCGTGAGGTCTGCCGAGCCGGTCGCCTCGTCGGGCTCGGCCTGTCCCTCCACCGGCTGCGGCAACAGGTCGGCGACATCAAGCGCCTCGTAGGCGTCCTGGGCCGCTCCGCTCATGCCCACCAGCTTCACCCCGTGTGGGCGCTGCATTTGCGGGTGCATGCCGCCGGCGTCGTCGGCCTGCACGAATGCCTCGATGTCCGACTCCCGCAGGTACTCCTTGGCCACCTCCGCGTCGCGGCGGGTCGAGTAGATGGCAAACACAGTTGTCTTTTCGGTGGAGCGGTCGCGGGGCACGGCATCCGAAGAGGCTGATGAACGAGGACTGCTGCGGCGTCGGACCGGCTTGAGTCCTATGTTATGATTAACCGTTTCTTTGCAAAACGTCAACTCCACCGACGAAAAACCCCGACGGCCCGCTCGCCTCGGGACGCGGCCCCTTTCCCCTACTGTGTTTCTCCGCCGAACTTCTTACGTTGAGTCTGTCCCGGCGGGGCGACGCACGCTCGATTTGGTTCAGACGCACTCACTCCGATGACGGTCTACTTCAACGGCAGCTACATGGACAGGGCGGACGTGTCCGTCTCCCCCAACGATCGGGGGTTCGTGTTCGGGGATGGGGTCTACGAGGTGGCCCGGGCCGAGGACGGCGCCCTCTTTCGGCTGGACGCCCACCGGCGGCGCCTCGCCCGCAGCCTGGAAGCGATCCGGATCACCGACATCGACACCGACGTCCTTTGGGAGCGCGTCCACGGGCTGCTGCCCCGAAACGGTCTTGACGAGGGTCCCGCAAAGGTGTACCTGCAGATCACGCGGGGGGCCGCGCCGCGACAGCACGCTTTTCCCGATGCCTCGACGGAGCCGACCGTCTACGCCCGCGCCGCGGCCCACGAGCCGCCGCTTGAGAAGTGGCGCGACGGCGTCAAGGTCATCCTGCGGCCCGACCAGCGCTGGGACCGCTGCGACATCAAGTCCCTCAACTACCTCCCCAACGTGCTCGCCAACCAGGCCGCCCAGGAGGCCGGGGCCTACGAGGCGCTCCTGGTCCGCGACGGGTTCGTGACGGAGGGCTCCCACTCCAGCGTGGGGGCCGTGTTCGACGGGACGGTCGCGGTCCACCCGTTCACCAACCGCACCCTGCCCGGGATCACGCGAGAGGTCGTGCTGGAGCTCTGCGAGGACCTCGGCATGCCCGTCGAGAAATTTCCGGTGGCCGTCGACGACCTGCCCGACGCCGATGAGCTCTTTCTGATGGGCACCACGACGGGCGTCATGTCCATCGTGCAGGTGGACGACTGGACGGTGGGCGACGGCACGCCCGGGCCGGTGGCGCAGGAGCTGCTGGCGGCGTTTCGGGCGCTGGAGGCGGGGTGACTCCGTCCTTTGACCACCTTGAGCGCATCGTGGAGATCTGGGTGGCGGACTAAAACCGGCGCTGCACGGACCGCCTGGCTGCACTGTTTGAAGCGCGCGCCGAATTCGTGACCGTAATCGGCCCGCGACGGCACGGCCGTGAGGCGATCCGACCGATTGGACTTGCTTCTCCTCCGCCCGCATTCCCAGGCTCCTCTTCTTACCCGATCACCCGCAGGTTCGCGTATTTGAGCTTCAGCTTCTTGTTTCCCACGTCCGCGCCGAAGAACACGACCGCGGTGGCCTTCTCACCTTCACCCTCGACGGACTGCACCTTGCCCTGCCCAAACTTCTGGTGCTCCACCCGGACGCCGGGCACGATGTTGCCCTGGCCCTCGTCGTAGACCACGCGCCGCCCACCGCCCCCGTCGGTCGACTCGATGCGCCGGAGGCCATCCGATGAGCCGCCCGAGTTGCGGTCGCCGCTCAGGTCCTGGCGGTAGTAGTGCGGGTCCATCTCGTCGTACTCCTGATCGCCGCCGGACCCGTTGCCCGCGGAGAAGCGGTCCGTCTCCTGCTCCAGCTCACCGCCCGCCTCGGTGCGCACCACGTCGGAGTCGACCTCCTCCAGGAAGCGGCTGCGCGTGTTGGAGGTCTGCTCGCCGTAGCGGTAGCGGCTGCGCGCCCAGCTGAGATAGAGACGCTCCTCCGCCCGCGTGACGCCGACGTAGAAGAGGCGCCGCTCCTCCTCCAGCTCCGCCTTCTCCTGGGTCGCCTGCTCCAGCGGGAAGAGGCTCTCCTCCAGGCCCGCGACGAACACGACCGGGAATTCGGTCCCCTTCGCGGCGTGGAGCGTCATCAGCGTCACCTTGTCGTCGCCCTCCTCGGCCTCGTCCTGACCGGTCATGAGGGCCACCTCCTGCAGGAACGTGCTGATGGTGGCGTCCTCGGTAGACTCGACGTACTCGGCCAGCGCGCTGATCAGCTCCTGCACGTTCTCCCAGCGCTGCAGGTTTTCGCGGGTGTGCTCCTTGCGCAGCTCGCTGAGGAGGCCGGCGTCCTGGATCAGGTCGCGCGCCAGTTCGTCGGCCGGCACGCTGCCGGTGCCCGCCTTCGAGGCGTAGCGGGCGATGAGGCGCCGAAACGTGCCGACCGCCCGCTCGGCCCGCGTGCCCAGCGTCTCGATCTCCTCCACCCGCTCGACGGCCTGCCACAGCGAGAGGCCCTGCTGCTGGGCGTAGCGCTGAAGGCGCTCCTGCGTCTTGTCGCCGATGCCACGCGTGGGGTAGTTGATGATGCGCTGCAGGCTGGCCGTGTCGTTCGGGTTCACCAGCAGCTTTAAGTAGGCGAGCACGTCCTTGATCTCCTTCCGCTCGTAGAAGGACGTGCCCCCGATCACGCGGTACGGCACATTCTCCTTGCGCAGCGCCTCCTCAATGGCGCGGCTCTGCGCGTTGGTGCGGTAGAGGACCGCAAAGTCGCCGTACTCCATCCCGTCGCGTAGGTGCAGGTCCCGGACGCGGCGCTCAATCTTCTGCGCCTCGTCCTTCTCGCTGAGCGCCTCCATGAGCGCCACGTACTCCCCCTTCGCGTTGTCCGTCCACAGGCTCTTCTCAATCTGGTCGTCGTTCTCCTCGATGATCGAGTCGGCCAGGCGGATGATGTTCTCGGTGGAGCGGTAGTTGCGCTCCAGCCGGATCGTGGTGGCGTCCGGGTAGTCGTTGTCGAAGTTGAGGATGTTGGTGATGTCGGCCCCGCGGAAGGCGTAGATGCTCTGCGCGTCGTCGCCCACCACGCAGAGGTTGCTGTGGCCCCCGGACAGCTTGCGGGCGAGGACGTACTGCGCCTGGTTCGTGTCCTGATACTCATCGATGTGGACGTACTGCCAGCGGTTCTGGTACTTCTCCAGGACGTCTTCGTGCTGCTCGAACAGATCGATCGGCTTGAGCAGCAGGTCGTCGAAGTCGAGCGCGTTGGCCTGCTTGAGGGCGCGCTCGTAGGCGGGATAAACCTCCGCGACGATCTCCTGCTGGTCGCCCCGCGCCAGGTCCGCGTACTTCTGCGGGTCGATCATTTCGTTCTTGGCGCTGGAGATCATGCGCTGCACCGACCGCGGCTTCACCACGTCGGTGTCGAGGTTGCGCCCCTTCATCTGCTGTCGGATGAGGCGCTTCGAGTCGGAGGTGTCGTAGATCGAAAAGTCCTCCGAGTAGCCGATCTTGTCCCCCTCTATCCGCAGCAGCCGGGCGAACGAGGAGTGGAAGGTGCCCACCCACATCCCACGGGCGTCGTCGCCCACGAGGGACTCCACACGCTCCTGCATCTCGTTCGCCGCCTTGTTGGTAAAGGTGAGGGCCAGGATGTCGCGCGGCTGCGCCTTGCCCGCGGCCAGCAGGTAGGCGATGCGGTGGGTCAGTGCGCGGGTCTTGCCGGAGCCCGGCCCGGCAATGATCATGACCGGCCCCTCGGTGGTCGTCACGGCCTCGCGCTGCTTGTCGTTGAGGCCGTCGAGGATGCGCTGCTCGGCCTCCGGGTCGGGGTCGACCTGGGTCGAGGACGAGGATCGGCGAATCGGAATGCGGCGCATGCGGCGGAGCGGGGATCGGTGTGAGATGGATACAACGACACACTTCTGTACGCCCGGGGCGCGGTGGCGTTCGGGCGCCGGGTCCGTGTCGGGCCGGCCGTTGTGTCCGGCCCTAACCATGCTTTAACGTTTTCGTCATTCAAATTCGCCCACAGAGGGATTACGTTACGTAGCACTGATGCTTTTCTCATCAACCCCTCCCCGTCATGCGTCTCCGTCCTCGCCTGCTCACCAGCGTCTTGGTTGCGGCGCTCGTCCCCATGCTGTGGGGCACGGCCCTCGCCCAGCAGTCCCCCGACCAGGTGCCCGAGCACAACCTTGAATCGTTCGAGCCGGTCGACTTTCCCGATCCGAACCGGTACCGGGACGCCGACGGCAGCCCTGGCCGCGCGTACTGGCAGAACGCCGCCGACTACCAGATCGACGTGGCGCTCGACACGGCCAGCAACCGGGTAACCGGGACCGAGACGATCACCTACACCAACAACGCCCCGGAGGCCCTGGAGCGGCTCTGGGTGCAGCTGGAGCAGAACTACTTCAAGACGGGCAGCCGCGGCAACGCCGCCGTGCCCGCCGACGCCCGCTTCGGAGGCTTCTTTGAGGAGGCCGGGTACGACCTCTCGAACCTCCAGATCCAGCACGGCGGCGAGACCACGACGCCCGACACGCTCGTCGACGGGACCCGGATGCGCGTGTCGCTCGACACCCCGCTCGCGTCCGGCGACAGCCTCCAGCTCTCGTTTGACTTCGCCTACACGCTTCCGGAGGACGGCGCCGACCGCCACGGCCGGATGCAAATGGAGGACGGCACCGTCTACCAGTTCGCCCAGTGGTACCCGCGGATGTACGTCTACGACGACGTCAACGGCTGGAACCCGCTTCCCTACCTGGGCCAGGGCGAGTACTACCTGGAGTACGGCACCTTCAACGTCAACATCACCGTGCCGCGCAACATGATCGTGGGCGGCACCGGGCGCCTCCAAAACCCCGACGAGGTGCTCACAGAGACGCAGCGCGAGCGGCTGGCCGAGGCGCGCCAGAGCCGTGAGCCGGTCATGATCATCGACAGCACGGAGGTGGGCGCCCCCAACACCCGCCCCGAGGGGGAGGGCCGCCTGACCTGGCGGTACGAGGCCGACCGGGTGCGCGACTTTGCGTGGGCGGCCTCCAGTGCCTTCATCTGGGACGCGGCGCAGGCCAACGCCGGGGACCGCACGGTGCTTGCCCAGTCGCTCTACCCGAAAGAGGGGCTCGGCACCGACCAGAACCCCGGCTGGGAGCGGTCGACCGCGTACACGCAGCACTCCGTCGAGTTTTACTCCGACTTCGTGGCGCCCTACCCCTACCCCAACGCGATCAACGTGGCCGGGCGGGTGCAGGGCATGGAGTACCCACAGATCGTGTTCTGCGACGTCAATTCGCGCGGCCGTTCCCTCTTCCAGGTCACCGACCACGAGTTCGGCCACGCCTGGTTTCCGATGGTCGTAGGGTCCGACGAGCGCCGCTGGGTCTGGATGGACGAGGGCCTCAACACCTTTATGAACCAGTACTCGGCGCTCGACTTCTACGGCCAGGGCCGGGTGCCGCCGGCGAAGGTGATGGGCGGCCTCTCGAAGTACGTGACGAAGCAGATGGACTCGCCCTTCGGGGATCAGCCGATCATGACGTACGCCGACCGCATTCGAGACGACGCCCTCGGGTTTCTCGCCTACCTGAAGCCGGGCTACGGCCTCATGGTGCTGCGCGAGCACGTGCTGGGGCCCGAGCGCTTCGACTCGGCCTTCAAGGAATACTTCGACCGTTGGGCCTACAAGCACCCGAAGCCCGCCGACTTTTTCCGCACCATGGAGGACGTGAGCGGCGAGGACCTGGACTGGTTCTGGCGCAGCTGGTACTACGAGACGGACGCACTGGACCAGGCCGTCGACTCGGTCGCCCCCGGCGACACGACGATGGTGACGGTCTCGCAGAACGAGGAGCTGATGCTGCCGGTGACGGTGCAGCTCACCTACGAGGACGGCTCTACGGAGCAGCGGCGGGTCCCCGCCGAGGCCTTTTTCACGCAGGACACCAACACCCTTCGCGTGACCGACGGCCCTCTGCAGCGCATCGCCCTCGACCCGAATCAGATTCTGCCGGACATGAACCGGGGCAACAACATTTGGACGCCGTCGGACGCCACAGAGTCGTCCACGGGGTCCTCTTCGGACTCGGGTCGCTAGAAGAATGACGCTCCGTTTCGGCAGTCTTCCTCAAGGGCACCGGGCTTGCGCCGGGTGCCCTTGATTTTTTGGCGCGGCGAGTACGCAGGCGGGGGCGACTTGTGTTCGCGTCCATGGTGGTTATCTTACGCCCGGTTCGGAGGGAGGGCTCTGCCGTACTCCCCTCGTCTTACAGTCATACGCGCCTCCATGTCGTTTCCCGTCGCCCTGCTTCGCGGCCTCATCGGCCTGACCGTCTTCATCGGCATCGCCGTGCTGTTCTCCACCAACCGCAAGGCCATCAACTGGCGGCTCGTGGGCATGGGCATCGGGCTGCAGCTCGTCTTCGCCCTCCTCGTGCTGAAGACCGGTCCGGGGGAGGCCCTGTTCGACACCCTCGCCACCTTCTTCGACACGCTGCTGTCGTTCACGTACGAGGGATCGGAGTTTATTTTTGGCGACCTGGGCAACCCGGACGAGGGCAACAACTTTGCCTTCCAGGTGCTGCCGACGATCATCTTTTTCGCCTCGCTGATGGGGGTGCTCTACCACCTGCGCATCGTGCAGCCGCTCGTGAACGGCATGGGATGGATCATGCAAAAAACCCTGCGCATCTCCGGGGCCGAGTCGCTGGGCGCGGCGGCAAACGTCTTCATCGGGCAGACCGAGGCGCCCCTGGCCGTGAAGCCCTACGTGGAGGACATGACGCGCAGTGAGATCATGACGCTCATGACGGGCGGCATGGCCACCATTGCGGGTGGGGTGCTGGCCGCCTACATCGGGTTCCTGGGCGGGGACTCGCCCGAGTCGCGGCAGCTTTTCGCGAAGCATCTCCTGTCGGCGTCGGTGATGAGCGCGCCCGCGGCGATCGTGATGGCGAAAATTTTGGTGCCGGAGACCGAAACCCCTGAGACCAGCGGCGGGGCCGAAGTGCAGGACACGGAGGAGGCGGACAACGTCATCGAGGCCGCCGCCAACGGCGCATCCGACGGCCTGCGCCTCGCCCTCAACGTGGGCGCC
Organism: Salinibacter grassmerensis; assembly: GCF_947077765.1. Lineage (NCBI taxonomy): Bacteria > Pseudomonadati > Rhodothermota > Rhodothermia > Rhodothermales > Salinibacteraceae > Salinibacter > Salinibacter grassmerensis. Next base: position 626,895 of record NZ_CAMTTF010000001.1, on the reverse strand, counting down.
ATGCTGCTCGCCTTTCTGGCCCTCATCGGCACCATCAACGCCGGGTTCGAGTGGGCGGGGGCGCCGGTGGTGTACGGCGTTGAGCTCTACAACGTGAATGAGCTCGTGGCGCAGGCGTCCGGCGGCCGCTTCGACGCGCTCTCGTTGGAGGCGGTGTTCGGGTTCCTCTTCGCCCCGCTGGCGTGGGCGATGGGCGTGGGGACGGCCGACATCCTGCAGTTCGGCACCCTGCTCGGCGAGAAGGTGGCCGTGAACGAGTTCGTGGCCTACGCCTCGCTGCGCGACCTCCAGGGGGCCATCAGCGAGCGGTCCACGATTATCGGCACGTACGCCCTGTGCGGATTTGCCAACTTCTCGTCCATCGCAATTCAGATCGGCGGCATTGGGAGCATCGCGCCCTCGCGCAAGAGCGAGATCGCGGCACTCGGCCTGCGGGCCGTGCTCGGGGGCGCGCTCGCCTCGTGGCTCACCGCCACGGTCGCCGGTGTCCTCGTGGCCTAGTAGGCTGGGAGAGGGCCTGTCTTCCGGCCGTGCGTCCCTAAACACACTCGGCCCCTCCACGCGAAGCAGAGTGGCCGAGCATAGAGGTCGGTGCCGGGCGGGCCGCGGGTCGGAAACCGATCCTACCGCATCTGGAACGGAATGTCGAACTGGACCCAGCTCTCAGTCGGGGTCCAGCTGCCATCTTCCAGAACGTAGGCGGGCTTCCACGTGGCCTGCGTAGCGGCTTTGAGGGCGATTCGGTTGAGCGTCGGGTGCGGCCCCGAGAGCACCTCCACGGCGTCGGCCCGGGAGGTCGCATTTTCCCCCTCTCCCTCAACGCCAAGGTGTACCTGCAGCTGCACAACGCCGGAGTACTCCTCCGACCGCAGGCTGTCGGGCCAGGTAATGTTGTCGGGCGACTGATCCCGCTGGGGCTCACGGAAGTACTCAGTGATCGCCTCGTAGGCCACCTTCTGGTTCTTGTTCAGCAGGTCCGACTGCAACTCTCCGTTGCTCTGCAGAACGTTTCCGCTCAGGTCCACCTCCTCCAGTTGCGGAGTGGCGTACTTCCCGAAGAGGGAGTCCACGACCATGGGGTTGTTGCGGTAGAGCGGCAGGAGGCTGCGCTTAATTGCTGACTGGAACTGCTCCTGGTTGACGTCACCACTCGCTGACAGTTGCACCTTTGCGTTTTCAACGCCCATGCCGGACAGGCTGTCGAGGTTAATGAACACCGCCGAGGTGTCTACCCCCTCCGCCCACCAGTGCATGTCCGAGTTCTGCCAGCCGTCCGGCGGCGCCGTGGGGCTGCTGCCTCCACCACACCCGACGACAAAAAAGAAAAGAACGCCGACGAGCGCTGTGGCAATGTTGCGGGTCGAAAACATGATACGATCTTGTAATCGGTGAGATGGGTGAAATTGTGCTACGGTGTTAGGAGCCCGGTCCGGAGGCGTTCCCGGTCCGTGGCCGTACTCGGGCGGTCTCAGGCGGTTGCGGTCACTCGACGAGCACCGGCGTCCCGACGCGCACCTGCTCCCAGATCACGTCCATGGCCGCGTTGCGGATGGCCACGCATCCCTGTGTCCAGGCGGTTGCGTCCCCCGTCCCGTCGCCGTGAATCTCAATCCACCCGCCCAGGTCCGTGCCCATGGGCGGCATCCGGTGCTCTTGCTGGGCCTGCCTGATCGCCTCGTACTGGGAGCGGGAGATGAGCCCCGCGTCCAGCCCCCGGCGTGCGTCCTCTACCTTCGGGTAGTTGAGCACGAGGGCCTTGTAGAACTCGCTCTGCGGGTTTTTGTGGACCACGTAGAAGGTCCCTTCGGGCGTGCGCCAGTGGTCGGGACGGTTCTCGCCACCGTTTCGCTTCTTGTCGGCGAAGGAGTTGTAGGCCATGTCCGCCTGGAAGGCGTGGACGAGCTCGGCCCCGCGGTACACGTAAATGCGCCGCTCCCTCTTCGAGACGCGGATCCACATGTTGGACAGGGCCTCGGCGGCAACGTACCCGGTCGTGCCCCCGTCGGTCCGCACCCGGCACCAATCTGCCTCGCACGACAGGCGTCGGACGGGCGTGCGCATCGACAACCGGGTCACCGGGGTGTTCAGGCCCGAGCGGTTGTGAAGGGTCGCCGTCTCCCCGGCCACGTAAAACAGCGGCGTCGACCGGAATACGCCCCTCCGCCCTTCGAGAACGTCCGGGCTCGGGGTCGGCGATCTTGGCGAGGCGGACGTCCGCGTCGTGTCGGACGGGGCACTCGGTTGGGCGGCGACCGAACACAGGCCGCTCGCCAGTCCCGCGGCAAGAAGAAGCACCCATCCTGTCGTGCGCATGACACGTCGGCTAGCAAGGGGGGCACGGACACCCGGAGCGATGCCCGGCGGGATCCGAATTATGAGTCGTTCTGGGCCCGACAGTATCGGTAGGCCTCCAGGGTGCCGTCAAGAACCGTCCCCTCCGTGACATGGTCCACCTGGGCCCGCACCGTCGCGTCGGCGTTGGCCGGGGCGAACGACGTTCCCACCGCGTCGAGGGCCTCCAGGTCGGTCTCGGCGTCGCCGATGTACGCCATCTCGGTCAGCGATAGGTCGAGGCGGTCGGCCAGCCACTCGACCCCATCCCGCTTCGTAATGCCGGGCGGGACGACGTCCACCGAAATGTCGGTCGCAAAGACATGGAGGCCGGGCGTCTCCTCGGCCACGAACTGCTCGGTCCGGGGCTGCAGAGCCTGAATCTCTTCCACCTCCGGCGAGACGACGCCGGTCTGCGTGCGCTTGGCGTAGTCGATCGAGATTTGGGTGCCCGGGACGCACTCCGTCGCGAACCAGCGCTCCACGGCGTGGAGCTTGGCCTCCACCTCGTCGGTGAGGTGCGGGCTCCAGGCGGTCTGGGCCGCCACCGGATCGAACTGCCCCCCACCGGCCTCGAATAGCACCGGGGTGCTAAGGTCGAGCGCCTGCGTCATGGCCTCGACGTACGGGTAGGACCGGCCCGAGCAGATGGTGAGGGCCGGGGCCGTGTCCGCCTCGTCCGGGAGCCGCCGGAGCGTATCGAGCCCCGTCAGGTCGTACGCCTCGTAGGGCGCGGCCAGGCACCCGTCGATGTCGGTGATGAACAGTTTGATCATGTGGGCTGGGTGGAGCATGCATCGGAAGTTGGGGCACCTGACGGGGATCGGGCCCGTCGGCACCGTTACGTCTCCGTGTCCTCCCCCGAGAGCGAGTCCTCCATCGCCTCCACAATCTTGTCGGAGATGCCCATGCTGGCGAAGCCGCCGTCGTGGTAGAGCGTCTGCATAGTAACCATGCGCGTGAGGTCGCTGAGAAGCGTCACGGCGTAGTCCGCGCAGCTGTCGGCGTCGGCGTTGCCGAGGGGGGCGACGCGCTCGGCAAACTCGTACATTGCGTCGAAGCCGTCGATCCCGGAGCCGGCGGTCGTCTTCGTAGGGCTCTGGGAGATGGCGTTGATGCGGATGTCGCGTTCGCCCAGCCGAGAGCCGAAGGAGCGGACGATGCTTTCCAGCAGTGCCTTCGCGTCGCCCATCTCCGAGTACTTCGAGAAGATGCGCTCGGCCCCGATGTAGCTCATCGCCAGGATTGACCCGCCGTCGTCGATCGCTTCGGTATTGAGGGCGTGGTTGACGATGCGGTGCAGGCTTACGGCCGACACGTCGAGCGTCTGCTCGTACCAGTTGTAGTTAAGGTCCTCGTAGGGCACGTCCTTGCGCACGTTCACGCCCATCCCAATGGAGTGGACGATGAAGTCGATGGAGCCGTGCTCGTCTTTTACCTCCTCGAAGAGCTCGGCGAGCTCCTCGTCGTCGGTGGCGTCGGCCCAGATGATGGAGCTGTCCGTCTCGTCCGCCAGCTCGTCGAGCGAGCCGAGGCGGCGGGCCACCGGGGCGTTGGAGAGGACAAAGTCCGCCCCTTCGCGGTGACAGGCCTGGGCGATCGACCAGGCGATGCTGTCCTCGTTGAGGGCCCCAAAGATGACGCCCGTCTTTCCGTCGAGCAGGTCGTAACCGTCCATGTCAGTCGAAGTCGTAAGTTGGAAGAGAGTGAGCAAAAGAAGGCTCCGCGGGCCGCCTACAGTCGCACGTCGTCCATCGGGGCCAAGTGGCCCAGCAGGTCGGCGTGCACCGGCCCATTGGTGGCGCACATCTGTTGGTCGAATACGGGCGTGATCCCGGCGTCATCGTGGTAGTTTGTGACCCGCCCGCCGCCCTCGCGCACGAGCAGAACGCCCGCCGCAATGTCCCAGGGACTGAGTCCAGTCTCGAAGAAGCCGTCAAACCGGCCACAGGCCGTCCACGCCAGGTCAATGGCCGCGGAGCCGTGCCGGCGCACCCCCTGAGCGTCACGGAGAACCTCAGCCAGTACGTCCAGGTACTGGTCCGTGTGGTCGAAGCGGCGATAGGGAAGCCCCGTCGCCAGAAACGCGTCCCCGAACGCGTCCGTCGCGCTCACCCCTGCCTCCGTCCCGTCCACCTGAAGCCCGTGCTCCGCCACGGCCGTGAAAAGCTCATCGTGCGGCACGTCGAGCACCACGCCGACCACGATCTCGCCCTCCTCCTGCAGCGCGATGCTGACGGCGTAGGGCGGCACCTGATGCATGAAGTTCGTCGTGCCGTCGATCGGGTCCACAATCCAGCGCCGCCCCGACACGACCGGCGCGTTCTCGCCGCCTGCCGCTCCCTCTTCGGCGAGGATGGCGTCTCGGGGGAAGGTCTCGCGGAGATACTCAACGATGACCGCCTGGGCTCGCTCGTCGGCATCGGTCACGAAGTCGTTGCGCCCCTTGTCGCGCACGTCGCCGGGCCCGCCGGCCTGCTCCCGAATCACGGCGGCGGCCCGGCGGGCCGCCTGTACGGCCGTGTCGAGGAGCAGATCGTACGGCGAGTCGTGCGTAGGGGAATCCATCTGTGCACGGTCGATTGCGAGCATCGGAGGCCGAACGCCCCGAAGACTTTACGAAGCCCGTTGCGCGGGCCGAAACTTTTGGCCGGTTTCGGGCTAGCGGTACCGGAATCCGCCCCAACATATAAATCGACGATGAGTGATGCAGCCCGCCCCCTCCAAACGCGCCCGTTTTTTACATGTCATTGTAGGCGGGTGGCTCCTGGTGGTTGGGGGCCTGGGCTGTACTCAACCTGTCGCGTACGAGGGAGAGTACGCTGCGTTCGGCGCCCTCGACACGATTGAGGCCGTAGACGCATCCCGCGACTCGGTCCTCACCGTCCTTGCCCAGCTCAACCGGACGGCATTCGATTCGGCCTTTGCCCGTCTCGACGCGTACGCCGTCACCCGGGACGTACGGACCGAGCAGTTGGATACGACCGGGGCGACCACCGCCTATCGGACGCGAACGCTCCGGTATCCGCCCGGCACGGACCCTGGGATGATCCAGCGGGCCGACTCGACCGGCCAGTTCCAGTCTGGGGGGCTGCTGGCGGGCCTTGCCCCTTCGCAGTCCCGCCGCGCCCGCCCCAGCAACCTGGCGGGACAAGTCCTTTCCGATACCTCGGATAAGCCGGCGTACCTCGCCCCCCGCACACAGGAGTCCTACCGGTACGCCCTCCGCCGCGACTCGCTCCTGGACGGCACGCCGACCCACGTGGTGGAGGCGAAGGTGCGCTCGGACGAACGGGGCGCCGACCGGAGCATCCGGTACGCCCGCCTTACGATCGATCGCGCGTCGCACGCACTGGTGGGCCTCACCACGACCCGGGCCAGCCAGATTCTGCTGTTCCGCGAACGGAGCCAGATCACGCTCCGCCTCCGCCGGGCACCCGACGAGGCCTGGGTGCCGCACCTGACCCGCGTCCGGGCCGTCGTGGACGTGCCCCTTCGCGCCCCGCGCCAGTTCCGCACGGTGTCGGCGTACCACGGGTACGCCCCCCGTTAGCAGGGCGTCCCCGAAATAACGTCCGCACCTTGTCTCTATTTTTCCACATCGACGCTTTCGTCTCATGCCCCTCTCTCTCGTCGAGGACACGCAGGGGCGGCTCTCCACCGACCGCCTCGGCCGGTCGATGCGCGGATTTGAGGAGGTCGGTTCGACGAACGAACGGGCGGCGCAGTGGGCAGCGGAGGGCGCACCGGAGGGCGCCACGGTGCTTACCGAATACCAGACGACCGGGCGGGGACGGCACGGGCGCGACTGGACGGCCGACAAGGGCCGCAATCTTCTCTTCTCCGTGGTGCTACGTCCCACACTGCCGCCGGACCGGTTCGGTCTCTTCACCGTGGCCGCGGGCGTGGCCGTCGCCGAGGCCGTTGAGAGCTTCGTCTCCCCCCATTCGGCCGCCCTCAAGTGGCCCAACGACGTTCTCCTGGAGGGCCGCAAGGCCTGTGGCATCCTGCTGGAGTCGTCCCTTGCCCCGCCCAACACCGACGCCGTGGTCGTGCTGGGGGTCGGCCTCAACGTAAACCAGACCAACTTCCCCGACGCCCTCGCCGACACGGCCACGTCGCTCCGCCTCGCCACCGGCCGCCCCGTGCCGCGCCCGCCACTCCTGGCCCGGCTGCTCGAGTCCCTCGAACATCGGTACGACGCCGTGCAGCGCAACGGGGCCGAATCGGTCCGCAGCGCGTTCCGGGAGCGCCTCGCCTCCCTCGGGTCGTCCCTGTCTCTACGCCTTCCCGGCACCGACGAGGTCCTCTCCGGCACCGTGCAAGGCATCACGGAGACTGGAGCCCTGCGGCTGCACACGGCGGACGGTGCGGAGAAAATCGTGCACGCAGGCGAGGTCACGACCCAGCGCTGAGCCCCAAATCCCTCTTCTTCCCAGGCATGCTTCTCGCCCTCGACGTCGGCAACAGTGCTGTGAAGGCGGGCCTTTTCTCGGGCGACGAGCTCGTCCGCGCGTTCACCGTTGCCCCTCCGGACGACGACGCCCCGGCCCCCGCTCACTGGCGGGCCGGACTCGCCTCGGCTCTCGCCGACGTGACCGTCAGCCACGTGGGGCTCGTGTCCGTCGTCCCCGCCCGCACCGACGCTGTGACGCGTGGACTTCGGGGCTTCGTGGACGCCCCCTTGACGATCGTTGAACCCGGACTGGCACTCCCCTTCGCCCTCGACTACGACACCCCCGACACGCTGGGCACCGATCGGCTGGCCGCGGCCGCCGCCGGGTGGGCCCGGCACGGGCGCGATGCCTCCCGCAGCGTCGTCGTGGTGGACGCCGGGACGGCGGTCAACTACGAGGTGGTGCACCAGAACGGCACCTACCAGGGCGGGGCGATCGGCCCGGGGCCAGTCCTGATGCGGAATGCCCTTCAGGGCGGCACCGCACAGCTGCCGGACGCCCCCTTGTCCCTTCCGGAGACACCGGTCGGCGCCTCTACCCAGACGGCCCTACAGAACGGCATCCTGTGGGGCCTCATCGACAGCGTTCAGGGGATGACCACTCGCCTCGCGGACCGGCTTCCCGACACGCCCCAGGTTGTCCTTACGGGCGGCTGGGGCGGCCTCCTCATCGAGCGCCTCAGCATCGAGGCCACGCACGCTCCTCATCTCGTGCTGCGGGGCGTGCGGCTGCTTGCGGAGAGAAATCGGACGTAGCTCCCCGCCTGGCGGGTTTTCAGGGCGCCGGCGCTATGCCTGCAGCGTTCCCTGCTCCACCAGTCGGAGCAGTTCCTGAATCCGCGACATGACCATCTGGATGGCGACCTCGTTGTGTCCGCCCCGTGGGATAATGATGTCGGCCTCCCGCTTCGAGGGCTCTACAAACTCGAGGTGCATCGGGCGGACGGTCCGCTCATACTGGCGCAAGACGCCTTCGATGGACCGGTCCCGCTCCTGCATGTCTCGACGAATGCGGCGCATGAGCCGAATGTCATCGGCCGCGTCGACGTAGATCTTGATGTCCATCCGCTCCTCAAGGGCCGACTCGGCCAGCACGAGGATGCCCTCGATGATGATGACGGGGCGGGGCTCTACGGTCTCGGTCTCCTCCTGGCGGGTGTGTGTGGTGAAGTCGTACACCGGCTTCTCGATCGCCTTCCCATCGATCAGGCGATCAAGGTGCTCGCGCATGAGCGACGTCTCCAGCGCGTCGGGGTGGTCAAAGTTGAAGCGTGCCCGCTCCTCCGGAGAAAGGTGGGCGAGGTCCCGGTAGTATGCGTCGTGGTCGAGGATTGCGATTGGGTCCGACCCGAACTCCTCAATGATGTGGTTTAGGACCGTCGTCTTTCCCGACCCGGATCCACCGGCGATGCCAATAACGACCGGAGGATTCATAGACATCGGAACACGGGGGAGGGACATGCGCGGGCGGTGTGCGAGTCAGAACAAGACCTGAGGGGCTCGCGGACGCTTCGGGTTACTCTTGTACCATGACGATCCTCCAGGTTTTCGTGTCCTCGTCGTAGGTGGAGGCGTCCTCGTCGAACGTGAGTTCGTCGGACTCCTCTTCCGACCACTCCCGGAGGTCTTCCATCTCCTCGGCCGTCTCCTGCACGATGAAGTTCACGAACTGGCCGCGCTGCACCTCCAGGTCTTCCCCGGTGATGGGGACTCGCTCCCCGTCCTCGACACGTTCGAACTGCACCTCGACGCGGGCCGTGTAGGTGTGCTCGTCGGTCCAGGCGTTCCGGTGCACCTCAGGGAGCAGGTCCCACACCCACCGGTCTTCGAGGCTGTCGTTGAGCATGGGGCTGATGATGGGTCCCCAGTAGTCGGCCACCGGTCCCACGTCCGGCAGGGACGCCCCCATGCCGAGCTGGTAGTTCGGGATCAGGTCGTCGGGACGCAGGAGCCCGAACAGCCCCGACAGGATCACCCCGTTTTCGAGGAGACGACGCTGCGCCCCCGTTGGAAGGTTCGCGAAGTCCATGGCGGCGTACATCACGCCTGGGCTGAACCGGTCAAGCGCCGACATGAGCGGGGCATCGTAGATTTCACCGTTGACGCGGATGGCCTCTTCCAGTTCGTAGCCCTCTACCCCAAACACCTCGCCGAGCGCCTCCTCGTCCTCCGCGTCGACCACCTCCTGCAGGGTGTCGATTAATTCGCGCCGGTCGGGATTCAGATCGTCGAAGTAATTGAACGTCCCCGATGTGCGGTAGTCGAACATGTCCGGGGCAAACGGATTTCCGCCGGGCTGCTTCTGGTCGGCGGGGGAAAGCAGGACGGTCAGGTCTGGCATGTAGGGGTCGGTCGGTCAATCGATGGCGACAGAAAGGAGAGCGGGGGCGAAGAGAAGGTGTGCCCCGACACGAGATGCGAGTCAGTCTGTGTCGTCGGCCTGCGACGCCTGGCGGAGCTCGTCCATCAGCGCGTCAATGTCATCGCGGATGTGGTCGGCTCGGGTTTCTGCGTCTTCCACGACGGCGGCGCTGTTGCGGCGCCCTTCGCTCTCCCCCCCAGACCGAAGGAGCCGACGGAACAGCATTCTCGTCTGCGCCGACAATTGTTCGAGCTGGTACGCGATGCGACGGCGTGCGTCGGGGCCCCGCTGCGGGGCGAAGAGCATGCCTAGGGCAAATCCGACGGCCCCTCCCGCCAGCGCACTGCACACCCCAATTCGAGTCATGCGTTTCCGTGACGTCTCCTTCATGAACAATCGGCGTACTGGGCGAGAAAACGTGTGAGGGAATTGAGCTTTTTTCTACCGTACAGCAGCGGTCCAGTTTCTCTCAACCGAAGATCCTGCATGGCTGCACGGTTCTCATCCGTCCCCCGGCCGAATCACGGCTCTTCCCTAAATCTTCGCTTCGTTCGTCGTTACGCCCGGGCGGGGCGGGGAGAAGAACGAACCCTTTTACATTCAGGGCTTTGAATATTACCGACCTCGTGCGTTTCTTGCAACACGCAACTGGGAATCTACACGGCCTTTGCCTACGCGCGTCGGCTGATCTTGCTGTTCCCCACCGACCGGGTTGGGGCTTCCCCACCCGTCTCTGTGACGGTACCCCGCAGGTCGTACGCGTCGCCCTTCGTTGGGGCCTGAGGGTCGTTCCGGGCGCTTCGCCGCCGGGAGCGATGCTCGGCGCGGCCTCGAACTGCCCCGCCCTCATTGACGACGAGTCTACGACGTATGCACGAAACCCCCTTTCCCATCCACGAAACGGGCTCCTTTCGGTACAATGCGGAGGGCCCCGCCGACTCTTCCCTGCCTCCGGTCGTTCTCCTGCACGGCATGCTGGGGGACCTGAGCAACTGGGTCGATACCGTGGAGGCCCTCTCGGACAACGGCTACCGGGTGCTCGCCCCAGTTCTTCCGGTGTACGACTTCCCGCTGTCGGAGACGGGCGTGCCGCGCCTCACGACACACGTCCGGGACTTCGTGGACACGCTCGACCTCGACAGGATTGTCCTCGTGGGCAACTCCCTCGGGGGGCATGTCGCTCTCCTGTACGCCCTGAACCACGTGGAGAAGGTCCACGCCATGGTGCTCTCCGGGTCGTCCGGCATCTACGAGACCACGATGGGCTCGTCGTTCTTTCGGCGCCAAGACCGCGAATTCATCCGGGAACGCACCGAGATGACATTTTACGACCCGGTCCACGCCACCGAGGAGCTGGTCGACGACATGCTTGAAATCGTGAACGATCGGCCGCGGGCCTTTCGGCTGCTCAAAATTGCCCGCTCGGCCGATGAGGAGACCGTCACGGAACAGCTTTCGCAGCTTGACATGCCGTCGCTGCTGGTGTGGGGCCGCGACGACATCGTCACGCCGCCCGAGGTGGGGGAGGAATTTCGGGATCGGATGCCGGACGCTCGTCTCGAGTTTATCGACAAGTGCGGGCACGCCCCGATGATCGAGCATCCGGATACGTTCAACGCGCTCACGCTCGAGTTCTTGGAGGAGCTCGCCGAAGAGGCCCCCCTCACGTCCCCGTCTGGGCGGTAGACGCCCTGCGCTGTCCAATCGGCCGGACAACTGTGTGACGAAGCGCACGCCGCCCCCTCCCGCAGGCGGCGCTCGTTTGCGGATGCGCCGGCTAACGCCTGCCTGGCACACACATTGCACGTCATCTGTCATACAGCGTCGGTCGCGTGCGCGGTCACGTTGTGCGGGACGTCACAGTCCCCAGGAGGCCTCCATCCTTGCCGGGCAGATGCGTCTTTGGGTGAGCGCATCTGCCCGGTTTTTTTGTTCTGAGGATTCGCCGTGGGGGGCCAGAATGCCTGAAGACAGCGGGCCTTGCTCCCTTCCTTTTACGCCCGTTCTCTTCGAATCTTGGCCCCACTCCGGGCTGTTCTGCGCGTTTGCCTCAGGGGTTATGCTGCGGACCATCCGTGTGTCTGTGGAACGAATCAGGGCCCGCGCTCTTCTTTTGGCGTTCGCCTGCGCCGCGGCGTCGTCTCGGGACACTTTTCGCGACTCGTCGTATAGAGAACGGAACCACAAAAAGAGCTCGGGCGCTCATCGATCTTCGAACAACACGGCTAGGTGGTCATCATGGCACGCGGAGTCAACAAAGTTATTCTTATCGGCAACCTCGGCGACGATCCTGAACTCCGGTACACCGGCAGTGGGACGGCCGTCTGCAACATGTCGATCGCAACCAACGAAACCTACACCGACAACGACGGCAACGAGGTGCAGAACACCGAATGGCATGACGTAGTGGCGTGGGCCCGGCTCGGCGAGATCTGCAACGAGTACCTCAGTAAGGGCTCTCAGGTCTACTTCGAAGGAAAGCTCCAGACCCGCTCCTGGGAGGACCGTGACAATAACACGCGCTACTCGACGGAGGTGAAGGCCCAAGAGATGATGTTTCTCGACAGCAACCGCCAGGGCGGGGCGGACATGGACGGCTTCGACCAGACCCGTGAGGACGAGGCCCTGGACCAAACCCGCCAGGAACAACCCGCCGGCTCCTCCGGCCCGCAGCCCGGGCAGCAGGCGTCTTCTGGAAGCGAGGACGAGGACACGTTCGAGCCGGACGATGATCTTCCCTTCTAGTCCTGGCGCTTTCCGACACAGCTCCATGCGATCTTGTGTCTCGAGAGGAGGAAGGCCGAGTGCACCTCGGTCTTCCTCCTTTTGTGTATCTTCCCCTCTTTTTTTGCGCCTCGCAGGCGCACACACGCGGAAGTTACATCTTTTCCCGATCTAACCCGGGCGATTTGTTGCAGCTTCGTTTGCAGATCCCTTCTCTGCGGTCGATCTTCTCCATTGTATGCTCGTTGCGATAGAGCGAAAACACGACAATCATATTCCGTCACGGCCCTTAACTTGGGCTCGCTGTCTCCCTGAGACCCCAGTACAATGAGCATCGCCTCTTACCTGTCCGAAGACCTCGGGACCTCCGTCGAATTCGACACGTTCCGGGACGCCTTCCAGAAGAAGCTCCACAAGGTCTTCCGAATGCGCGGCGACTTCGATGCGGTCAGCACGCAGCGAGGCCTTCCGCCGTTCATGATGCGGGAGATTCAGTCGATGACCCCGCTCTCGGTCTTCATCCCTGAAGAGTACGGCGGACGGGGGGGCCACGTACACGAGTGCCAGTCCATTTTGGCCACGGCCTCGTACGAGTCGCTCGCCCTCTCTCTCACCCTGGGCATCAACGGCGCTCTGTTCCTTCAGCCCCTCACGAAGTACGGCGCCGAGTCCATCAAGCCCCCAATTTTTGAGCGCTTCATCGAGGAGAAAAACCTGGGGGGGCTCATGATTACGGAGCCGGACTACGGGACCGACGCCCTCAGCATGGAGACCTCTTACACGGAGACGGGGGACGGAGACTACCACCTCACGGGCACCAAGCACTGGGCTGGCCTCACGGGCTGGGCCGACTTTTGGCTCGTGACGGCCCGGCGTCAGGGCGCCAACGGCGACCTGGGGCGCGACATCGACTTCTTCGTCGCCGACATGAACCAGCCCGAGCAAATGATCGAGGTCGAAGAGTTCTACGAGAACCTCGGCCTCTACATGATTCCGTACGGGCGCAACCATGTCGACATTCAGGTCCCCGCGCAGCATCGCCTTCAGCCCGAGAGCACGGGCGTCAAGATGATGCTCGACACCCTGCACCGGAGCCGGATCGAGTTTCCAGGCATGGGCATGGGCTTTCTCCAGCGCATTCTCGACGAGGCCCTGGCGCACTGCAAGGAACGCTTCGTGGGCGGCAAGTCGCTGCTCGAGTACGACCAGGTGCAGCGCCGGGTCGCGGACATCCAGGCCGCCTACACGGCATGCTCGGCCATGTGCCTCCACACCAGCGAGCACGCCCACACCGACAACAACCTGGCCGGCAGTTCCCTCTCGGCCAACGCCACCAAGACGGTGGTCACGGACCTCATGCAGAACGCCGCCCAGTCGCTCCTGCAACTGACTGGGGGCAAGGGCTACCGGCTCGACCATGTGGCCGGCCGCTCGGTGGTCGACAGCCGCCCGTTCCAGATCTTCGAGGGCTCGAACGATGTCCTCTACCAGCAGATCTCGGAGTCGATTCTCAAGTCCATGCGTCAAGCGAAGGAGCGCAACCTCCGCTCATTCTTGGAGGACCACGACCTGACGGCCCGCGCAACCGACTACTTCTCCGGGGCGCTCGACTTTGAGGTCGACCAGTCGCTCTCGCAGCGCAAGCTCGTGGACCTGGGCCGCGTTCTCGGGCGCGTCGTCACGATGGAGATGGTCATCGAGCTCGGCGACCGGGGCTTTCGGAGCGACCTGATCTCCAACTGCCTCCAGTCATTCCAGGAGAAGGTCGAACGCCTGCTCGCGTCCTACGGGCGCTCACAAACGCCGTCTGTGATTGACGACTACGTGGAGGGGAGCGCGTGGCTCGACTTTGTGGAGGCGTAGCCCTGGACCTCTGGGTTCACGGCACGGATTTCGGGGCCCCTGCGAGCCGTTCTCTTCAGGTCCAGAACCTGTTTTTTGACCATCCCCCTACCGTCTCATGCCCGCCCGCTTCGGTGTCATTGTCTTTCCGGGGTCGAATTGTGACCACGACGCCTACCACGCCGCCCACGACGTCTTCGACCAAGAGACGCGCTTCATCTGGCACGAGGAGGAGACGCTCGGGGACGTGGACGTGGTGATCGTGCCGGGTGGGTTCTCGTACGGCGACTATCTGCGGTCCGGTGCCGTCGCCCGCTTCTCGCCCATCATGCAGGACGTGATGCAGTTTGCTGAGGACGGGGGGCCTGTGTTTGGCATCTGCAACGGCTTTCAGGTTCTCTGTGAGGCGGGCCTCCTCCCCGGCACCCTCATGCGCAACGAGTCACTCCGCTTCGTCTGCAAGGACACGCCGCTCCGGGTCGAAAACGCCGACACGCCCTTCACGAACGCCCTGACGGAGGGCCAGGTCGTCACGATCCCCGTTTCCCACGGCGAGGGCCGCTACTACGCCGACGAGGACGTGCTCGCCCGCCTCGAGGCCAACAACCAGGTGCTCTTCCGCTACTCTACGGCGGACGGTGAGATCACCGACGACGCCAACCCAAACGGCTCGGTCCGCGGCATTGCCGGCCTCGTCAACGAGGCGGGCAACGTGTGTGGTCTCATGCCCCACCCGGAGCGGTGCGTGGAGTCACTGCTCGGGGGCGACGACGGTCGGCTCATCTTCGAGTCGCTCCTGAACCACGTCTCGGCCGTCACGGCGTGACGCACACACTGCGACGGCCAGCACAGAAGAGGCGTAGCCGCTCCCCCGTTTCCGTAGGTGCCACGCGTCTCGTGACGTGCAGAGGATCCGTCTTCGGGGCCGTCCCCGTTCTCCCACTCGCCCATCTACAAACGGAATGGAGCGTCTTCTTCAGGCCCCTATCACACTCGCACTACTGGTCTCCAACCTGGGTGTGAGTCTATACGCCTTCACCGACCCGTCCCTCCTCCGCGAGCTGTCGTTCCGGCCCCACCGCATCCAGACCCACCGGGAGGGCTACCGGTTTCTCACGGCCGGCTTCGTGCACGCCAGCGGCGCGCACCTGGCCTTCAACATGATCACGTTCTACTTCTTCGGGCCCCTGTTGGAGGGCATCTTGGGGATCGGGGCGTTTCTGATGCTCTACTTCGGCTCCGAGCTCGCGGCCCATGCACTCACGTTCGCCGCGCACCGTGACGATCCAAACTACTCGGCAGTGGGGGCGTCCGGTGCCATCAGTGGGGTCGTGTTCGCGTTCTGCGTGTTCTTTCCACTGCGCAACCTCTACCTGTTCTTCGCGCTGCCCATTCCGGCCATCCTCTTCGCGTTCGGGTATGTGTTCGGATCGATCTACGCAATGGGGAGCAGCGACCGGGGCGGCGCGCGCGGCAGCGTGGGCGACTGGATTGCACACGAGGCCCACGTAGGGGGGGCGCTCGCGGGCGTCATACTCACGATCCTCCTCGAGCCGCGCTCCGTACAGGTCTTCCTGGAGTCGTTCCGGCAGCTTCTCGGGTAGGCCCTCAGAGCACCCGGTCGCGCAGCTCGGCCCAGTCCGAGAAGGTGAAGCCCCGCTCATTGGTCGAGTGACCATTGGTGCCGTTCCGGGTGTACCACGCCACCCGCCATCCCACCGGCTCTGCGCCCTCCACGTCGGACCGGTAGGAGTCCCCCACGTAAAGCACGTCTTCGTAGGACACCCCCACCGTCTCTGTGGCGTGATCAAACACCTCCGGATCGGGCTTGAGGGCGCCGACGTCTTCACAGATTACGAGGGCGTCGGACCGCTCGCGAAGCAGGGGGAACTGGTCGAACTTCTTCTCTTGCACCTCGGCGAAGCCGTTCGTGATCACGCCCACCGGGTGATGGTCGGCGATGGCCTCGAACGCCTCCCGTGCCCCCGGAATAAAGGCCCAGTGCTCGGCGTAGCGCTGCATGTAGTACCGGGCGATCAGTGTTGCGTCGGCGTGGGGGGCATCCACCGCCTCCAGCAGCCCGTCGAAACGTCGCTGCTGCACCGTCCGCTTGTTGATCTCCCCATCGGCGTACCGGCGCCAGAGCGGGGCGTTGATGGTGTGGTAGGTCTCCTGCAGCTCGTCGACCGATCGGGCCCCGAAGATGGTCAGGTAGCGGTTCCGCACGTCGGCCAGGGCCTTCCGCTCGGCCTCCTGGTGGTCGAGCAGTGTGTCGTCGAGGTCGAAGTATACGAATTCGGGATCCATCGTCGTGGGGCAGCTTTCGAAGGGCAGGCGTCAGGGTGCAGTCGGTCGGTCGCGTCCTCAGTCGTTCTCGGAAAGGGGGGTCTCGAACATTGCGTATTCCTTGTCGACGACGGCCCCCAGGGACTCGACGTGGTTTTTCAGCCGGTCGTTCGTGTCGAGCACCCAGCTCATCTCGCAGGCCGCGTAGCCGTTCGCCGGTCCATTCTCGATGGTGGCAAGGACGAGCATGCTGTCCAGTCCTTTGCCCTGGTAGTCCTTCCGAACGCCCATGAGCGGCATGCGACACTCGTGGACCCCGTACTGCGTGTGGAGGAGCAACTTCACGAGGCCGGACGGCACGCCGTACGGAAAGAGGCGCCCGTCGGGGACGTGCTGTAGCGCCTGATTCATGTCCGGGAGCGCCACGGAGAAGCCGACCGGCGTACCCTCGTGCTCGACGAAGAACACGATCTCCGGGTCGACAATCTGCTTCAGTTCGTCGGCGAGCTGCTGGAGCTCCCCCTCCGTCATGGGCGCAAACCCCCAGTTGTCGGACCACGCGTCGTTGTAGATGTCGCGAACGGTGCGCACCTCCTCTTCGAGGCGATCCATGTCGAGCGTGCGCAGCGAGAGGCCCGGCGTGCGCCGCTTGACGAGATCCACGCCCCGCTGCAGTCGTTCGTACTCCGCGTACTTCTCGTGGAGGTAGTACGCCCACATCGTCATCGCCCGCTCCAGGCCGTAGCGCTCCAGGAAGTCCTCGTGGTACGGCGGGTTGTAGGGCATGAGCAGGGACGGCGCCCGATCGAACCCGTCCACCAGCAGGCCGGCGGTGTCGTTGAGAGACGGATTGGCCGGGCCGCGCATGCGGTGAAGGCCCTGCTCGCGGAGCCAGTCGGCGGCGGCGTCGAAAAGCGCCTCCGCGACGGCGTACTCCTCCACGCACTCGAAGAAGCCGAAGAAGCCGGTCGCGTCCTCGTGCTTCTCCAGATGCATCCCATTGACGATGCCCGCAATGCGCCCGACGACCGCGCCGGAGGCATCCTCGGCCAGAAAGAGCTGCATGTCGCCGTGCTCGAAAAATGCGTTCGAGGACGGGTCGAGCGTGTCCTTCACGTCGCGGCGCAGCGGCGGTACCCACTTCGGGTAGCGCCCCGGATAGAAGTCGTACGGAACGTCGATGAACCGGGCCCGACCGCGCCCTCCATCGACGGGGCGGACGGTCACGGTGGAGGTCGAAGCCGGCATGCGAGGCGGACAGAGACTGTGGGGAACCATGCGAAAACGCCGCCGCTTTCCGACGGCAAGCCGGAAAACGACGGCGTCATTACGGACCGAATGGGGCCGCTGTTCGGGGGCCAACTACACGCTCACGGACACGCCGTGGCCGTTTGTCGCGATCACGCCCAGCTTCTTGCCCACCCTGTGAAAGGCGTCGAGAATCTGGTCGAGTTCTTCGTCGGTGTGCGTGGCCATGTAGGAGGTTCGCATAAGGGCCTGCCCCTTCGGCACGGCGGGCGGCACGACGGCGTTCACGAATACGCCCTCGTCGATCAGCTCCCGCCAGAAGCGGAAGCACAGCTCCATGTCGCCGATGACAACGGGGATGATGGGCGTCTCGCTCTCCCACACGTCGAAGCCCAGGTTGCGGAATCCGTCGCGCATGTAGTCGGAGATCTCGTGCAGTCGGTCGAGCCGCCCCGGCTCCTCCTGAAGGATCTCCAGGGACTTCAGAACGGTCGCCACGGTCGACGGCGGCATGGACGCACTGAAGATGTGGGTCGACGCCTCGTGCCGGATGTACTCGACTACGTCGCGGTCTCCTACGCAGAAGCCCCCGATGGAGGCAAAGCTTTTGGAGAAAGTGCCCGTGATGAGGTGCACGTCGTCCTTGCGGCCAAATGTGGAGGCCGATCCACGCCCGCCGTCGCCGATGACCCCAATCGCGTGGGCATCGTCGAGCATGAGGGCCGCGTCGAATTCGTCCGCGAGGTCGAGCAGTTCGGGCACCCGCGCAATCTTGCCACTCATGGAAAAGACGCCGTCCGTGGCAATGAGCTTGCCCGCGTCCGGGCGCTCCTCATGGGCCCGCTTCAACATTTTCCGGAGGTGATCAAAGTCGTTGTGGCGGTACCGCTTGGTCTCCGCAAGGCTTTTCTGCGCCCCCGCATTGATACAAGCGTGGTTGTCTTTGTCCGAGAAAATGATGTCGCCACGGCCCGCCACGGCTTCGAGCACGCCTTCGTTCGTCATGTAGCCGGTAGAGAACAAGACAGCTTCCTCCTTCCCCATGAACGTGGCGAGCTTCTCCTCCAGCTCCAGGTGCAGGTCGAGCGTTCCGTTGAGGAAGCGGCTGCCGGTGCAGCCGGTGCCGTACGTGGCTGTTGCCTCCTGCGCCGCCTCCTTCACACGAGGGTCCGCGGTGAGCCCAAGATAGTTGTTCGACCCTGCCATCACGAGTTCATCGCCGTTCATGACGGCCCGGGACCCTTCACTCTCCTCAATGGGCCGGAAGTAGGGGTACAGGTCCGCTTGCTTCAGCTTGGCGTAGTCGCCCGACGGGTCGAAGAAGCTGTGACACTTCTCAAACAGAGAGGGATCCTCCTCGGTGGACGACGTCTGCTCG
This sequence comes from Salinibacter grassmerensis, assembly GCF_947077765.1. Taxonomy (NCBI): domain Bacteria; kingdom Pseudomonadati; phylum Rhodothermota; class Rhodothermia; order Rhodothermales; family Salinibacteraceae; genus Salinibacter; species Salinibacter grassmerensis. The sequence continues at coordinate 608,268 of NZ_CAMTTF010000001.1, read as the reverse complement.
GGCTCGTCGGGACGGGTGGACTGGCGGGGGGGACGATCAGGTGTCGTCATAAAAGCGGGAACGCAGTGCGTAGTTCAGGACGCGAAGAACGTAAGGTATGCCGCGCGTTGATGGGTGCCCGCGACTAAATACATAAGTACAGTCTTTCTGCACTCGAATGATGCCGCACTGCCCCGAACGAAAGTAACACGCGACGCCCGGGGTCTCCCGCTGTGTGGGATGCCACAGTTCTCGGGTCCGGGTACTAACTAAACGTGATTGATCAGTACGTCTCTCGGCGCAGGGGTTTCGCCGATTCCCGAAATCGAAGCGCTTCCACCCCTCTCCCTGACTGATATTTTGGGGCAGTTTTACATCTCGTTCGCCGCGGGCATAGGTCCCTCGCCACTAAAATTGCACGTGGAGGCGAAGCCCAACCCCATTAAGACTTCGGAAAGACAATTCCTCGGGGGCGCGGCCGCGTCCGCCCTGCCGTCCCGCAAGCACGGGCTCACCTCCGCTCGGGCGCACGTCGAGCGCGACATCCCCGACGTTGAAGCTCAGCAGGTGTGCACTGACGTACGCGTCCAGGACGGTTAGCGCGTAGAACAGGCCCGTGCCCAAAATTGACAGGTCCCGCCAGCGTCGATACTGATCACGCTGATCTCGGAGTTCGCGCCCCCCAACGCTGCTGCTCTGCGGGTCCCCCCCTAGTCGCACGACGGCCTCGTCGTACTCTCCTTGAAACTGCCCGTACGGATTGGCGCCGCCATTCTCCTGTGCTCGGCCCCTCCCAATCACGTAGAGGTTGGCGTCCCGGAACAGGCGATAGCGCTGGGTCAGGGTGTAGATGGCATACCCACCGCCCGCCAGGCCCGCATAGACGAACGGCGTTTTGTAGTACTGACGGTTGTAGAATTGCCCCCACCCCGGCACGGCGGCTGCCCGCCAGAGGGCCCCGCGGGGAGAGTGATCCGGTGAAAATCCCTGCTCCTCCAGGATGGAAGCGCGCACGCTGTCCGGCTGCGCGGAGGCCGTGCCGGTGACCAGGCCCGCTCCCAGCGCCACGATCAGCAGTCCCAGGCCGACTCCAACACGGAGCATCTGGATCGTAGGCACCCGATCGACGAACGAAATAATGTGGTCCTTCACCAGGGGAAGCGTCTTCTCTCCGACAGTGTGCGTCCCTCGGTCTAGGGAATGTCTGCACTCTCTCTTGCCTCTACCTCCGGACGACGGGCACCCGCCTATTCGTCGGCTAGGAGCTCCACGAGGCGGTTCAGGTCCTCCTCCGAGTAGTAGGAGATTTCGATCGTTCCCTCGCCGTCCTTTTGGTGCTGAATCTGCACCTGGGTACTAAACCGGGAGCGGAGCCGATTTCGAAGCTCCTCGAACTGGAGATCGTCCCGATCGGGGGTTGCCTCGGGGGTCGAGTTCTCATCGGACGATTTCTTCGCGGTCGGGTCGTCGTCCTCCTCCTCGTCCTGGTGCCATTGGCGGGCCCGACGCTCCACCTCACGCACCGACAGGTCTTCCGCGATGGTTTCCTCGAGCAGCGCCACCTGGGCCTCATCGTCGTCCATCGCGATGAGGGCCCGGGCGTGGCCCATGCTCACTTGCTTGTCCCGTAGCGCGGCCTGAATGCGAGGCGGCAGGCGAAGCAGGCGGAGGAAATTGGACACCGTCGCCCGGCTCTTGCTCACGCGCTCGGCCACCTCCTCCTGCGTCAGGTCGCACTCCTCGACGAGGCGCTGGTAGCCAAGGGCAATCTCGACGGGGTTCAACTCTTCGCGCTGGACGTTTTCGACGAGGGCCATCTCGAGCATTTCCTCCGAGTCGGCCTCGCGGATGAATGCCGGCAGGCGCTCCATGCCCGCCCGCCGGGCCGCCCGCAGGCGCCGCTCACCGGAAATGATCTCGAACTCACCGTCCCCCAGCGCCCGCACCGTGATGGGCTGGATGATGCCGATCTGCTCTATGGACGCCGCCAGTTCGTCGAGCGCGCCGTCCTCGAACTCTTGCCGCGGCTGGTACGGATTGGGCCGGATGCGCTCCACCGCCACCTCCGCAACGCGCCCCAGCAGCCGGGTCCCGTCCTCGAACTGATACAGCTGATTCTGCTCTTCCGGCGCCTCGTCGGATTGCTCCTCGCCGTCCCCGGACGCCTGCTCATCCCGGTCTTCGGGCAGGAGCGCGTTGAGGCCTTTGCCTAGTGCTGATTTCTTACCCATGCGAAACCGGGGATCGACGAAAAAGGAGAACGAAGCAATCAGGTGCGACGATCGCAGCGTGCAGGGCTACATGGAGAACTCGTCGGCCGGCGTGGCGGCGTCCTCATCGGCCTCGGATGACGCCCCGATCGCATCCGACAGGGTTTCTTGACCGTCGGCGGACGGCGTCTCGATGGTTTCCGCGTCGCCCCGGCCATTTTTGTCCGGTGTAGACTTCAGGTACTCCTGGTTGTTGTCTAGGATCTCACGGGCAAGGGCCATGTAGTTTTGGGCCCCGGTGCTGGAGGCCTCGTACAGCAGGGCGGGCTTTCCGAAGCTGGGCGCTTCCGAGAGGCGCACGTTGCGCTTCACGATGGTCTCGAAGACCCGCTCGCCGAAGTACCGGCGCACCTCGTCGGCCACCTGGTTGGACAGGCGGAGGCGCGTGTCGAACATGGTCATGAGCACGCCTTCGATGTCCAGGTCCGGGTTCAGGTGCTGGCGCACAATCTTGATCGTATTCAGCAGCTGCCCCAGTCCCTCCAGGGCGAAGTACTCGGCCTGCACCGGGATGAGGACCGAGTCCGAGGCAGTGAGCGAGTTGAGCGTAAGCAGACCCAGCGAGGGGGGGCAGTCGATGACGATGAAGTCATACTTGCGTCGAATGCGGGGCAGGGCGGCACTCAGCAACTCCTCGCGCTGGGTTTCGTCGATAATTTCGACCTCGGCGCCCACAAGGTTGATGTGGCTCGGCATCATGTCGAGGAACGGCATCGCCGTGCTCATCACCGCGTCGGAGGCATCCACCTCTCCGATGAGCACCTCGTAGATGGAGTCGTCGACCTCGTCGGACTCGATGCCAATGCCGGAGGTGCAGTTGGCCTGCGGATCGATGTCCAGCAGGAGGGTGGGGTGCTCCGTGGCCGCCAGGGAGGCGGCTAGGTTGATTGCGGTGGTCGTTTTGCCCACGCCGCCCTTCTGGTTCGCGATCGCGATAACTTTTCCCATAGTAAACTACCGAAGACAATCTCGCTCGCAAAGAGGTTCATTTGGACCCATGTTTGACGGAGGGCCCACATCGGATAATCAGTAACAGCAACCTACGAACCATGCCCCCCCAATGTCCACCCCTCGTCACCGGATCACTCGTCCCGTTACGAAGGTTTAGTACACGGCTTTTGCTGTTCGGGCCCTCATCATAGGACGGTCTCCCAACCGGCCGCTGCCGGTCAGTGTTCTGCCCACCGAGGGGCCCCGAGCCGTGCCGATCCGGCTTCTCTGCCCCGTCGTTGTCTCGCCCATCCCCCGCTCCCCACCATGGCGCGCCGCATTGTACTGTCGTCGGACCGGGACGAACCGTCGGGGTCGACCGAGGACCTCACGATCGAGTACGCGGAGGACCTCAACGATCAGCAGTACGCAGCGGCGACGGCGGGCGAGGGGCCGCTCCTCATCGTGGCTGGGGCGGGCACCGGCAAGACGCGCACCCTCATCTACCGCCTCGCCTACCTGGTCGAGACGGGCACACGCCCCCGGCAGATCGTGCTGCTCACCTTCACGCGACGGGCGGCTAAGGACATGACGGCCCGCGCGTCTGATCTGCTCGACGGGCGCTGCGAGAAGGTGCGTGGCGGCACGTTTCACGCCTTCTGTTTGGAGGTGCTGCGACAGCACGCCGAGGCCCTCGGCTTCCCGCGCAACTTTACGGTCCTCGACGCGGCCGACGCCGCCGACGTGCTCAGCGTCATTCGCGCCCGCGGCGAATACGGCGACGGAGAGGAGCGCTTCCCCCAGAAGAACACCCTCTACTCAATGTTCTCGTCGGCCACGAACCGCGACGAGACGCTCAACGAGACAATTACGAAGCGCTACCCCCAGTTCACGAGCCTGCACGCGGAGCTGAAACGCCTCCGCGACGAGTACCGGCGGTACAAGAAGGAGCACGGGCTCATGGACTTCGACGACCTACTGGAACGCACGCTGGAGCTCCTCGAAACGAACGACGACGTGCGGCACCAGGTGGCTAGCCGCTGCCGGCACGTGCTGGTCGACGAGTACCAGGACACCAATGCTCTCCAGGCCGAGCTGGTCAAGAAATTCTCGTCGGTCCACGGCAACGTGACCGTGGTGGGCGACGACGCGCAGAGCATTTATAAATTCCGGGGCGCCGACTTCCGCAACATCTTCCGCTTCCCCGATGAGTTCAACGACACCGAGGTCTTGAAGCTAGAGCGCAACTACCGCTCGACCCAGCCGATCCTGGACCTGGCCAATCACGTCATCGAGCAGGCCGAGCGCTCGTACGACAAGACGCTCTTTACCGAGAAGACGGAGGGGGAGCTCCCGGCCCTGGTCCCGGCCGCCGACGGCGACATGGAAGCCCGATTTGTGGCCGAGATGGTGTTGCGCCTGCGCGAGGAGGGGGTGTCCCTCAGTGACGTGGCGGTGCTCTTTCGCAGCAGCCACAACGCATACGACCTAGAGGTGGAGCTCAACCAGCGCAACATTCCGTTTGTAAAGTACGGCGGGATGAAGCTTAACGAGGCGGCCCACATCAAGGACGTGCTGGCCCACCTGAAAGTGGTGGAGAACCCGCAGGACGCCGCCTCCTGGAACCGGGCGCTCCAGCTCATCCACGGCATCGGGCCCAAGACGGCCCAGTCCCTCATTGAGTGGACGACGGAAGCGGCCGAGGACCCACTGACGCTCGGGGACGGCGCCCCGTTCTCCGACCGGTACGCGGCCCGACTCAAACAGCTCTTCTCGACGCTCCGCCACGTCCGCTCCGACGATACGTCCGTCACCGAGCAGGTGGAGGCCATCCTCGACTACTACCAGCCCCTCTTCGAAAACAAGTACGCCGACGACCATCCGAAGCGCGCTCCGGACCTGGAGCACCTGGCCGGCCTCGCCGCCAACCACGAGTCGCGCCAGCGCTTTCTGTCCTCGCTCACGCTCGACCCCATCGAGCTGACCGCCCTCGATCAGGAAACCGGGGAGGACGACGAGCCGCCCCTCGTGCTGTCGACCATCCACTCGGCGAAGGGCCTCGAATTCCACACCGTCTTCCTGATTCGGGCGCTCGACGGCACCATTCCCTCGCGCCACGCCCTTCGTGAGCCGGGAGGGGTCGACGAGGAATTGCGCCTCTTCTACGTGGCCGCGACGCGGGCGGAGGAAGACCTCTTCATCTCCTACCCGATGACGCAGTACCGACGGGGACAGGGCGAGTACATGACGAGCCCGAGCCGCTTCGTCGAGGACGTGCCCGAAGATGTTCTCGAACCGGCGCAGCTTGTGGAAGAAGACGCCGTAGACGGGGAGGCCCCGGACGCATCAAACTCGTCCGGGGCGAACGACGAAATGCCCGCCTTCCAGAACGGAGAGGCCCCGGCGTCCACCGAATCCGCCCACGATGACGGTCCCCCCGAGGACCCGACTGACGTCGACGGCCTCCCGTTTTAGCCAACCCGCTTCTGACCGCCCCGATCGCTTCATCATGAGGACGCCGCACGAGCACTCTACTTCGCCCGAGGCGCACGAGGTGGCCGAGGTTCCCCTCGAAATCGTGGAGGTGGGCATGGAGCGGATTGATGCAATCCGCCGCCTCAACGTCGCTATCTTCGACGACGCCCACATCATCGAGACGTTTGAGCGAGACGACCTGCTCATGCTGCTCGCCCGGTCGGGCGGCACCAACGTGGGCTTCAAGCTGGGCTACCGGCTCAACGAGGCCGCGTTCTACAGCGCCAAGGGCGGCGTCCACCCCGCCCATCGTCGCAACGGCATTGCCCGGGCCCTTCTCTACGACATGCTCGACGTCGTGGCCCGCCGCGGCTACGAGCGATTCGTGTACGATACGTTTCCGAACAAGCACCCCGGGATGACGGTCCTCGGCCTCGACGAAGGGTTCGAGGTGATTCGGGCCGGCTACAGCGCCAAATACGAGGACTACCGGCTTCGCTTCGCCTGGACCTTCGACGAGGCGTAACCCTTGGGCGGGTCCGGCCCCGCGTCGAGGACATCAGGTCCTAGGCAGCGCGCGGGCCTCTCCACAATACATCTCCGTAACTATACTCCCACCACTCACCTCCGCTTCTATGGATCGCGACACCGCCAAGCAGGCCGCCGCCGGGGCCGCCGTTCAACTCGTCCGTGACGGCATGTGCATAGGCCTCGGCTCCGGCTCTACCACCGCGTACGCCCTCGAATTTCTCGGCCGCCGCATCCGGAAGGAGAACCTCGACGTGCGGGGCGTCCCTACGTCGTTTGCCACCGAGCGTCGCGCCCGCACCCACGGCATCCCACTCACCTCACTCGACGACACCCCGACCCTCGATCTTGCGCTCGATGGAGCCGATGAGGTCGACGGCGCCTTCCGCCTCATCAAGGGGGGCGGCGGGGCACACGCCCGCGAGAAGGTGGTGGCCCACCAGGCCGACCGGTTCGTGGTGCTGGTCGACCCGACGAAAGAGGTGGACCGGCTCGGCACCCAGTTTCCGGTGCCCGTGGAGGTGCTCCCCATGGCCGCGACGCCGGTGATGAACGCGCTGGAGACAGCCGGGGCGACGCCGACGCTCCGCACGGCCCACGCAAAGGATGGCCCGGTGGTCACCGATCAGGGCCTGTGGATTATTGACGCACGGTTTTCTGACGGCATCGATAACCCCGGCGACCTCAACCGCCAGCTCTGCGACCGCCCGGGCGTGCTCGACCACGGCCTGTTCCTAGACATGGCCACCGACGTCCTTGTGGGACATCCCGACGAGTCGGTAGATCACCACTCGGTGTCCTAGCCCGTGACCGTGACGACCCGCGTCAGTCACGCAGCCCCCAACAAAAACGCGCACCGCGGGCATTCCCACGGTGCGCGCTCAAACGGATTAACCGAAAGTCGGGGGACGCGCTACTGAAGCCGGAACGTCACGGGAAGTGACATCTGGACCTTCACGGCCTGACCACGCTGTTTCCCCGGCTTGAAGCTTTGCTCCTTGACGGCCTTGACGGCTTCCTGGTTGAGAAGCTTGTGGACACCACGCGTCACACTCGGGTCCCGCACGTTGCCCTGCTCGTCTACGACAAACTGGACGATTACGCGCCCCTCGATCCCCGCCTTCTTCGCGAACTCAGGGTACTCGACCGACTGTTGGAGTGCCCTCATGCCGCCGACCAGCTCTGGCTGGTTCTCAACGACCATGAAGATCTCCTGCTCTTCCTCCTCCTCTTCTTCCTCGTCGTCGGGCGGGCCTTGACTGGTATCCAGCCGCTCGTCCATGTCGAGCGAGGCGTCGAAGTCGGTCTCATTTTCGATTACCTCATTGTTTGGCACCTCCTGGGGAACCGGCGGCTTCGGCGGCGGCGGTGGCTCCTTCTCCTGCTGGGTCTGCTGGATCTGCTTCATGTCCACGGTTTCCTGCTCCTCCATCTGGACCTGGAACGAACTCTCGTTCGAGAAATCGGCCCGAAAGGCCACGATGAGGAGCGTGAGCGAGAGAACCAGGCCGATCTCTACGTACAGCGGGTACTGTTTGCGTAGATCCGCCCCTTCTTTCTTGCGCAGGGCCATGGTGGATTACCTTATTGTGAGACAGTGCAAACGCCGCCGCGCGGATACACGGCTGCTTCATGTGATAACGCGTGTCACAAGAAGAGCTACATCGACCCTTCCTCGATGTTTCATCTTTGAGGTGCTCTTGGTAATGGGTGTTTACCACCTCAGAGGACTCCGACCAGCCTGCCCCCAGCGTATCGTCACGGCTCAGGCCGATGCTCGGTCAGTCCGGCGCACATGGTAGACGTAGTATCCTAGAAATGCAACGCCGAATCCAAGGAGGTCCGCTGTGACGTCGTAGGGGTCCGCCATCCGCCGGATGGGCAGCAGTTGTTGGTAGACCTCCGTCCCCACCGCAAATAGCAGCCCTCCGACAAAGAACAACCCGCCGCGCCGACGGAAGCACGCCGAGAGCCTTTCGGTGTCCGGTGGGCACAGGCCCCGCAGCCAGAGAATCCCGAATCCAGCAAAGAGCCCTGCGTGCACGACCTTGTCGAGGCCAGTGGTCTGCGCGTCCGGCATGCTGCCGGTGGGGAGGGTCAGCGCAACGAGAATCCCCACCGTCCAGAGCGCCGCAAGTAGGCGGTAGTGAACAGTTCGGAGCGACGACAAAATACGCATCGGGCGGGAACGTATGAGTGCAAAGGGATTGCAGGAGAAGAGATCGATTCAGTTCTGCCGATGCCCGTCCCCAAACCGTTCGGCGGCCACACGGGGAATCGTGTCGAGCAGATCGGTCGCCACCATCGACCGGGGATCGTGGGTGGCCCCGTAGCGCTCGGCCGCAGCCCCCCCTACGTGCAGGGCCGCAGCGGCAGCGTTGAGCGGCGACACTCCCTGGGCCATGAGCCCCACGCACTGACCGGCCAGGACGTCGCCCGTGCCCGCCGTCGCCAGGGCCGGCGTGGTAATGCTTCCGAGGAAAGTCCGACCGCCCGGCCCGGCGACGACGCTTGGCATGCCTTTCAGCAGGCACACGGCGTCCCACCGCTCTGCGTAGGTTTGCGCGACGCGCACCCGGTCCGTGAGGGTCCCCTCCTCCCCGGCAAGGCGCCGAAATTCACCGGCGTGCGGCGTCAGGACCCACGGGGCCTGCCGCTGACCGGCCAGCTCGTCGATGTGGCCGGACAGTGCGTTGAGGCCGTCGGCGTCGAGGACGAGGGGCGTGTCGGCCGTCCGCACCAGTCGTCGCACGAACTGCGCCGTTCCCGGGGCGCGCCCAAGGCCCGGCCCCACGAGAAGGGCATCCGCAGTGTCCGCGGCGTCGGCCAGTGCATCAGGGGCCGCGTCGGGATCGATGCCGTTGCCGTCCGCGGTCGGGAGCGGGAGTGTAGGAATCGTCGTGAGGGCACCGGCAAGCGTTGAGTGGATGGTCTCCGGCCCGGCACACCGCACGTACCCGGCGCCGCTGCGCCCCGCCGCCTTCGCCGCCATAACCGGCGCCCCTGTAAACTGGGGCGCTCCCCCAATGACCAGGGCCGTGCCGACACTGTACTTGTACGCGTCGTCTTCCCGCGCCGGCCACCACGCCTGCACGGCCGCGTCCGTTGTCTCTCGCGCACAGCCGGTCTTCTCCGCGGCACGGTCGAGCACGAAGGGAGGCATGCCAATGTCGACCACCTCGACTGTGCCGGCCCGCGTGGGTCCCTCCCCGACCCGCAGCCCCACCTTTGGCGCGGCCATCGTCACCGTACGGTCGGCCCGGACGGCCACGCCGAGCACCGCTCCGGTGTCGCTGTGGAGGCCAGTGGGCACATCGAGGGCGACCGTGGGGACCTCACGCTCATTAACCCACGTGACGAGGCCCCGAATAGGCTCCCGCACGTCACTCGTGAGACCCGTGCCCAGGAGCGCGTCGACATAGAGGCACGGCCGAAGCGGCGCCACCGCCTCCGTCAGCGCGTTTAGGCCCTCCAGGGTGCCGATCGTCAGTCGCTCCCCGGCCGTCCCATTCGCCTCAAGTTGTCGCAGCAGCGACAGGTTGTGGGCCGCGTCGTCGCTCAGTGCATCGGGGGCACTCGCTAGGACGACGTGCACCCGCGTCCCCTCAATCAAGAGGTGCCGCGCCACGACGAGCCCGTCCCCCCCGTTGTTGCCCTTTCCGCAGAGCACCACCACGGCCTCATTCTCCAGGGGCCCATAGGCGTCCTGAATGTGCTCGGCACAGCCGCGGCCGGCCGTCTCCATGAGCGTAAAGCTGGGCAGGCCGTACTCGTCAATCGTGTAGCGGTCGGCCGCCCGCATGGCATCGGCCGTGAGGGCAGGCGTGCACAGCGATTCAGCGTCGGACGAAGCCATCATTTCGAACAGCGAGTCGCATTCAATCGATCGTTCAAAGGTCGTCTCAGCGGGTTTGCCCGGCGGGTCCGGACGTGTCGGGCGCCGGCGCGAGCACCGGAATCCGCAACGGGGCCGGTAGCTCCGTCGTCCATCGGGGGCGCGCCTCCAACGGCTCTCGCAACCAGGTTGCCGGCTCCGCGGGCACGTACGGCTGAATCTGGCCCCTGTCCCACCGTCCATTCTCGTTGCGGTCCAGATACGCCCGGAACCGATACCGCCCCTTCGGCAGCTCTGTAAACTCAAACAGACTATCGGGCAGCGTGGTCAGTCGGCGGGGCGCCACCGGAATAGAGGACTTGACCGCCGTCAGGTCAACCGCGACGGGGCCGCCATCTAGCAGCGAATCCGGGGGCGTCTCGTCCCGCTGCGCCTTTAGCGAGTCCTCTGAGGCGGTGAGAGAGTCGGCCCGAACCGAATCGGCACGGACGGGGGACGGGCGGGCCGCCGGGGGGTCTGCCTCCACTCTCCCCGCCTCTTCCGATGCACGCGTCGTGTCGGCAACGCGGACACGACCCGCAAGCCCACCGAGCACCCGGCCGGTGACGCGCCGGAAGCGACGACGAACGGTCGTGTCGGGCTGGGCAAATACGCCCCCCACCACCCTCACGTCAATGACCTGCCCCGAAGAAAGGGGCGGGTCGAGCCGAAGTCGGTAGGTAGTGCCATCGTCGGTCGCAAACGAAAATGACCGGGGGGCGCCGGTGGTGTCCTGGACGCTGATCCCCTCCCGCAGCGCCGCACTGTCCGGGGCCTGATTAAACCGGACGCCCGGCCGCACACTCGGCAGGACCGGGCGGGCGCCCGTCGAATCTTGCCCCAGGCCGGTCGGCACAAATTCTCGGAACCGTGTGCGCAGGGTATCGGCCTGCGTGGCTGCTCCGAACCGGACCGTGTCCGGCTGCAACGGCTGCCCCAAAGTATCCACCACCGCTCCCTCTCGCAGCGGCAGGACGTGGCGTGCGTCGGGCATCGAGTCCGTGCGCACCACGACCGCAGTCGGGCGGTTGGGGGCGTTGTACACTCCCTGGACCGGCACGGGCGCGCCGGTGGCCGAGTCCTGCGGGGCCCAATCCCCTGGCGCCTGCGTCCCGAGTCGCACCGGCTCGTCAAAGCGCAGGCGCAGGCGCCGCTGACTCACCGGCCGTACCTGCTGGAGTTGCGGGCCAGTCGTGTCACGTCGAGCCAGAAGCCAGGGCACCGGCACCGCCGCGGCCCCACTGTCGGCCCGAATCGACAGCCGGGGCGGTACGGCAACGGGCTCTTGGAAATCGGGCTGGCGGTTGCGGTTGTTGTCACGGAGGGCCAGGACGTAGTAGGGCCCTTCTCGCATGTAGTCGAACGAAAAGCGCCCCCCCTCGCCCGTCTGCGTGCGGTAGCCGGGCGCATCGGGCAGCGGCCGAACGGCCCCCGCTCCCGATGGCAGGGCGTACGCGAACACATCCACGCCCTGCTGGGTGGTGCCCTCCCGGCCATCTACGACACGTCCTTCAATCTGGCCCCGATTGATGCGCTCCCCCGTCGAAAACGCCACCGTGATCGGGGTTTCGAGCGAGACGCCGCGGGCGTCGCTCAGGTTCGTATCGAACGTAAAGATGTACGTCGTGCTGTCGCGAAGGGCGGACGGAAATTGAATTTCGACCGCCTGTCCGTCCCAGCTAAACTGGGGACGTTGCTCGAAGGTCGGGGTGATCGAAAGCGACTGCGAGAGGGTGCTTCGCTCGACGTACTCCGAAAACTCGACGCGCAGCGCCTCCGCGTCCGTGGACACGTCAACGGTGTCGCGCACGGGGCGCGTCTCGACGACCGAGGGCGGCGTGCTGTCTCTCGGCCCCCCACTTGGGGCCTGCGGATTGGCACAGGACACGAGAAGGCCAACCAGCAGTCCCAAGACACTCCCAACGGCGAGCCGCCCCCTCCCGATGTCTCCACTCCAGCAACACCCGCTACTACTCGACACCGGCGGTCCGTCTATCGTCATCACGCCCATCAATCGAGGCCAGAGAACTGCGCAGTTGGGGGATCGGTTCGTCCTCTACGCGTAGATCCCGCGCATCCGAAGCGCCTCGGCCACCCGTCGGATCCCAACCACGTACGCCGCGATGCGGAGGGACACGTCGTATTCGTCCGCCGCCGTGTAGACCTTGTCGAACGCCTCCCCCATCATCCGGTCGAGGCGGCGATTCACCTCCTCCTCGGTCCAGAAGAAGCCCTGTCGGTTCTGCACCCATTCGAAGTACGACGCCGTCACGCCCCCTGCATTCGCCAGGATGTCCGGGATGACGAGCACCTCCTTTTCCGCCAGCACTTCGTCAGCTTCGGGATGGGTGGGCCCGTTCGCCCCCTCCACTACGATCCGGGCGCCAAGGCCCTCGGCGATCTCGCGGTCAATTTGATCTTCCTTAGCCGCCGGCACGAGGACGTCCACGTCGAGCGTCAGAAGCTCTTCGTTGGTGATGTGCTGCGCCTCCTCGTAGCCCGCCAGCGTGCCCCCATTCTGCTGCGTGTAGGCCTGCATCGCCTTCAGATCAAGCCCGTCCTTGTTGTAGTACCCCCCCGTAATGTCGCTGACGGCCACCACGGTGCAGCCCTGCTCGCCCAGCAGGTCAGCAGCCGTGGCCCCGACGTTGCCGAAGCCTTGGACGGCCACGGTGCAGTCGCCCGGCGCGAGGCCGATCTGCTCCATCGCGGCGAGCGTCACGGTCATCACGCCCCGGCCGGTGGCCTGCCGACGCCCCTTTGACCCCCCGAGCCCGACGGGCTTGCCCGTCACGACGGCATTCTCGGTCCGGCGGGCATGCATCGAGTACGTGTCCAGCACCCACGCCATGATTTGCTCGTTCGTGTTCATGTCGGGGGCCGGGATGTCCTTGTCCGGGCCAAACACGTCGAAGAGATCGGCGGTGTAACGGCGCGTGAGGCGTTCCAGCTCCCCCGGGCTCATCTCCTCCGGGTTGCACGACACGCCTCCCTTCGCTCCGCCAAAGGGCAGGTCCACCAGCGAGCACTTCCACGTCATCCAGCCGGCCAGCGCCTTCACCTCGTTGAGCGTCACGTCCGGCGCGAAGCGGATGCCGCCCTTGCTGGGCCCCAGGACGTTGTTGTGGATGACCCGGTACCCTTCAAAGACCTTCACGCGGCCCGAGTCCATCTCCACGGGGATCGACGTCACGTGCATCCGTGCCGGGCGGCAAAGATAATCGTAGAAGCCGGGACTGAGCTCAAGGATTTCGGCAGCCACGTCAAACCGCTCCATCATGGACTGGAACGGGCTGTCGTGGTCGATCGGGGCCGGCTCACGGTACGCCGATCGTTCGTATACGTCGAAGTTGAACGGCATGGGACTGTGGGACGAAGTGCGACGATGGTGAACAGAAGGCCCATTTGCCTCCTTGGTTCAAGCGGGATGGAGGGGTATAAGGATCCGGATTCTCCGCCAAAAAGTCGAACGACCGGTCGTCGCCCCTGGAAAGAACGAACGATTTGCGACGCCCTCAGTTGCTCCGCCGTCCGCCATTCTCTTTCCCTCTTGTCGATCAATTTTCATGCCCACGTCCCTGTCCAACCGCCGACGCAAGGCCATCGCCGCCCTCACCCGCCGCCGGGGCCGCCGCCGCCACGACCGGACGCTCGTGGAGGGGCCCCGCGCCCTTCGGGCCGCCCTCGACGCGGACGCCCCCCTCGTGGAGGCCGTCGTTACGCCCGAGGGGCTCGGCGACTCGACCGTGCAGGTTCTTCTAGAGCAACTGTCGGTCTCTGTGTACGAGACGGACCCCGATACGATGACGACCCTCACCGACGTGGAGACGCCTCAGGGCGTCGTGGCCGTGGCGGAGCGTCGTCTTCGGGATCCCGATGCAGTGCCTGAGCACCTCGGCGAGACCGGCACCGTCCTCATACTGGACGGGGTGCAGGACCCGGGCAACGTGGGCACACTGCTCCGGACGGCGGCGTGGTTCGGCGCTCGGGCCGTCGTGGCCGGGCCCGGCACCGCAGGGCTGTACGGCCCCAAAGTGATGCGCGCAGGAGCCGGCAGTCACTGGGCCTTGGAGCTGGCCCGTACGGACTCCCCAGGCCCCCTCCTCGACCGCCTTCGCCGCCATGGTGCGGCCCTCTACGGGGCCGACCTCCAGGGCACCCGCGCCGATACTTGGGGGCCCGACCGCCCCTCTGCGCTCGTACTGGGCAGCGAGGCCCACGGCCTCAGCGCCGCTGTCCTCGACCGCCTCGACCTGACGGTTTCCCTCCCCGGCGCCCCCGGTCGTCCCGCCGCCGAATCGCTCAATGTAGCCGTCGCCGGCGGCATTCTTCTGTACGAATGGCTCGGCCCCTGACCTCATGCCTGCTGAACGGGATAAACATTAAGAAATAAGAAACGACGTTAGATCATCGGACACCCGCGTGTCTACTAGGCGCATTTCTTTTGGGATGCATTTCTCCCAAAGCCCGGTCTCTTGGTGGGGGTCCGGGCTTTTTCTTTACCGGTACGGGATTTTTGCTCTCCCTTCCCGAACGATTCGTCTCTCGCGACGGCCTGGTCGACGGGGCACCGGAAACGGCGACGATCCGCACGCATTGGGAGTCGATGACTGTTCGCTTCATATCCGTGTCTCTCATTCTTCCTTCGCTCCTATGCCCACCTATACGATCATCGGCTTCGAGAAGGACGGCTTTGATCCATTCTCGAGCGTCGCGACCGCCGATACCCCCACCGAGGCGGCCCAGAAGGCCATCCAGGATACGTTCATCAAGACCCAGGGCCGGCGCCCCCCCAACACCGAGGCGCTCGCCCAACTCGAAAACGAAACGGGCCTTTTCGTCGTCGGCATCGTCGAGGGCGAGCACGACAATCTGAACGAGATCGTCGATCATTACGAGCAGTGGGACTAGGGCCTTGTGACGGACGACTCGGACAGTGAGGACCGTCCTGCTTCGTGAACCGCGTCCCGTGGATGGAATCGCCGGGAGCGGGACACTACCCCGACGCGAGAAGACTGTCCAGAGCTGCGCTGATCTCTTCGAGGCACCATCGGTAATCGGCAAGGGATCCACCGTAGGGATCAGGGATGGCCCAGGTAACCACCGCATCCGAGGCCAGGTCGTGATCGTCGCAGAGCCGGCGCGCCACCGCTGGACTCATGGCCACGACCCGCTCGGCCGCCACCAGATCCGCCTCGGACACATCGCGGGGCGTGTGGGAACGAAGTGACAGGCCCCGTGCCTCACGCAGGGCCCGATCCGCATTGGGCGCCGCCCCGTCGCCCGCAGCCGCAGATACCCCTGCACTCCCGGCCGACACACCTCGGGCCTCCGAAAGGGCTTCGGCCAGGGGGCTTCGGCATGTATTGCCGGTGCAGACGAAGAGAAGTTGTACGCTCATAGAAGTTGTATGCTCGTAGCAGGTCGTCAGGGATCTGACTCGGCGTTGAGCGGACAAGCGAGCGGCTGACGTGTGGCACCTTACGCCCCCCGGATCGCCCACCCGACGCGGACCACGGACGCCGCGAGGTATCCCCCGTAGACCAGGAGTCCAATCGTGGCAGCATCCCCGAGGGTTGCCGGGTCTACCGACGGATGGAGGGCACGATGAAGCTTCCGCGGGGGCTCCAGCCAGGCCGCACAGACAGGGTTCTCAGCAGCATCCCAGCCGCACCGGAGCGCGGGCACCGTGAGTAGCAGACTCGCGCCACAGAAAGCCGTGGCCCCCGCTCGCCACCGCCGAAACCAAGTCGCTGCGGCTCCCTCCCCCAGAGACATCGGCCCGGGCACGGAAAGAACGTCACCGGCGTGGAGCGCGAGCGGGATCGCAACGAGGGCTGTGTTGCCCGCCACGAAGGCCCCTGGGCGACCGTCTACCATCAAGTACACCGTCACCATCAGCAGCGACGAGGCCCGCCAGTAGGCCAGAAGACGTCCCCGCACCGCGGGCTGCCGCACCGACGCAAGCAGGAGCCCCAGCGGCGCGACGACCAGAAGCGCCGTGGCGAGAACAAAGTCAAGACGGATGAGGAGGGGAAGCACGGCGCAGCGTACTGCATCAAACGGTTGGCCACGAATGGTGCGCTGTATTCATGACAGCGTGGATCCCGACCGCCAGGTAGGGCGACGAGACGTCACGCGCGCCATTCGTCTTTCACACATCCCGGGCTCTGCGGGCCGAGGGACATCAGAAATACAACAAGCCTCCGGATGTCCGGAGGCTTGGGAGAAAACAGTGGGCCCTCCTGGATTTGAACCAGGGACCTCTCGCGTGTGAGGCGAGCGCTCTAAACCGCTGAGCTAAGAGCCCGTGTAGAATCGAGGTACCCAAACGGAGATGGTTGAGCCGTGTTCAACCAAGATGGGGCAAAGTCCTCCGCATCGACCTCAGCGCTCCCCAACCGTCATGAATGTTGGCACCGCGCGGCCCGTGTCGGCACTCGGTGCCAGGGCGTCCATCGGAAGCGTGAAGAGACGGTCGCCCGACGAGAGCGACGAGGGGCGCGACGTGCGGCTCCGGCCCACTCCACTTCGTCGCGGCGATGCTTCTTCTCGCACCTCCGATGGCACGGCCTGTCGCTCAACCGCGGTGGCCGGCCCAGACGAAAGTGTGGACGGCTCCACGAGCATTGATCCGGCGAGAAACCCCACGACGAGAGCAACAGCGATGGACGACGCAAGCCCCAGGGCCACGACGGGCCGGCTGGCCTCCTCCGCCGAGAACAGTTGTGGGGCGGAGTCTCGGCGAAGATCCCCTTCGACCTCTCGTGTAGCGTCCTCCATTGTGGAGGTCTGCGGCGCTACCCCTGCGTCCTCGCTCCCGCAGAGCAGCTCACGCGTCTGGCGGAGGCGTTCTATATGGGCTTTCAACTCAGGGTTGGCCTCCACATACTGCTCAAACACGGCCTCGACCGAGGGATCCATCGTTCCATCCACGTACTCGCAGAGCCACTCGTCGAGCCACTCGTAGGAAGAGGCCCCATTGCCGGACGCCTCTCCGTTAAAGGGTCGCTCGGGGAACTGCATAAGGCACTGATCGGCCGGATGTACGTTTGCGTTGGGTGCGTCAGTGTAAGGTTCTTCACTGAATTACCTCCCCGTCCTGCAATTCGGGGCGGGCGAGGTAATCCCCCTGTGCGATGCGGGCACGCGCCATGAGTTCGTAGCGCGAGCCGTCGTCGGTACATATTCGAGTTGCGCACTCCTTGTTTCCGTGAATTCCGGTCCTGACCGGCGTAGACGGATCCGAGTGGCACCCTGGAGACGACGGGGCGGCGATCGGGCCTCTTGCCCCCCTACGCCGCCACCGGACGAGAATCTGGCGGAAGCAACCGCCGCAACAGGAGCGTCATCACGAGCGAAGCCTCGCGGGACGCCCCGCCTTTGAGCTCGTAGTCCGCCGCTACGAGAGCTGAATAGGCGTCGGCAATCGCCGAACGGTCGTAGCGCTGGGCAGCGTGCTTGTACTCCTCTACGAAATAGGGGCTCACCCCGATGTAACCGGCAAGGTCATACTTGTTCTCGCGCAGGGCCCCGGGCTTCTGCAACTTCCAGAGCTTGTCGAAATAGCCGTTGAGCACGGCCACCATCATGATGGACTCACTGCGCGGGTTGGACGCCTGCTGCAGAATGCGGTCCACGATGCGCTGCGCATCGGCGGGACGCCCTTCCCCGAGAGCACTCTGTAGCTCGAAGACGTTGAACTCGCGCGTCTGGCCGCTGGCGGCGAGCACATCGTCGGCCGTGAGCTGCGTGGTGTCACCGGCAAACGTGATGAGCTTCTCGATCTCGCTGGCCGCCCGTTGCAGGTCGGTGCCCACGTAGTCGGCGAGCATCTGTACGGCCTTGGGTTTAATCTCGTACCCCTGTCCCTGCACGTAGTCTTGAATCCAGCCCGGCATCTCGTTGTCGTACGGCGACTCAAACTGGGACCATTCGGCGTGCTCCTTCAACGCGCGGTACGGATGGGCGCTCAGGTTCGGTTTGCTGGTGCAGGCGAGCAGGACGATGGCCTGCGGATTGGGCTGTGTGGCGTAACTCTTAAATTGCCGGTTGTTCTCGAGCTTCTCGAACTCGCGCACAACGACAACCCGCTTGGGGGCGCCCGCCGGGAAGCCCTGGCACAGCCCGATGACCTCCGAGGCCTCGGTCTCCGACCCGTACACCACGTCGAGGTTGAAGTCGTGCTGGCTCGGCGCGAGCGCCTCGCTGATGAGCAGTTCCTGCAGCTCGTCGATCAGGAACGTCTCCTCTCCGAAGAAGAAGTAGAGGGGGTCGAAGTTTTGGTGCCGAAAGGCCGTGGCCAGATCATCGTAGGACGGGCCCGTGTCTTTTGCCATTGGCGAGGGTCGACTGCCGGATTACGAATGAAAACGCTCGTGCGCCTCCCCTCGGCGCGCCCCGTTCGAGGGTCGCGCTTGCTAGGTCGGCAGGGGCTCGTCGTCCTCGGAGAGATGAGCCCCGTGCAGACGGTAGCCCAGGTCACGAAGCCGCTGGAAGTCGTCCTTCGTCATGCGGTGGACCAGCCCGAAGAGGGTGAGCGTCTCATCCCCCAGCGTGGCGGCGCGGTGCCAGGCGTCGAGGGGCAACTCGTCCAGCCGTTCGGTGAGGGCGCGCCGGGCCGCCTTTACCTCCTGCAGAATGTCGTCGATGGCACGTTCATTCCAGTCCGCGTCGTACACCTCCGCGTCAATGTCAACTGGCGCCAGGACCGGCTCCTCCTCATCAACAATCCGGTCGACCCGCGTCCGACGCACCTCTGCGTCGAGCGTAGCGATGGCGCCGTACAGCTCCTTCATCGTAAGGGCGTCGGGCTCAGGGCGCCCGCCGAGAATCTCATCGGGCAGCCCCCCCGCCACCGTCCGGAGTGCCGTAATCTCGTCGACGAGGTACCGAAACTGGTCCACCAGGGCCTCTCGCAGGGCCTCAGGATCCTCGGCCCGTGCCTCAGCAATGTTAATGGTCTCTTCCATCTGCGTGTGGGGGATCTCCGTGTGGAAAGGGGAAGGAGTGGTGAGGGGAGGGCATCTGTTCCACCCCGACCGTGACGACCGTTCCGGCTTCACAGTTGCCGCCTGTCCAGCCGGCCCGCGCCTACTCCGCGGCGTGCTTGGTCTCCGGCGGGCCCTGCCGGTCGGCGCCCCAGCCTTGATCGCCCTCCGTAGCCATACGGTCCTCACGCTGGTGAGTGGTATCCAGGTCGTCCATGCCCTCCTCGGCCAGCCAGTCCAGGAAGTGCTGGTCCTTCACGCTGTGGAGGTTGTTCTCCTTCTTAAAGTCCCACTGCTGCCCAAACTGCTTGTTCTTGTACTGATCCAGGTACTCGAGGCGGTCCTGCATCTGCTCGCTCGGCCGCAGCAGGTCTTCGAGGTCAAAGACGGCCTCGTCACGGCTCTGGAACGTGAGGTCGTGCTCCTTCGACATGACGATCGCCTCCTCCGGGCACACCTCCTCGCAGAAGCCACAGTAGATGCAGCGGAGCATGTTGATTTCAAACCACTCCGGCTCCCGCTCCTTCACGTTGTTCACCTCCTTCGACTGCATGGAGATGGCGAGCGGCGGGCAGGCCCGGGCACACAGGTTGCAGGAGACGCACCGCGGCCGATCGTCCTCCTCCACGAGCACCGGCCGCCCGCGGTAGCTGTCCGGCGGGTACCACTGCTCCTCCGGGTACTCGAACGTGTAGGTCGGTTCGTTGGCCATCCGGTCGAACGAGTAGCCGAGCCCCTTGAACAGCTCCGGAAGGTAGAGGCTCTCCCAGAAATTGAGGTCCCGCTCGTTCTCTTTCTTCGTGTTCTCAGGGGTACCAGGCATGGGCGTGTTGCGTCGTGAGGGAGTGCTGCGTCAGAGCAAGGTGGACAGTCCAGCCATGCTGCTATAACGTATGCGTGCTGCGGCACGAAGGATTCCACCCCGTAATCTCCGGCCCGTCAAGAGCCGATTCATTCCTTCAGTCCGCGCCTCAGTTCATGCGGGGGTCGTCGGGAAAGTTGGCGAGAA
Organism: Salinibacter grassmerensis; assembly: GCF_947077765.1. NCBI lineage: Bacteria > Pseudomonadati > Rhodothermota > Rhodothermia > Rhodothermales > Salinibacteraceae > Salinibacter > Salinibacter grassmerensis. The sequence continues at coordinate 588,213 of NZ_CAMTTF010000001.1, read as the reverse complement.
CGGCGTACTCGCCACCCATCTGCCGCAGAATGGTGCGCCAGAGCTGATCGGGATTGGTGTCAAAGACGAACTCGGCGGCGCCGGGCGCCGGAATCCAGGCCTCCTCGCCAAGCTCTCCCTCGAGCTGGCCGGGCCCCCACCCCGCGTAGCCGAGGAAAAACCGCAGGTTCTCGGGCGCGGCGTCCCCGCCCTTGGCAAGCTGCTGAACGGCCTCGAAGTCGCCGCCCCACGTCATGTCGCCGGGCAGCGCCACGCCGCCCGGAATGTCCTCCCGTGTGTGCAGGTAGTGCAGCGTTTCGCGCTGAACGGGCCCCCCCATGTACAGCGGCGGGTCGTAGGTGACGTACTCGTCGAGCACGTCGCCGAGCTGGACATCGAGCTCGCGGTTCAGGATGAGCCCGAAGGTGCCCTCCCGATCGTTGTGCTCACAGAGAAGCACCACGGACCGGCGGAAGTTCGGATCCTGCATCATCGGGGCCGAGATGAGCAACGTACCGGGGCCGAGGTCGACCTCGTCGGAATCAGGCATCGAACGAAAAGAAGACAAGTTGGCCGAAAACATCGCGCTACGCGCTACTGAGCAGGGTGCTACTGATGCCCCAGGCGCGTGGTTCACACCCCGCAAATCTGCGGCCATCTTTGCCCTTCTGTCCCGCTCCCCTCGACGTTACCCGAAGAACCGCCGCGTCCAGGCCTCGATTGCACCGACGCCGAGGCCCCAGGCCGCCCCGAGGTAGACGGCCGCGTACGCCGCCACGACGATCGGCGCCACAACGAGCACATGCCAGTTCGGGAGAAGCCCCCACACAGCCGCCCCCGGCCCAAGCGACACGAGCGCGAGGCCCAGCATGCGCCCGGCGTTTCCCCACGGAATGCGGGCGTCGGGGAGCGGTCCCTGGAGCCAATGCCGCAGCGCCGCCACCTCGACCCATGCCCCGACTGTTGCCCCTAGGCTGAGCCCGAGCGCCCCCAGGAACAGCTCGTCGCCTGGGAGCGGCCCGACGACGGCCGCGAGCGGAATCGTGTCGAGCCAAAACATGGCCGGCACCGCCACGATCGTGGAGACCGTGACGCGCAGGACGGCGATCCAGGCCGGCGTCGTGGTGTCGCCAATCGCGTAGAACGCGTTTTGGAGGAGGCGCGACAGCGTGGTCGCCAGGATGCCGAGGCTGTATCCGCCGAGCACGATCGCGACGAGCCATGTGCTCCCGGCCTGAAACTGCCCGGTCCGGAAGAGCGCCCCCACCAGCAGCACGCCGAACACAAGGTAGCCCACCACCGTGGGCACCGTGAGGAACGCAATCTGCCGCAGTGAGCGACGCAGGCGCGCCGAGAAGGCCGCCGCCTTTTCCTGCGTTAGGCGCGAGAGCTCCGGCAGCTCCGAGGCGGCCACCGACATCCCGAAGAGGCTAATCGGCAGCATATACAGCAGCTGGGCGTAGCGGAGCGCACTGAGGGCCCCCACCGCCAGCCACGACGCCAGGAAGAGATCGAGGTACGCCGAGAGCTGCGCCACCCCGCGGCTGGCCACCACCGGCCCAAACGCGCTCAACGCCTCGCGCACCCCCTCCACGCGGATCGACAGCGAGAACGAGAAGCCCTTCATCTGTCGCACCACGAACGGCAGCTGCACCCCGAACTGAAGAAGCCCACCCCCGAAGGCGCCCACACAGGCAACGAGCAGCAGGCGCGTGAGGGCATCGCTCGACAGGGCGCCCGGCACGCCGGGCATGCCCGCCAGCATGTACCCGCCGCCGAAGAGGGTGGCGATGATGGCCACATTCCACAGCGCCGGGGCCACGTACGGGACGAAGAACTGCCGGTGGCTGTTAAGCACTCCTAATGCCCACGCCGAGAGCACGAGCACCCCGGCCATCGGAAAGATAATGCGCACCGCCCGCACCGCGAGGTCGAACCGGTTGAGCGACAGCGTGCCCGCGGCCACCTGCGCCGCGTCGTCCAGAAAGCCCGGCGCCAACACCGTTACGATCGGCTCCGCGAACACCACGCCGAGCAGCGCTACGCCCGCCGCCGCGGCCAGGAGCAATCCAAAGATGGCCCCGGCAAAGCGCCCTGCCGCTTCCGGCCGCTCCTCGTCGATGAGGCGGCTGTAGATGGGGATGAAGGCCGCCGAGATCGTGCCCTCCCCCAGCAGGTTCTGCAGCAGGTTGGGCGACTTGAAGGCCACTTGGAGGACATCCGCGTGGGCCCCGACCCCAAAGAAATAGGCCACCGTCCGCTCCCGCAGCAGCCCGAGAATCCGGCTCAGGAAAATGCCGCCGGCCACGGACCCAGCCGCACTTTCCTCGCCCGACTCCGGCGCCTCCTCCACCGCCGACGCTGTCTCCGACTCGTCACTCATCCCGTGCCTTCGTGTGTTTGTTCTACCACAGCCGATCCACGACGAGGTGGCTCAGATACCCCACCACCGCCGCCCCGTAGAACGGCAGCCCCACGAGGGGGCGCCCCGGCACGTGCAGGTACGGCAGGATGAGCAACGGCGACGGCACCAGCACCATCGCCCACCAGGTGTGCGTCCACCCCCGATGGGTGCTAAGCACCAGCAGCACCGCCACGAGCCCCAGGTAGGCCGCCGCTCGAAACTGCTCCGTGACCACCAGGAACAGGTCCACGGCGAAGAAGATCGAGTAGAAGATCTCCTGTCCTTTTGAGTCGGTGTCCACGTCGGGCCAGAGGCCAAACAGGAGCGCCAGCGCCAGGAGCGCAAGGGGGTATCCCACCTGCTCCAGCGCTGTAAATTGTCGGTAGGCCGCGTCGACGGAAAACGCGTACCCGAGGGCCGCCAGGTACCCGCCCCCGAAAACCGTCGCGCCCGCAATGTGACCCTTGTAGCCCGCCATCTGGTCAGGAACGAAATGCAACTGTCTAACGACGAACGAAGCGGTTGGAAAAACGCTCCCTGCGGAAGTGGACACCCTCTCTCTTCTTCACCCCCTCAGGCAAAAGCTCTTACCAAAACTGGCTCCGTCCGCACAATCTGGAGTACGCGCTGCGCACCGCTCTCTATACATCACGCTTCACGGCCCACGAAGTACCCCACCGCCAGCCGATACCCGTCCGCCCCAAAGCCGCTCATCTGCCCCACGCAGGCCGGGGCGATCCGTGACGTGCGCCGGAAGTCCTCTCGGGCATGGACGTTCGAAAGGTGCACCTCCACCACCGGTGGCTCGATCGCGGCGACCGCGTCGCGCAGGGCGACGGACGTATGGGTGTACCCGCCCGGATTGAAGACCACACCGTCAACTTCGTCCTCGTGCGCGGCGTGCAGATGGTCAATGAGCGCGCCTTCGCTGTTCTCCTGCGCGAAGCGGAGCGTGACCTCGGGAAACGACTCGGTGAGATCGGACTGAATGTCGGCAAGCGTCGTGGTGCCATAGGTCTCCGGCTCGCGGGTGCCGAGCAGGTTCAGGTTGGGGCCGTTGAGGACGAGGAGGGGCACGGAGCGCAACAGGTCGTGATGGATAAAACTCTCCCCAATCAATTGCCGACCGGGCGGAAAGATTCACCGTTCGTCTTGCCCAGCAGAATCGTAGGCCGGCACCTCTAGGGTCAGCCCGTCGTGGGCGAGGTGGATGTCGTCGGGCAGGGCCGCCTCTGCCTCGGCGTGGCGCACGTCGTGGGTCATATGGACGAGGTACGTCCGGCGCGCCCCGATGCGGCGGGCGGCGGCCACGGCCTCGTCGAACGAGAAGTGGGTCGGGTGCGGCCGGGGGCGAAGGCCGTCCAGGACGAGCGTGTCGATGCCCTGCAGCTGCCCGTAGCTGGCCTCCGGGATGGCACTCGCGTCCGTCAGGTACGCAAAGCGGCCCAGGCGATAGCCATGCACCGGCACGTCGCCGTGCTTCAACAAGATGGGATCGACGGGGACCGCGGTGTCGTCGGCGGCGCGGCTCGGCACGCGGAACGGGCCGTCCACGACCTCCAACTCCACGTTCGCGGCGCCGGGGTACGGGTCCACGCCGAAGACGTAGTCGTAATTGCCCCGAAGCACCGCGGCGGTGTCGGTGTGGGCGTAGCACGGCATCACCCGCCGGTTGTCCCGGAAGAAGGGACGCAGGTCGTCGAGCCCCACGACGTGATCGAAGTGGTGGTGGGTGTAGCAGACCGCGTCGATGCGGTCGATGTCCTCGCGGAGCGCCTGCGCCCGGAAGTCCGGGCCCGTATCGATCAGGAGGCCCATGTCGCCCACCTCTACGTAGCAGGCGCAGCGGGTGCGCGTGTCGCGGGGATCAGTGGAGGTGCACACCTCACAATCGCACCCGATGACGGGCACCCCGGTGGAGGTTCCTGTCCCCAGCAGGGTGGCAGTGACCGGAGGCGTATGGGCGTGGCGGTCGGCCGGCGAAACGTCTGTGGACACGCTGGGGCTAGTCGTCATGTGGAGCCTCCGCCGACACCTCCTCCGTCCAGGCCTCTTCGAGGGCCCGCCGCACCGCCGGCTTTAAGTAGATGGTATCGAGCGGGGCGTCCCGCAGGGCCTCGGCCAACACCACCAGTTGCGTCTCGGGCAAGTCGTTCGTGTTGAGCATAATCACTTCCTCCCCCTCCACGACACAGCGCCCCCCGCGGAAGTTGCCGGGCTCGGCCCGCACCTCGATCCCCAGCCGGCCCGCAACCCCTTCCAACTCGTCGATGATCGTAGCAGTGTCCATACCGCACAGTCACACTCCAACAAAAACGCACGCCACTTCATCCCAGGCCGCCCCCCAGTTGTTTCGCCATTGCCAGCCTCCGCTATGGCGATTCCGGCAGGGGGTCGCCGGACTTGTCCGTCGCCCGGAAGGTGTGCGGCGGGACCTCTGCGTCCTCCTCGACGTGGACCCGCACCAGGTGGTCCATGAACCAGCGGGTCGTGTACGTGGGCACGGGGCGCCGCAGGAACGCCGCGACGAATGGATGCACCTGGAGCGTCACGGCACGGTGGGCATCGCTGTGTGCCACGAGCCACTGCTCGATGTCTTCGACAAGGTCCTCGGGGACAGCGTCGTCCCCTGCCGACGCGGTGGATTCCTCCGCGGGGGACGGACGAGACTCTGCGCTCTCCGCCACCTGCTGGGCCCGGGCCGCTTCAAGCTTGTCTTCGAGCGCCTGAATTTTCTGCCGCAGGGCCGTCACCTCTTCGTCCGGCGTATCGTCCTCTTCCTTCAGGCGCTTCACCTCACGCTCGCGCTTCTTCACCTCCTTCTCCAGGCTTTGAATTTTACGCTCGGCCTGGCGAAGCTCTTTGGGGTCGGCCCCGTCACCGCCGCCATCGTCGGACGGCGTCCCGTTGGCCGACGAGAAGGTCGTCGTGATACTGGGGCGGAGCCGCTGGCGGGTGATCTCGACGAGGCCGAAGTCGCTCATCGGCAGCACCTTCGTCACCGCCCGGTCTTCTTCGAAGCCCTTCTTGACCTCGTCGTAGACTTTTTTCTTGTCCTTCTCGCCGCGCAGGTCGATAAAGTCGACGACGATAATGCCCCCCAGGTCGCGGAGCCGAATCTGCCGCGCAATCACGCGGGCGGCCTCCAGGTTGACGTTGAGCGAGTTTTCGGCCTGCGATTTGCCCTTCCCGGAGCGCCCCGAGTTGACGTCGACCACATGCATCGCCTCGGTCTTCTCGATAAAGAGGTAGCCCCCGGAGGGCAGCTCCACGCGGTCCTTGAACGCGCGATCGGCCCCGTGCTGGATGCCCACCGACTCGAAGACCGGCTGGTTGCCTTTGTACAGCTCCACACGGTCGACCAACTGCGGCCCCACAGCCCGCACGTAGCTCTGGATGCTGCTGTGCAGTCCCTCGTGGTCCACCAGGATGCGATCGTACTCCTCCGAGAACTCGTCCCGCACAATGGAGGAGGCCATGTCCACGTCTTCGTGCACAAGCTCCGGGGGGCTCGGCTTGTCTTTGAGCCGCTTCTCCACGCGGCGCCACCGTTCCATCAGCAGCTTCATGTCCTTGTCCAGCGACTTGGCGTCGCGGTCCTGGGCAACGGTGCGCACGATGACTCCCACGCCGTCGGGGACGAGGCTGCTGGCCAGGGACTCAAGACGGCGGCGCTCTTCGTCGTCGGTAATCTTGCGCGAGACGGCAACGTAGTTCTGGAGGGGCACTAGCACCAGGAAGCGCCCCGCAAGCGAGATGTCCGTGGAGATGCGGCTGCCCTTGTTCGAGATGGGCTCCTTGGTGACCTGGACGAGGATCGTCTGCCTGCGATTGAGGATGTCGGACGGGCGCTTGTCCCAGTCTTTTTTGCCCGTAGGCACGTCGATCGCCTCCACCTTCGGCTTTTCGAGCCCGAGGAAGTCGAGCAGATACGGCAGGTTGTCGGACAGGTCCGAGAAGTGGAGGAAGGCGTCCTGTTCCTGTCCGATGTCGACGAAGGCCGCCTGAATGCTGGGCATCACCTTTCGGATCTGCCCCAGGTACAGGTTGCCGATCGTACGCTTGTGCTCGGCATTTTCAATGTAGAGCTCGACGGGCTTGCCATCTTCGACGATGGCGATGCGCGTCTGCTCCTTGCCGACGTTGAAGACAATTTCTTTGGACATATGTGGGGTCGGGGTGTGCCTGCCCCTGTGCCGGCTGGCGGGTGTGGGCCCAACGGGAACTTCGCAACATCAGTACAAACGGAACAACGGCGAAGGGACCAAGCGGAACTGCCACCAGGGTCGTCCAGGCGTGATGCCACGACTGGCTGCGGGGCACCGCCGTGCGGCGCCCAACAAACCCTGAACCGGCACCGAGTGCTCGGGCACGGATTGACTCGTGAGCAATGGGTTCGAACGGGGCTGTCTCCCGGCGTCAGGACACAGCCAAATGGAATGGGATGCGGGCCAGCAGGCGGAGCCGAACGGAGGCCGCGACGGGGCGTAGACCGCGACTCTGCTGTGCAGAGCGTCCGGCCCGCGCGTCATCGTACCTCGGCTCGCCCCGCGAGCCATGCCGTTTTCTGTTGTGTGTTTCCGACTGCTCGCGTGCATGGATGCATCCCTTGACACCCCCGGGAACGCTTCCCGTGAATGCCGAATGTCACCTAAGAGTATTGTCTTTCCGGCTCGAATGATCCCCAGGAGGGCATGAGGCAACTGATGGAGCCCCAGGACCTCCCTTAAATCAAAATTCGTGGGGCCATCGCGCCGTCGTTTGTATAATGGGACAACTCCAAACGTTGCTCTGCAGTGGGAAGAACCCTGCGCCGACGGCACCTTTGGGGCTTTTTGCAGAAGCGCCCCCACGAGAGATCGCGAGGCGGGGTACTTCCGCCCCGCTCTCCTGCGTCCTGCTTCCCAGCGCCCTTGCCCGTCTGCGTCCACGTCCCTCCGGCCGTAACGGCCACGCTGTCTCCCTTCCACTTCGGCTCTCAACACATACGACACTCGATATGGCTGACCAAGAATCTGTAACGGAGTTGACAACTGACGAGGCTCCCATCAAGGCTCGGGGGCTCGAAGGCGTCATCGCTCTCGAATCGGAGCTGTCCTCAATTGATGGGGACAAGGGCCAACTCATCTATCGCGGCTACGACATCCACGACCTCGCCGAGCATGCCTCGTTCGAGGAGGTCGTGTACTTGCTCCGCCACGGCGAACTTCCGACCCAGACCGAACTCGACGACTTCTCGTCTCACCTGCGCAGCGAGCGGGCCCTCCCCGCGCCCATCCTGAACCTCCTGCGCGAGACGCCCGCGGACGCCCACCCCATGGCGGTCCTCCGCACAGCGGTGTCTGCCCTCGCCCTCTACGACGAGGAGGCCGACACGATGGGGGAGGCCGCCAACCACCGCAAGGCCGACCGCATCCTCGCCCAGATTCCGACGATCATCGCGGCGTTCGACCGCCTTCGGAAGGGAGAGGAGCCGGTCGCCCCGCTCGACCACGGGTCGATGGCGCACAATTTCCTTTACATGCTGAACGGCGAGAAGCCCGGTACGGCCGCCGAAGAAACCTTTGACGTGTGCCTCGTGCTACACGCCGACCACGGCCTGAACGCCTCCACCTTTACCAGCCGCGTCATCGGGTCGACCCTCTCGGACATGTATTCCGCGGTTTCCGGGTCGATCGGCGCCCTCAAGGGGCGGCTGCACGGCGGGGCCAACCAGGAGGTCATGCGCATGCTCCTCGACATCGACGAGAAGGGCGCGGACCCGGCGCCGTACGTTCGAGACCGCCTCGAGGCCGACGAGCGCGTCATGGGCTTTGGCCACCGCGTGTACAACACCATGGACCCTCGCGCCGCCATTCTTCGCACCATGGTGAAGGAACTCAGCGAAGAGGCCGGCGACATGAAGTGGTACGAGTACACCACGAAGATCCACGAAACGATGGAGGAGGAGACGGGCATCGACCCCAACGTCGACTTCTTCAGTGGCCCCACCTACTACCAGCTCGGGCTCGATCCCGACCTCTTCACGACCATCTTTGCGCTGAGCCGCACGGCCGGCTGGACCGCCCACCTTCTGGAGCAGTGGGCTGACAACCGCCTGATCCGTCCACGCGCCCAGTACGTGGGGGCCCGCGACCGGACTGTGGCGCCCATCGAGGAGCGGTAGGGACTGTTCGGGGACGGGGGAAATCTTCGGTTTCCGAAACCTCTGCCTCTCCCCCTCCATTCTGACTCTTACCACGGGTGCTTCCATGCGGGGGACGTACGAGACCCGCCACGGGCACCCGTTCACCCCGGCTGTTTTGCCACGTCACAATCCCCATCAGGCCCATGGCCGTTGACACCAAAGAACGCCCCTCGGCGACCCAGGAGACGGACGCGACCGCCGAGCAGGAAAGTCGGTTCCAGTCCTATCGCATCCGGACCGGCATGTTTGCCTGGATGATGCACCGCCTGACCGGCGTGGGACTGGTCGTGTACCTCATCGTCCACATCTGGGGCCTGACCGCGCTGACGGACCCGGAGACCTTCAACGCGCTCATTGCGAAGTACCACAGCCCCATCTTCAAGGTGGGTGAGTTTGCCCTCCTGGTGGCGGTGGCCTACCACGCGATGAATGGCCTTCGCCTTGTGCTCATCGACTTCCTGGGGTGGAGCCCGAAGCAAAAGAAACTGTTCTGGACGCTGGGGGCCGTCACGGCCGTCATCATTGCCGTGGGCGGCTGGCCGTCGATTTACGCACTCGGCGAGTGGCTCCTCGGGCCCGGATCGATGCCGACGCTGTTCCTCTAGCGTCCCCGGCCCGCCTTCTCATCCCACCGGCTCACCCTCAGGCCCCCGTTTGCCATGGCTCAGACCAACGCCCTAAACTGGTTCCTGCACCGCATCACCGGCACCTTCCTCATCTTCATGCTGATCACCCACTTCTGGGTGCAGCACTACGATCACCAGGCCGCTTCGGTGACCCACGAGGTCGTGACGGAGAAGAATGAGATGCCGGACTACCCGGAGGAGGCGAAGGAGGGCGTGGAGGCCCGCTTCGGCCCGGACGCCGAGGCCACTCCGTACCAGGTGGTGATGCAGCGGCTGGCCGATCCGGTCTACGCGGTGCTGTGGAAGGGGTTCAACATCCTCTTTCTGGTTGTGGCCCTCCACCACGGCTTCTACGGCCTGAACAACGTGATGACCGACTACATCCGTGACCCCATGGGGCGACTGATTGCCAAGTCTCTGTCATGGACGGTGGCCCTGGGGCTGCTCATCATTGGAACCTACTCGGTGCTCACCGCCGGGTGGTGACGCGCCACCAAGAGACGAGAATGGGGTGGAATGAGGCTGATTTGCCCCACCAGACACGACACGTCCATCGTGAGACGCAAGGGCGACAGCCTGTAGCGGGATTCTTCCTACGTCCTACGTGTCATTCATCATGCATTACGCATCACACACCACGAACCATGAATTTTGAGCACGACGTCGTCGTTGTTGGAGCGGGCGGATCTGGCCTGATGGCGGCTCTCTATGCCCGCGAGGGCGGGGCCGACGTGGGGGTTGTCTCGAAGCTGCACCCCCTCCGCTCCCACACCGGGGCGGCGCAGGGCGGCATCGCCGCGGCCCTCGGCAACGAGGAGGAGGACCACTGGCTGTGGCATGCCTTCGACACGGTGAAGGGCAGCGACTACGTGGGGGACCAGGACGCCATCGAGGCGCTCTGCAAGGACGCCCCCCGCACGATCGTGGAGCTCGAGCACTACGGGGTGCCCTTCAGCCGCAACGAGAAGGGCAAGATCTCGCAACGGCGGTTCGGGGGCCACACCCGCAACTTCGGCGAGGCGCCCGTCAAGCGCTCCTGCCACGCCGCCGACCGCACCGGCCACACGATCCTGCACACGCTCTACGACCAGTGCACGAAGCAGGGCGTCCGGTTCTACGATGAGTTCCAGGTGCTGGACCTCATCATGACGGAGGACGGAGAGTGCGCCGGCGTGGTGGCATACGAGATCCTCACCGGCGAAATCCACACCTTCCACGCCAAGCAGGTGTGCTTCGCGACCGGCGGCTACGGCCGTGCCTTCGAGACCACCTCCAACGCACATGCCGGCACAGGCGACGGCATGGGGATCATGCTGCGCAACGGCATCCCGCTGGAGGACATGGAGTTTGTGCAGTTCCATCCGACCGGTCTCTACCGCCTTGGGATTCTCATTACGGAGGGCGCGCGCGGAGAGGGCGGCATCCTGCGCAACAGCGAAGGGGAGCGCTTCATGGAGCGCTACGCCCCGACGGTGAAGGACCTCGCGCCCCGCGACCTTGTGAGCCAGTGCATCTATCAGGAGATCCGGGAAGGGCGGGGCGTGCAGGGAGAGAACTACGTGCACCTCGACCTTACCCACCTCGACAACGCAATCCTCGACAACAAGCTGCCGGAGGTCACGGAGTTCTCGCGCACTTACATGGGCGTAGACCCGAAGGAGGAGCCCATTCCGGTGGTGCCCACCTGCCACTACGCGATGGGCGGGATCCCGGCCAACGAGGACGGGCATGTGGAGGTAGGCGAGCGGGGCGAGTACGTGCCGGGCCTCTACGCAGTGGGCGAGTGTGCCTGCGTAAGCATCCACGGCGCCAACCGCCTCGGCACCAACGCCCTCTTGGAGCTTGTGGTGATGGGGCGGCGCACCGGCATTGAGATGGCCAAGCAGGTGCGTCAGGGCAAGGACTACGCTCCGCTGCCCGATAAGCCAGAGGAGGACACGCGCAACATGCTCGACGACCTGCTCTCTAACACCCGCGACGAAGGCGAACCCATCGTCAACGTGCGGAGCGAACTGCAGGAGACGATGATGGAGAACGTGTCCGTCTTCCGCAACGACGATACGCTCTCTACGGCCCTCAACGACCTGCAGGGCCTTCGGAAGCGGGCGAAGAACGTCGTCGTGGACGACAAGAGCAAGCGGTTCAACACCGACCTGATGGACGCGGTGGAGGTCGGCTTCATGGTCGATTACGCCGAGGCCATCGCCGCCGGCTCCCGTCACCGCACGGAGAGCCGAGGGGCCCATTCCCGCGAGGACTACGAGGAGCGCAACGACGAAGACTGGCTCAAGCACACGCTCTTCCATAGCGACGGCAACGGCAACTACGAGTTCGACGACAAAGACGTCGTCATCACCCGGTTTGAGCCGAAGGAGCGCAGTTACTAGGGCGCCTGACTCAAAGGCGGGCCCGGCCGATCCGGCCCCGCACCCTGTCTCCGCAGATGTCTCCACACACGCACAGCGTTTTTTGGACTTATGGCTGAGATGCAGCTCAATCTTGAAATTAAGCGATACAACCCCGAAGAGGACGACGAGCCGCACTGGGAGGCGTACGAGGTGCCGGCCGATCCGCTCGACAGTGCCCTGTCGCTCCTGCTCCACGTAAAGTGGCACATCGACGGCACCCTCTCGCTGCGCAAGAGCTGCGCGCACGGCATCTGCGGGTCCGACGCCATGCAGATCAATGGGGAGAACAAGCTCGCCTGCTCGGTGCTGGTGCAGGACTTGGTGGAGGAGGACGGCGACACGATCACGTACGCCCCGCTTCCCTCCGCCCCGGTGGTCAAGGACCTCATCATCGACCAGAGCCGCTTCTTTGAAAAGTACCGGGAGGTCAAGCCCTGGCTCATCACCGACGGACCGGCCCCGGAACGCGAGCGGGAGCAGAGCCCGGAGGAGCACGCCATGATCGAGGACGCCACGAAGTGCATCATGTGCGGGGCCTGTACGCACGCCTGCCCCTCCACCTGGGCCGACCCCGACTATCTTGGTCCCGCGGCGATGTTGAAGGCATACCGCTACACCTTCGACAGTCGCGACGACGGGGCGGAGGAGCGCCTCGACGTGGTCGACTCTCCTGACGGCCTTTGGAAGTGCTACACCATCTTCAACTGCAACGAGGCCTGCCCCAAGGACATCGACATTACACGCTGGCTCTCGGCCCTGAAGCGCCGCGCCGCCACGTCTCAGGCATCCACGAAGGCGTGATCGCTCTTGGCTGAGTGGCCTGGTCGTTCTCAAGGCCGTGCCGGTTTCTTGTCTCCTTCGACGCCCCCTGCTCCCTCCCGAGCAGGGGGCTTTTTTCGTGTCCCTGCTTCTCTGCACCGCCGCTCCCACCCAGGGACGACCGGAGGGCACGCTCGGGTCCCCGGAAATGGCTCCGAGGACGGAGTGCCTCGTTTCGGTCGATCTTTTCTTTTTGTAGAAGTCGCGGGCCAGGCCGCACCTTTAGACGGTTCTCGCACGATTTTTGTATCTGATTTTTCATAGTTCCACACTTGTCTGGTAGTGTCTCGGGCCCCCCAGGGGACATCGCGCCATTGTGTCGTGGCCCTTCGCATCTGGGACACTTTTGTATGCTGTCTGCCGGTCTGGTCGGCACCGCCAATAACACCCTTCCAACTCTCGTGCCGTCGTGCTTGCTCAAGCATTTTCCACATATGGCTGGGTCGGCCTGCTCGTCACAGGTTTCGTTGCCCTAGGGTGTCAGTCCGACTCGCCCCCTCGCACTCTTACCTCGGCAAGTGCGGTCGAGACCGCGGCGGAAGACGAGACGCTCTACGGAGAGCCGGTCACACTGGACGGAATTGTCACGTATTCGGACTCGTCTCGGGGACGCCTCTTCGTGCAGGACGAGACGGGAGGGCTTGCACTTAATCCGCGGCAGGCGGTGCCCCCCGTGGGCCACCGGGTTCAACTCACGGGCGTGGTGGGGACTCCGGGCTCCAGCATCGACTCCCTCCACATTGAGGCTACAAGTCCGGACTCGCTGCCCTCTCCTGCCCCCCGCTCTCTCAGCACCATCACACTGGCCCAGCACAGCGGGGACTGGATTTCGACGGAAGGAGTCGTTCGGTCGATAGAACGGCAGTCCGGTCGGCTTGCGCTCACGCTAGAAGACGAGACTGATCGGATCCCCGCACAGGTACTCTCGTCCGTGGATTCCAGCTTTGCGTCTCTCCTTGGGGCCCGCATTCGAGTGCGTGGCGCCGTCGGGGCCGAGTGGGATCCGGCGGCCGAACAAGTCCGCGGGGTCCAGCTCCAGCTCTCCTCCCTGGACTACGTTGAGGTGAAGCGGAGCCCGCGAACCAAGCCCTTGACGTCGGTTCGCGCCGCACAGACTATCCAGCCCCCATCCGGTCCTATGGTACGGACGCGGGGCGTCATTGCCGCTAAGACCGCCGGGGCGGTCTTACAGCTGCGGGACTCGACGGGGCAGATTCAGGTCCAGCCGCGAGCGCCCCCGTCGGTCGGGGTGGGCGACTCGGTCGAAGTGATCGGGATTCGTGCCGAGAGTTCGGACGCCGCATATCTCCGCAACGCCGTGGTCCATTCCCTCGATGGTGCCTCCCAGCCCGCGGACACAGCAGCTGGGACGCCCCCTCTTCTCACCCGGGCATCTTCCATTCTTGAGCTGCCGCGTGAGGAGGCCCGCCAGGATGCCCCCGTTCGTCTCGAGGGCGTCGTCACGTACGCCGATCCGTCATGGAAACTTTTATTCATACAGGACGAGACGGCCGGTATCTTTGTAAAGACGGATTCGGTGGCGTGGGGCCGCCTCAAGGCCGGTCAGCGCGTGGCCCTGGACGGCACGAGTGGCGCAGGCGCCTTTGCCCCCATCGTGGAGGCGGAAAACATTCGCCTCCTCGGAGAGGGAGCACTTCCGGACGCTCCTTCTACCCCCCTTCAGCGATTGCTCTCCGGCCAAGAAGAAGCCCAGTGGCAGCAGGTACAGGGGCTGGTCCGGGCCGTCCGGAAAAGCACCCGGGGGCGCATGTTCGTCAAAGTGGACCTGGGCCCCGATCAGTTCGAGGCACAAATCCCCCCTCATCTCGCCCAGGATTCCCTTCCAGATCAGATCGTGGGGGCCCGGGTGGAACTCCAAGGAGTGTGGAGCACGGTCTTCAATGACCGCGGCCAATTCGCGGGCACGAAAATGTTTGTGCCCGGCTGGTCATTCATCGACGTCCGCACACCCGGTCCGCCCGACCCCTTTTCCATCTCGGCGGTCCCGATCGAGGCCCTTCTCCGCTTCCTCCCCGGCGGAAGACCCCGATCAATAACCCGGGTTGACGGCATCGTCACCCACCGTACTGACGATGGCACGCTACACCTTCAAGACGAGACCGGCGCCGTTCTCGTGAGGACGCAGGACAGTGCGGCTGTCAAGGTGGGCGACCGGGTATCCGTCGCCGGGTTCGCGACCTCCGGGCCGTACCATCCCATCCTGGAGGATGCGCTGTACCAGAAAGGGGAGGCCACGACGCCCCCTGCCCCGCTGTTGTTGTCCACCGAGGATGCACTCGACGCCGCGTACGACGAGCACCTTGTGCAGCTGACGGCCGAGTTGGTGGACCGCACCTCTCTGGGAAACCGCCAGATCCTCACCCTGCGAGCAGGCCGCCATGTGTTTGATGCCATCCTCCGTCGAAACACGATGCCCGCCTCCCTGGACGCGATTCGTCCCGGGAGCCAGCTTCGGATCTCCGGCATTTACGACGTAGAGCTCGACGAGAAGGGGGGAGCCATTTTGCCCCTGTCTTTCTCGTTGACACTCCGCGATGCCTCGGACGTGGCCGTGGTGCAGGCGGCCTCGTGGTGGAACTGGGAGCACACCGTCGGCCTCATTGCGGTATTGGTGCTGCTGGGGCTCGGCGCCACGGCCTGGGGCGTCACGCTTCGCCAGAAGGTGCGCGCCCGCACCGAGGCCCTGCGTGAACGGGAGGAGATTCTGCGCACCCTCATCGACCACCTCCCGCAGGCCATTTACGTGAAGGACGCGGACGGCCGCTTCGTGGTGGCGAACGCGTACACCGCACAGCTGGTGGGGGCCGATGCCCCGTCCAACCTGACCGGCAGGACCGACTTTGACTTCTACCCTGATGAGTACGCCCCGGAGTACTACGCCGACGAGCAGGAGGTCGTCGAGACGGGCAGACCGATTATCGATCAGGAAGAGACCATCGTTCCCCCGTCCGGGGAAGAGCGGGTCGCTCTGACCACAAAGGTGCCCCTCGTGGGCGACCACGGCGACGTCCACCGCATTGTGGGCATCACCTACGACATCACAGAGCGCAAGGAGATGGAAAGAGAACTGCGTGCGGCTCGGCAGGAGGCCCTCTCCGCCGCACGGGCCAAGAGCCGGTTTCTGGCCAACATGAGCCACGAAATCCGCACGCCGATGAACGGGGTCA
This sequence comes from Salinibacter grassmerensis, assembly GCF_947077765.1. NCBI lineage: Bacteria > Pseudomonadati > Rhodothermota > Rhodothermia > Rhodothermales > Salinibacteraceae > Salinibacter > Salinibacter grassmerensis. The sequence continues at coordinate 572,602 of NZ_CAMTTF010000001.1, read as the reverse complement.
TCGGGTTTGCCGACCTGCTGGCCGGTACGGACCTGTCGGCCGAGCAGGAGGAATTCGTTGCTGCCATTCAGAACAGCGGCACCGCCCTGCTCTCGCTCATCAACGACATCCTGGACTTTTCGAAGCTGGAGGCCGGGGAGATCGACCTCGAGGCGCGCCCCGTCCGGCTCCGGTCGGTAATTGAGGAAGCGCTCGACACCCTGTCCACGAAGGCGGCGGAGAAGGGGCTGGAGATGACCTACCTGATCGATGAGGCGGTGCCCCCCGTGGTTGAAACCGATGAGACCCGCCTCCGGCAGGTCCTGCTCAACCTACTCTCCAACGCCGTAAAATTCACCGAAGAGGGCGAGGTCACCGTCCGGGTCACCCCGGCCACTGTCCCCGATTCCGGCATCGCACACGCATTGCAGTTTCGGGTGTCGGACACCGGAATGGGCATTCCGCAAGACGAGCAGGAGGAGCTGTTCGACTCGTTCACGCAGGCCGACGCCTCCACCACCCGAGAGCACGGCGGCACGGGGCTGGGGTTGTCCATTTGCCAACAAATCGTCGACGCGATGGACGGAAACATCTGGGTGGACAGCAAGGTCGGCGAGGGATCAACGTTCGCGTTCGCCATCGAGGTGAACGCCGCGGAGGGGCCTGCCGAGGCGGCCCCGGATGTCCGGGACGATTATCCATCGCTGGAAGGGACACGTGCCCTGATCGTGGACGACACCGCGACGAACCGGGACCTGCTGCTCCAACTGTCCCGCCGGTGGGGGCTGGACGCAGAGGCCTTTGCCTCCGGCCCGGACGCGCTTGCGCACCTGAAGGAGGCAGCCCCCTCGTACGACCTAGCCCTCCTAGACATGCAGATGCCGGAGATGGACGGCCTCACCCTCACGGAGCACCTTCGCGATGCGCTCGGCGCACTTCCGGTGGTTGTCCTCAGCTCGGTACACCGCCCACAACGACAAATGGACGCGGGCGTCGCCTGGATGCACAAGCCAATCAAACAGTCAAGCCTGCAGAACGCCCTTTTCGATGCCCTCGGCCGGGACACTGCCTCCTCATCTGGGGAGGAAACCGAGGCCCCTCGTCGGGACATCCTTCTCGTGGAGGATGACACGGTAAATCGGAAGATGGCCACACAGCTCCTCAAAACGATGAACCATGAGGTGGAAACGGCCGAAAATGGAGAGGAGGCCCTCTCGGCCCTCCGCGAACACTGCTACGAAGTGGTGTTGATGGACGTGCAGATGCCGGAGATGGGCGGGCTGGAGGCCACGCGTCGCATCCGTGCGGATTGGCCGGCGGACGAGCAACCGTACGTGGTGGCCCTGACCGCGGCGGTACTGGAGCAGGATCGTGAGCGCTGTCAGGAAGCGGGGATGGATGCGTTTCTCAGCAAGCCCATCCAGCAGGACGACCTGTCGGGCGTGCTTCGGTCGGTCCCCAACGGGTCGTCGTAGGCGCCAGCATCCCCTCGGCCTGTGTATGCATCTATGATCCGGCTTGGCTGTTTGGCCCCCGGCGTCTCATGCAACCACCGGTACGAGTCTCGCCGAGGGCAACCGCCGGAGGGACCGTATCGATTTCCACGGGCGCGCCCCGGGAACTTATCGCTATGACAATCGGGCCTCTGGGGACGCAAAATCTGCCACGTGCAGGTAAGAATGGTGCACATGTACATACATCTGCCGCGTCACCTTGCGCGGTTTCGCATCCAGCTCTGTTTCGCCTACAGTCGAGGTGGAGCCCAGGCCTGCTGCGTTTTACGGTTGAAATTTTTCTTTCCAGAAATATCTTCGAATGACGTCGTCGAAGAAGTCAGTCTGGTCTCGTATTTGTTGACAATACATATTTTGGACGCAGAACACACCAGAATATCTTCGGCGAATGTCTCTTCGCCGTGCACCGAAAAACGTTCTTTGTGCGAATGCATCGACAACTGCCGCTGAGGACCTACAGAGCCCTCCTGGCGTGTGCAGCCGTTTTCGGCCTCGTTCTGCTCTCGGGCCCGGCGACTGCTCAGGGTCAACGCGTCACCACTTTCGAGACGGAGGACGGCCTTCCGAAGATGCAGGTATGGGATGGGCTTCAGGGTCCGAGGGGATACCTGTGGCTGGGGCTCTACGGTGGGGGGCTAGCTCGCTTTGACGGCCACGAGTTCAAGCGCTTCACGATTGAAGACGGCCTTCCGGGCAACTTGACCACAGCCGTCCACACCGATTCGACGGGCGCGATCTGGGTCGGGACACTGAGCGGACTGGCACGCTACGATGGACAGGAGACGACAACGTTCACGGCGGAAAACAGCACGCTCGCCCAGAATGACGTTCAGTCGATTACTGGGGGGAACGACGGCACGCCAGTGTGGGTGGGCACCACCGACAACGTATATGCCCACGATGGAGACGGCTTTCGTGCTCTCGCCCCGGACCGCCTCCAGAACCTCTACCCAGGTAGTCTCGCCAGCCGAGGCGACACGCTGTGGGTAGGGACAGACAGTGGCCTGTACCGGTACACCGATTCTACACTCACCTCCCTGTCCATCGCAGGCGGTGAGACCACAGCGTCTGTCACTACGCTTGCCGCCCCTGCAAACGGTCGCCTCTGGGTCGAGACAAAGCAGGGACTGTTTCGGCGCGATGGTTCCCGCTTCGAGAAGCTCCCCGGCACATCGGACCAAGATGTGCTTTCCATCCTGGACCCGTCGGGGCGGGCCCCCTGGCTCGGAACGCGTACCGGTCTGTATCGCTGGCAGAGCGGGCGGCTCCAGTCTACCGCCATCGACGATGTATCTGTGCAGGGGCTTTTCAGGGACCAGGAGCAAAATGTCTGGGTCACCACCGATTCGGACGGCCTCCACAAGTACCCGCATACCCCCTTCGACTACTTTTCTACGGCCGATGGCCTGGCGGCAGACATCTCTTGGAGCCTCGACGAGGGGCCGAATGGGGACTTATGGATCGCGACACACGACGGACTAAGCCGCTACGACGGCACCACCTTCACCGACGTGCCGGGGCCCGACAATCAACTGCAGCAGGAACTCATCTCAATCCATTGGGCGCAGAACGATGTCCTCTGGATCGCAGCCCGGTCGACGCTCTTTCGGTACGACGGACGCACCTACACCTCGTACGATCGGGTCGAGGGGGACCCCATCGGAACAGTGACCACCATCCAGGAGGCCCCCTCCGGCACGCTCTGGTTCGCAACCACCGAGCGGGGACTTCTGCGCTACAACGGTTCCGGCTTTACTCGTTTCACGACCGCCGACGGGCTGACGAGCGACCAGGTCCGGAGCGTCACGATTGACAGCACAGGCCAGGTATGGGCTGGCAGAGGCGTGAGCCGCTTCGATGGAAAGTCGTTCCGCCCTACTCCGGCCGTTGAAAGCGCGGGGCTCGGGGCCGTGCTGAGCCTAGAGGTTGACCCAGAAGGCCATCTGTGGATCGGGACTCAGCACGGCGTGTCCGTCCACTCGCCCCCGCAGCAGGGACGAGCAGACTCGCTCCGACACATAACCCCCGAGGATGGGCTCAACGGCACAAGCTCGGTCGCCTTTCATCTCGACCAGCAAAACAACCTCTGGGTCGGGAATGAAGGAGGCTTCAACCGGATTGACCTGGACAGGTACCACCGGACGGGGAGCGTATCGATTCGCTCGTACGACAAGGACGTCGACCTGCGAGGAGGCGTGGCGACCGAGCACGCGACCTACGAGGACGACAACGGCCTGCTCTGGTTCGGGACGAGCACGGGCCTCGTGCGCTACCACCCCGCCCGGGACCGGGGGCAGACGGCCCCTCCCCAGACCCACCTGACGGACCTCCAGCTCTATCCCGAAGATCCGGACTGGAGCCAATACGCGGACGGCACCACCCCTTGGGAACAGCTCCCGACCGGCCTGTCGCTCCCGTACGACAAGGACCACCTCATTTTCCGCTTCGTCGGCATCAACCACACCGTTCCGGAGCGGGTTACGTACAAGTATAGGCTAGAGGGGCTCGATGAGAGGTGGTCGAAGGCCACCAAACGGCAGCGGGCCACCTACTCCAACCTTCCCCCCGGCTCGTACACCTTCGAGGTCAAAGCAGCCAACAGCGATGACGTCTGGGGGCCAGTGGAGGCCTATTCCTTCACCATCACGCCCCCATTCTGGCGGACGACGTGGTTCTACCTCCTGTGCGCCTTGGGCCTCATCGGGCTCGTCGCCGGCGCCATTCGCTGGCGCACCCGTGTCTTGGAGACACGGAAGCGTCGACTGGAGGACCAGGTCGCCCGGCGCACCCAGGAGCTCAAGGACGCCCAGGAGGAGGCGCTTGCGGCCTCGAAGGCCAAGGGCGAGTTTCTGGCCAACATGAGCCACGAGATCCGCACGCCGATGAACGGGGTCATCGGCTTCGCCGACCTGCTCTCCGACACTGAACTGACGCCCGAGCAGCAACAATTCGTGGACGCCATCCAGAGCAGCGGGACCACGCTCCTTTCGATCATCGACGACATCCTCAACTTTTCGAAGCTGGAGGCCGGAGAGGCGGAGTTGGAGGAGCATCCCATCCGCGTGCAGACCTGCGTCGAGGAGGCACTGGATCCACTCGCCGCCCGGGTAGCGGAAAAGGGCATCGAGTTGACCTACCTGATCGACCCGGCGGTTCCTTCTGTGATCCACGGCGACCGGACTCGGCTTCACCAAATTCTTCTCAACCTGCTGTCCAATGCGGTCAAGTTTACCGAGAAAGGGGAGGTCACGCTCCGGGTCCGGGTGGCGTCGTCGCCCGCCACGCCGAGGGGGAAGTACGAGCTCCACTTCAGTGTGCAGGATACCGGCATTGGCATCCCAGAAGAGGAGCGCGACCGGCTCTTCGAGTCGTTCCGTCAAGTTGACGCGTCGAAGAGCCGAGAGTACGGGGGCACCGGGCTCGGCCTCTCCATTTCCCAGCAACTGACAGAGGCAATGGGAGGAGAAATGTGGGTCGAGAGTGCGGTCGGTGAAGGGTCCACATTCCATTTTACGATTGAGGTGGAGAAAGGCGAGCGGACCGACAGAAATGTGGGTCCCACCGGGTCGTCTTCGGCCATGCAGGGAGTGCAGGTTCTCATCGTTGCGCCCAACGACACCAACCGTGCACTCCTCCGGCAGCAGACGGAGGCGTGGGGCATGGAGGCGAGCGTCTTCGCATCGGGGGACGAGGCGCTCCAGCAGTTGGACACGGGCATTCCCCACGAGGTGGCCGTGGTGGACGAAAAACTGCCCCAGATGAGCGGACATGCCCTGGCGTCTCAGCTTCGAGAACGAGCATCCGGGACGGATCTTCCGGTCGTTCTCCTCGGGGTGGGGCGGGCCGCCGCATCCGACCTCTCGGCCCCTACCTCTCGGCTCCACAAGCCGATCAAGCAGTCGGGGCTCCACGACACGCTGACCGCGCTTCTGGACGGTCGTGAGGACGACACCTCAGGTAAGGACGGCGACCAGTCCGACCCCGAGGTTCGGTCCCGTCGTGTGCTCCTCGCGGAGGACAATGCCGTGAATCGGGAGATGGCGACACAGTTGCTGGAGAAGATGGGGCATGAGGTTCACACCGTGCCCAACGGGGCGGACGCCTTGACGGCCGTCCACGATCAGACCTACGACGTTGTCTTGATGGACGTGCAGATGCCGGAGCTGGACGGACTGGAGGCGACGCGGCGCCTCCGCGACGACGTGCCGTCCGGAGAACAGCCCTACGTGGTGGCCCTCACCGCCTCCGTCACGGAGGAGGACCGCAGGCGCTGCCTGGAGGCGGGAATGGACGCCTTTCTCAGCAAACCGATCCGGAAAGACGAGCTGTCCAGGGTCTTGGCCCCTGGCACCACGCCCGACGAGGCAGGGACGGCGGCTCCTTCGTCTGGAGACCGCGCGGGCCCCGATGCGTAGTCGCCGTGGGAAGGTGAGCGGTCGGTCCGGTCCACGAGAACGTGCACGCGACTCGGGTCCCAACTCGAAAAGTAGCGCATCGCCGGACGGTGGGAGAACGAGGGCGCACGGCGGGCCGATCAGGGTCAGCGGATCCGAACCGATTGCGGCCTGCTCCCTGCACAGAGGCCCGTCTACGTCGGGGGCAACGACGATCCGGCCTCCCGCGCCACCGTGAGCACGTCGGCTAGCACCCCCGCGGCCGTCACGGATGGGCCCGCACCCGGTCCGCGCACGACGAGAGGGACATCGGCGTACCGGTCCGTCGTGATTTCGAACAGATTCTCTTGCGCCCCCAGTTGCCCGAAGGCCGTATCGCCCGGCACGGACTCAACCCCTACCTCAATCCCCTCCGGCGAAAAGTGGCCCACGTACTGGAGGACCGCGTCCTCGACCGCCGCGGCCGTCGACCGCTCCCGCCAGTGCGGGTCAACCGTAGAGAGACGATCAAGAAAGGCGTCGTAAGAGTGATCGGCCAGTGGGTCCGGCACCAGCGACTCGACCTGCACGTCCGAGGGTTCGACGGCGTAGCTGGCAGTGCGTGCCAGGATCAGAAACTTCCGCGCCACGTCCGTCCCGGAGAGGTCGTCGCGCACATCGGGCTCGGCGTACCCCCGGTCGACGGCGGCCCGCACGGCCTCGCTGAAGGAGGCCCCGTCTCGCAGCGCGCTGAACAGAAAGGTAAGCGTCCCGGAGACGCCCCCACGGATCGAGTGAACGCGGTCGCCGGTGGCGACGAGGTCCCGCACGGTCTGGACCACGGGCAGCCCCGCCCCGACGGTCGTCTCGTAGCGGTACTGCACGCCCGCCTCCGCCGCCGCGGCCTGCAGCTGGTCGAACGTGGACTGCGAGCGGGTATTGGCGAGCTTGCTCGGGGTGACGACGTGAACTCCGCCCCGGAGGAGAACCTCGTAATGGGCCGCTACGTCGGGGCTGCCGGTGGCGTCCACGAAGACGAGCGGGCGCGGTGTCTCCTGCGTGAGGCGATCCACGATGGCCGGCCAGTCGGGCGGCGCGGCCTCTTCCAGGCCGGTGAGCAGGGCCTCCGGGCCACGATCGGGAGCGACCCATGCGGCCCGACGCGACGTGCAGGCCCCAATGAGGCGGAGATCCTGCCCATTCTCCTCCCGAGCATCGATCTGTCGTAGTAGGGCGGCCCCAACGTCCCCCACGCCCGCTACATACACGCGGATCGGGGGGGAGGATGTCGACGGGGCGGCGGAGCGGGAGGTCGAGAACGAATGAGAGGTCATCGTGTCGGCGGATCAGTGAAGGGTCACCCCTGAGCGAGAGTCGGGGCTGGAGCGATTCGGGTTCCCGGGGCCTCGGGGCGGTGCGTGCACCGGACACGGAGCGGAATGCCGGCGTCGATCAGGGGATCGAGCGTGGACGGATGCATGCCGAGCCGTCCGGCTTTTGTCCAGGCGCGTGCCTGCTCGAAGTCGATGCGTTGAAGGTGCTGCGCGTCGCTGTGCTCATCCGGGTCACGGGTGTACAGGCCATCCACGTCGGTCCAGCGTTCCATTCGGTCCGCCCCCAGTGCCCAGGCAAGAACGGCGGCGGATAGGTCGCTCCCCCCTCGGCCGAGCGTGGTGGTCTCGCCGTCGGCCGTCCCCCCGACGAAGCCCGTAGCGACCGGCAGGCCGGCGGCCCGCCCCCGATGCCAGTCCCGCACCTGTCGCCGGGTGGCGTCCCACTGCACCGTCGCGTTGCCGTGGGCGGCGTCGGTGCGGATGAGTCTCGCCGCATCGACGGCCCGTGATGCACACCCGCAGGCGTCGAGCGCGGCGGCCACCAGCGGCACCATCAGCCGTTCGCCAGCGGCCAGCACGACGTCGCGGGCCGCGGCGGCATTCGGCCCCGACATCCTCTGCAGTGCACGGCGTAGCTCCGAGAGCTCTGCCTGCAGGGCGGTGGCGTAGCGGGCCCGCAGCGCCTCGTCGCCGAGGGTGTCCGCGGCGAGGGTGCGGTAGCGCCGCCCTACGCGCCGTGTCCAGGCCTCGACAGGGACGCAATCGGACTGGGCTTCCGCGGCGGCCTGTGCGAGGTCGTCCGTGGCCCCTGCCGCGGCGGACACCACGACGACCGGCCGGCAGGTCTCGGTGGCGGCGCGCACAAGGCGGACCGCGTTCTTTATGCCCTCGGCGGAGCCGACCGACGTGCCGCCGAATTTGAGGACACGAACGGGGAGCGACGTGCATTCCGTCGACGAAATGGGGGAGTCCGGCATGACAAGTCAGTGCCCTGTCGTGGTGAATGGTGCGTGAGGAGGGAGGGATACGGCGGCATGCTACACCGCGGGGGCATTTCCGTGTGGTCTGTCGGCCCGGCGGCGAGGGGCTGCCTCTCAGTGTCCGCGTTCGGAATTCGGCTCAGGCCGCGACGGACGAACAGATGTTGGCCCGCCACGTCGTCACGAGGTCATTGAGGGCATCGAGCTCAATGAGGAACGTGTCGTGTCCGTGCGGCGCCGATAACACCTCCAGGGTGGCGCTGGGCAGGTGCTCTACGAGCTCCTCCTGCTCGGACAGCGGATACAGCACGTCCGAGTCAATGCCCACGACCAGGCTCGGCTGCTCGATGCCCCCTAGCACCTCTGCGTAGTCGCCACGACCACGGGCCACGTCGTGGGTGTCCATCTGCCGGGTCAGGGTGACGTAGCAGTTTGCATCGAAGCGATCGACGAGCTTGTCGCCGTGGTGGTGCAGATAGCTCTCCACGGCGTAGGGCGTGCCGTCCTTCTCCGGCATTGCATCGCGGCCGAACCGCCCCTCAAGGGACGGCTGCGAACGATACGACACCATCGCCATCATGCGGGCCGTGGCAAGGCCGTCCTTCGGGGGGTCGTCCGGCGGGTATCCTCCGTCTCGCCACTTCGGGTCGGCGAAGATGGCCTGCCGCTGCGCCTCGCCCCACCCGATCTGCCAGGCCGTATGGCGCCCCCCCACGGCAATGGGAACGAGCGACCGCACGAACGGGGCTCCGCCATCGGTCGTCTCGAAGGCCCACTCCAGCACGTGCATGCCGCCCATCGACCCGCCCATGGCGCACGCCACCTGCTGCACGCCAAGGCTCTCCAGCGCGCGCCGGTGGAGGCGAACCGTGTCGCGGATCGTAAACGACGGGAAGTCGGCCCCGTAGCGGTCGCCGGTCTCCGGATTCGCCGTTACCGGCGCCACCGAGCCGTAGGGAGACCCCGGGACGTTCAGACACACCACGAAGTCTTCCATAGGATCAAGGGCGCGGCCGGGCCCGAAAAGCCCGTCCCACCAGTCGGCCACATCCGTATCGCCGGTGAGGGCGTGGCACACCAGGACGGCGTTGGTGCCGGTTGCGTTGAGGGCGCCCCACGTCCGGTACGCCACGGGCACATTCCGCAGCGTCGTGCCATCGTCGAGGGTGAACGCAGGAAGGGTAAGGGTCTTTGACATCGGAGCAGACGGATGGACTCGGCGGAGCACACGAGGACCTACACAGGGCGCGTAGTGCGTGCCGCGTCGGGGCACCTGGAGAACTTCCCCAGGGACGGATGCGCAACGCGGAGTACGCACTACACAGGACTACGCAGCCGTCGTCGACGGAAGCGCCGAGAACGCCTGCGCGAAGTCCGCCTTGATGTCGTCAATGTGCTCGATCCCGACGGACACTCGCACCATGTCGGGCTCGACGCCGGAGGCCTGTTGCTCCTCCTCGGTCAGCTGCTGATGGGTGGTAGAAGCGGGGTGGATGACGAGCGTCTTCGCGTCCCCCACGTTGGCGAGGTGACTGGCCAGCTCCACGTTCTCGACGAAGCGCTTGCCGCCCTCGACGCCCCCCTCGACCCCAAACGTGAGCACCGCGCCGTACCCATTCTCCAGGTACCTATTGGCCCGCTCGTGGTAGGGGTGGTCCTCCAGTCCCGGGTAGCTGACCCACGATACCGCGTCCTGCTCCCGGAGCCACGTCGCCAGCTCAAGCGCGTTGTCGCAGCTCCGCTGCACGCGCAGGGAAAGCGTTTCGAGGCCCTGCAGCAGGAGGAACGAGCCGAACGGGTTCTGGGCCGGGCCGAAGTCGCGCAGGCTTTCCACGCGGGCCCGCATCGCAAAGGCAACGTTCGTATCGAGCACGCCGTCCGGGCCGAAGGTTTCCCAGAATTTGAGGCCGTGGTAATTGGGGTTCGGCTCGGTGAACTCGGGGAAGCGGCCGTTGTCCCAGGGGAACGTGCCCGCATCCACGATGACGCCACCGATGGTGGTGCCGTGCCCCCCGATCCACTTCGTCGCACTGGCCGTGACGATGTCGGCCCCGTGCTCAATCGGGCTGCACAGGAAGCCCGCCGCGCCGAACGTGTTGTCCACCACGAGGGGCACGCCGTGGTCGTGTGCGATGTCGGCGATCCGCTCGAAGTCTGGGATGTTGAAGCGCGGATTGCCGATCGTTTCCAGGTAGACCGCCTTCGTATCCTCGTCAATCAGGCTTTCGATCGAGTCCGGGTCGTCGCCGTCGGCAATGTGGACGTCGAGGCCGCGACGGGGAAAGGAATTCTTGAACTGGTTGTAGGTCCCGCCGTAGAGGTAGCTCGTGGAGACGATGTTGTCGCCGTGCTCGCAGAGCGTGTTGAGGGCCAAGAACTGGGCAGACTGCCCACTGGCGGTGGCGACGGCCGCGACGCCGCCTTCGAGCGCGGCCACCCGCTTTTCGAAGACATCGTTCGTCGGGTTCATGATGCGGGTGTAGATGTTGCCGAACTCCTCGAGGGCGAAGAGGTCGGCCCCGTGCTCCGCATCGTCGAAGGTGTAAGAGGTAGTCGCGTAGATGGGCACGGCCCGGGCGTTGGTGGCCGGGTCCGGCTCCTGCCCCGCGTGGAGTTGGCGGGTTTCGTAGCGGGGCACCTCGGGGGCGTCCGGCTGCTCAGGATTGGAGTCGTGCTGTCCGTTCTCGGTACTCATAGAAATATCGGCTCTCTGGATGCAGAGGACTAGAACGCTCATCCAGAAGAGCCGAGGACAGGCCCGGAGGGCAATCCTTTATGCGCCAACACGACCGAGGACAAAAGAAAATCCCCAGCCGCCAGGAAAGCAGATGGGGATCAGCAACCAGAAGGGTCGCGGGTCCCACTCATCTTTCCTCGACAGCGGTCGAGGCAGGATGGGGCACCTTTCCGTCGGAGGGGCCGATGGCGGTTGCCAGGGCTTCAGAGGGCCTGCTCCCTCCACCCTTCTGGATGAATGTAGTGCTACCAGTGGTATATCGTAGCAGTATAAACGGTACGCGCTGTCTCCGGCGATGTCAACGCTCGATTGTGAAGAAGCCGACAGGCCGGTTTCCGATGCGTCGCCCCCACTACTGCTTTTGTAGTGCTGCTTTTTGCGCTACTGCTTTTCAACAGTGACACTCTTCAGCATGTCGCTCTCCTCAATTGCATCGACCACGTCCTGGCCGTCGGTCACATCGCCGAACACGGTGTGCTTGCCGTCAAGGTGCGACTGCGGCGCCCGCGTGATGAAGAACTGACTGCCGTTCGTGTTGGGGCCCGCATTCGCCATCGAAAGGACGCCCGTCTCGTGTGTGAGCGGATTGTCGTCGATCTCGTCGTCGAACTCGTAGCCGGGTCCGCCGCGGCCCGTCCCAGTAGGGTCGCCGCCCTGCACCATGAAGCCCTCGATGACGCGGTGAAACGCAATCCCGTCGTAGAAGCCCTCATCGGCGAGGAAGGCAAAGTTGTTGACCGTGTGCGGGGCATGCTCGGGGTAGAGCTCAGCGTGGATCGTGCCCTCACTGGTCTCGAAGGTCGCCTCGTAGACGGCATCGGTGTCGATTTGGAGTTCGGGAGGAGAGTCCCACTGTTGATGATCGGCCATGACAAAAGAGGAAATCAGCAAAAAGGCGCACGCAATTGCTCCTGTCCGACGGCAGGCACAGGGTGGTGTTTCGGGGCCGACGTCGTCTTTCCGGAAAGCCAATTGCCGCGCTGGAGGACGACTGGGCAGTCTCTCCCCCTCCGGCTACACCGCAAATCCCCCTCAGCTGCCCCCCCAGGCGACGTTCCTCATTACACAACAGTTAACCATTTGGTTGAACCAGGCGGTTGCCCCGCGGTTGCAGTGGGCGTTCTTGCACCAGATGCCTCCCTCATGGCCGACGTCTCCACCTCCCTTTCCGAGTATTCCGAGACAGAGCGGGAGATCTTCGACGCAGCCCTTCGGGTATTCGCCCAAGAGGGGCGGCGGGGCGCCCGGATGCAGGCCATCGCCGACGCCGCCGACATCAACAAGGCGATGCTGCACTACTACTTCCGCAACAAAGACACCCTCTACGAGGAGGTCTTCGCCTACACGACGCGACAGTTCATGGCGTCGTTCGACGAGTCCCTGAAGCAGGCCCCGACGTTTGCGGAAACCCTCCGTGCGTTCATCGACGGGTACATCGACTTCGTCCGCTCCAACGAGGCGTGCATGCGGCTGATGGTGCAGGAAAATCTCGCTGGTGGCACCCTGCTGGGTGAGCACATTCGCGAGGCCGCCACCTCCGGAGAAGCCCCCCCGAAGATTTTGGTGGAGACCATCGCGTCCGCTGCCCGGACCGGCGAAATTCGTCCCGTGGACCCCGACCAGGCGGTCCTCTCGGTAATATCGACCTGCCTCTACGCCTTCGTGGCGCAGCCCACCGTACAAATCATGCATCCCCCGGCAGCGGATGATTGGGACGCGTTCGTCGAGTCCCGGAAGGAGCATGTGTTCGACCTGATTTACCACGGCCTCGCGCCTCGTTCGGAGGGAGACAACGATTCTCAGGCTTCGCCCCAGCCGGAATGAGGCGATGGTCTCGGAGCACGCTCCACGAATAATCGTCCGACGTTCCAGTTTAACGCCAAGCGTTCTCAGATGAAGACTTCTCGCCGCACCGCGGCCGCGCTCCTGACGGCCGTACTCGCAATTGCGGGCTGCTCGATGACCCCGGAGATGTCTACTCCGGACGCCGAACAGGAGCTCCCGGACCGGTTCGAGGCGCCCCCCAGCGACACCACCCTGCCCGCCGCGGCCGCCGACACGACCGCGTACGACGCCACACGGTGGTGGACCGCGTACGAGGACTCCTCCCTCACGGCCCTCGTCGACACGGCTCTCGCCGCCAACCTCGACCTCGAGTCTGCCCAGGCCCGTGTCGAGGAGCTGGCAGCACAATTCCGGATTGCACGGGCTCCATTGTTTCCGAGCGTCACGGCCAACGGGCAGGGCAACTACCAGAACCAGCCCGCCAACACCGGAATCGGGGGCGCCATCGGCGGGGGCCAGGGCCCGGACCGCTTCGAGTTTACCGACTACCAGGCCACGCTCGGCCTCTCCTACGAGCTCGACTTCTGGGGGCGCGTGCGGAGCCAGCGCAAGGCGGCCCTCAGCCAATACTTCGCCACGGCCGCGGACCTGCAGACCGCCCGCCTCTCGGTCATCGGTCAGACGATCTCGACGTACGCCCAGATCGCGTCTCTCCGGCGGCAGGTGCGTCTCGGGGAGCGCACTGTCGATCTCCTGGAGGAGCGGGTAACGGTGACCGAGGACCGGTATGCACGGGGCCTCGTGCCATCGTTTCAGCTTTACACCGTCCGTCAGAACCTGCAGGCCGCCCAGGCTGAACAGCCGGATCTGGAACGCCAGCTCTACGAGGCCCAGAGTCGCTTTGCGACGCTTCTCGGCCGCTTTGCCGGGGAGCAGCGCGCGCTCCTTCCGGACTCGATGACCGTTCCCCTTGCCCCTGAACCCGTGCCCGCGGGCCTGCCCTCGGACCTGCTCATGCAGCGGCCCGACGTGCGCGGGGCGGCGCTCCGTCTGGAGGCGGCCCGCCAGGAGATCGGCGTGGCGCGGGCCGAGATGCTACCGAGCCTGTCGCTGACCGGGCAGGGCGGGACACAGAGCACCGAGCTGGCCGACCTGGCGGACCCCGGCCAGGTGTTTGCCAGCTTCGCCGCCCAGCTGACGGCGCCCCTGTTTCAGGGCGGCCGGCTCCGCGCCAACCTGAACGTCGCCGAAGCGCGTTACAAGCAACAGGCCGCTGGCTACGAGCAGACGGTCCTCACCGCCTTCCAGGAGGTGAAGGCGTCCTTGGTGGCCTACGAGAAGCAGCGGCGGCGGTACCGCGAGGTGGAGCGGCAGGTCGAGACTGCACGAAATGCCTTCCAGACCCAACGCGGCCGCTACGAGCGCGGCGTCGGCAACGCACTCGCCCTGATCGACGCGGAGCGCACCGTCGTACAGGCGCGAACGCGGCTCGCCGGGGTCGGGCTGGCCGTCGTGAACGCGCGCCTCGCGCTCCACCGCGCCCTCGGCGGGCCATGGACAGATGCGGAGTCGCCCGACGATCCGCGCCTCTTCCAGTAGCCTGGGCATTCCAGATTCGTCATCGTCCGGCTCTTTCTGACTGACTTCCTCGACCTATGGACATCAGCACCCTCAAGTGGCCCCTCATTGGGGGCGGCCTCCTTCTCGGAACCGCCGCCGTTGTGGCTCTCCTTACCGTATTTGCCCCGGAGCCGGAGACGAGCGACCCACCGCCGCAGTCCCCGCTGGTGTCGACGGCCCCTGTGGAGGTGCGTGCCGGCAGCCTGCTCGTGCGGGGCACCGGGACCGTGCGGCCCGTCCGCGAGATTGAGCTGACCGCCGAGGTCGGAGGGCGCCTCGTCGACGTCTCCGACGCGCTCGTGAGTGGCGGCCGGTTCAACGCCGGGACGACCCTGGCCCGCATCGACCCCGCCGACTACCAGAGCGCCGTGCAACAGGCCGAGGCGCAGGTGACACAGGCCCGGGTGCAGCTCCTACAGGCTGAGGAGGAGGCGGGCGCGGCCCGGGAGGACTACGAGCGCCTCCAGGGCCGCACCGGGGAGACGCCCGCCCCCGACAGCACCGAACTCGGGCGGCTCGTCTTTAACGAGCCCCAGGTGGCACAGGCACAGTCCGCCCTCGAGAGTGCCCGGGCCGCCCTCCAGAACGCGCGCACCAACCTCGAGCGCACCCGCCTCCAGGTGCCCTTCGCCGGCATGGTGCGCCAGAAGCAGGCCGACCTGGGCGCGTACGTGGCCCCTGGCACGCCCGTCGCCACGGTCTACGGCACGGAAGAGGCCGAAATCGTCGTCTCGCTCCCGTCCCAAAAGGCGGCCCTGATCGACAATCTGTGGGCGACGGGCGGGCAGTCCCGCGACGCCGGGCTTCCGGCCACCGTGACCAGCACGTACGGCGGGCAAAGATACGCGTGGGAGGGGCGCGTCCACCGGGTCGAGGGCGCCATCGACGAGCAGACCCGCACGGTCGACGTGGTGGTGCGCGTGCCAGATCCGTACGCCCAGGCCCCGACCGTACAATCCCGTCGCCCCGAAGAGCCGACGGAGCCGCGGGGCCGGACGCGTCCCCCTCTGGCCATCGGCACCTACACGACGGTCAATATCGAAGGCCGTCAGAACGGCACCTACCACGTGGTGCCCCGCCGGGCAGTCCACACCCGCGAGGCCGACCAGCCCCCGGTGGTCTGGACGGCGGTCGGGGACTCGATGTTGGCCGAGCGCACCGTCGAGCCGATCCAGACGGTAGAGGAGAAGACCTACCTCGCCCCGACGCTCGACCCGGACACCCGTGTGATCACGACCGACCTCCGCGTGCAGACCGACAGCATGACGGTTCGCCTGGCCCAGTAGTCCATTTGTGGATCGAAAACGTGGGGCCGACCTCTCTCAATCTGCACACCTGGAATTTCCCGATTCTCAACCGATGAATAGAGCAATCGACTGGTTCGCCCGCAACGGCGTGGCGGCCAACTTGCTGATGGTTCTGCTCCTCATAGGGGGTGGGGCAGCGGCCTTTACGACCGTCCAGGAGGTCTTCCCCGAGTTTAGTCTCGACTCGGTGCAGATCCAGGTCACCTACCCCGGCGGCTCGCCCGAAGAGGTGGAGCAGTCCATCGTCCGCCGCATCGAGGACCGCATCGAGGGCGTCGAGGGCATCGACCGGATCCTGGGCACCGCCACGGAGAACGCGGGCGTCGTGACGGCGGAGCTGAAGCGGGGCACCGACCTCTCGCGGGCCCGCACCGACATCAAGTCGGAGGTCGACCGCATCACCGCATTTCCGGAGGAGGCCGAGCAGCCGATCGTCACGGAGGTCACCAACCGCCAGCAGGCCCTCCAGATTGCCCTTTACGGCGACGCGAGTGAGCGCACCCTGAAGGAGCTTGCCCAGCGCGTGAAAGACGACCTCACGCGCAATCCGCAGATCTCCTTTGTGCGCATCGGGGGCGTCCGGGACTACGAGATCTCCGTGGAGGCGTCCCGCGAGGCCCTTCGCAAGCATGGCATGAGCTTGGCCGAACTGTCACAAATCGTGCGGGAGGGGAGCCTCGATCTGCCGGGCGGAAGCGTGGAAACGGATGAGGAGGAGATTGTCATTCGGACGGAGGGGCAGAACTACACGAAGCAGGACTTCGAAGACATCGTGGCTCTCACCCGCGACGACGGCACGAAGGTGCGCCTCGGGGAAATCGTAAACGTCCGGGACGGGTTCGCGGAAAACTCCGACCTCATCACGCGCTTCAACGGCGAGCCGGCCGCCATTCTCAACGTCTTCCGCACGGGGCAGGAGCAAGTACTCGAAATCGAGGAGACGGTCAAGACGTACCTCGATGGGGACCTTCAAGCCTCCCTGCCGGCCGGGATTGAAACCGCCATCTGGCAGAACCAGGCCGAGAGCCTCCGCAGCCGGCTCAACCTGCTGATCGAAAACGGCATTCTGGGGCTCATCCTCGTCGTGGTCACGCTCACGCTCTTCCTGGCGCCCCGACTGGCCTTCTGGACCTCGGTCGGCATCTTCCTGTCGTTCAGCGGCACGTTCATCCTCATGCAGTACCTGGACGTGTCGATCAACCTGCTGTCGCTCTTCGGCTTCATCCTCTCCATCGGCATCGTGGTCGACGACGCCATCGTGGTCGGCGAGAACGTGTACGCCGAGCAGGAAAGCAAGGGAGACCCCTTGGAGGCATCAATTCGGGGGACGCAGCGCGTCGGCATCCCGGTCATCTTCGCCGTCCTGACGACTGTGGCGGCCTTCTCGCCCCTGCTCTTCATCGGCGGCACGATCGGCAAATTTCTCGGGGACATTCCCACGATTGTCATCATCGTCCTGCTGCTGTCGCTCGTGGAGGTGCTTCTGATCCTCCCCTATCACCTATCGGAGCGACCGGACCAGGAGCCGGGCACCCCCAATCTTGCAATCCGCACCCTCAACCAGGTGCGGCGGTGGGTGGCCGCTCAACTCTGGGCCTTCGTACGCGGCCCGCTCACCACGGCCCTCCGGTTTGCCACCCGTCGCTACGGCATCACCATCGTGGCCGGCGTGTCGCTGCTGTTCATCTCCTTCAGCTTCGCCAGCAACGGGTACATTGGCTTCTCCTTCTTCCCCAGCGTGCAGGGCAAGCTGGTGGCGGCCCAGCTGGAGATGCCGGTGGGCACCACACCGGAGGCCACCGAGCGCATGACGGCTCGGCTGCAGGAGACCGGATACGAGGCCATCGAGGAGCTCGAGAGAAAGGCCGGGCAAGACCTCGTCGAGAACGTGTACGTGGCCGTGGGCCGGCAGCCACAGGCCAACAGCGACCCCGGCGCGGGCGGCTTCACCGCCACGCAGGCGAACGTGGCCGAGGTGAGCTTCGAGATGATCGACCCCGAAGAGCGCGACATTACCTCCTCGCAGTTCGAGGAGCAGTGGCGAGAGGAGACCGGGCGCGTGCCCAGCGCACGCTCACTGTCGTTTACCGCAAACGTCGTGTCGGTGGGCAAGCCCGTCTCGGTGGAGCTGTCGGCCTCTACCCCCGAGAAGCTCGACCGGACGGTGGCCGCCGTGCAGGACTCCCTGGCCCGCTTCGGGGGCGTGTTCGACATCAAGTCGGACCAGGAGCAGGGCAAACAGGAGCTGGAGCTGGCGATGAAGCCGGGCGCTCGGACGCTTGGGCTCTCGCTCAATGACCTCGCCGGCCAGGTGCGCGCTGCGTTCTTCGGGCTTGAGTCCTACCGGCTCCAGCGCGGGCAGAACGAGGTGCGCGTCTACACCCGGCTGCCCGACGACCAGCGCAACTCCATCGAGGACCTGAACGACTATCGCATTCGCACGGCCGCCGGGGCACAGGTCCCCCTGGAGGAGGTCGCGGACGTGTCGTTCGGGTATAGCCCCTCGCAGATTAACCGGCAGGACGGCCGCCGGGTCGTCACGGTGACGGCCGACGTGGACCCGGGGGTTACGACCGGCAATGCAGTCAAGTCGAGCTTGGAGAACCGCGTACTCCCCAACATTCAGCGCGAGATTCCGGGGGCGACCTTCGGCTTCGGCGGGCAGCAGCGACAGCAGCGCAAGGCGCAGAGCGCCCTCGTCATCGGGTTCCTACTCGCGCTGTTTGCGATCTATGCCCTGCTGGCCATTCCCTTCCGGTCCTACCTCCAGCCCCTGGTCATCATGAGCACCATTCCGTTCGGCTGGATCGGGGCCCTGCTGGGTCACCTGATGCTCGACATCCAACTCGGCCTGCTTAGCATCTACGGCATTGTCGGGCTCAGCGGCGTCATCGTGAACGACGCCCTCGTAATGCTGGACTTTGCCAACGAGGAACGGGCCAAGGGCCGCGACTGGCCCGAATCGCTTGTCCGGGCCGGGCAGATGCGCTTCCGCCCCATCCTGCTCACGTCCCTGACGACGTTCCTGGGGCTCTTCCCCATCATCATTGAGCAGAGCGTGCAGGCCCAGTTCCTGATCCCGATGGCCGTGAGCCTCGGGGTCGGCATCGTCTTCGGCACCGCTGTCCTCATGATGATTGTCCCCTCGATCGCCATGCTGCAGGACCGCGCCGTCGGGTGGGTGCAGACCCGCCTCCTCGGCTACGACGAACCGGTGAAGCACTTCGGGCCGTACGAGGAAAAGGCCTTGAACGAGTAGCTCTCCGGGAACAGGGAGCGGCAAATGTTTCCGTCTCTCGGTTCCCACTTCCGGACTGGACTGCGCAGGTACCGGCCGGCCCTCGGATTATCCTATGAGTGTCTTAGTGAGTGCTGGCCCGATGTCTGAGGACGTGCCCCTGGCCCAGCCAGGGAGGACCTGGAGATGGTACGGTCATTGCGGAGATGTCTTTGGTAGAATCGAGTACGTTTCCGCTCCGCCCCACCCGGTTCTTCGAGCGCATGATCTCCTCCACCGTGCAGCACCTCGACGACGACGAAGCACTAAAACGAAGCACCGTCCTTGAGCGCGTGAGCGAGGGCATCGTGGCCCTCGATACGGATCTCCGGTATACCTACGTCAACGACCGGGCCGAGCAGATCCTGGATGCCGACCGGACGCAATTGATCGGCCAGCACGTGTGGGACGCCTTCCCGGAGTCGCGGGGAACCGCCGCGGAGAATGCCCTCGACGCGGCGATGGCAACTCAGGAACGGCAATCCTTTGAGCGATTCGACCCGGGCCTAGACCAGTGGTTCGAAGTACGCGTCTATCCCGACAAGAGCGGACTGTCGCTCTACTTCACCGACATCACGGACCGGAAAACCTCGGAACAGGAGCTCGCGCAGAAAAACCGTCAGCTTAGCGCGCTCGTCGAGAACACCGCACAGGCCGTGTACCTCAAGGATCGTGCGGGGCGCTACCAGTTCGTGAACGAGGCGGCCGCCGATCTTGTCGGGCTCACCCCCGAGGAGGCCGTCGGGAAGCGCGCCGAAGACCTGTTCGACGCCGAGAGTGCCGCCGAAATTCGTAGGGTCGACGAGCAGATCCTCGCGGACGGGAACGCAGAATCCTACGAGGCCACCCGGTTCATCGACGGTGAGAAACACGTCTTTCTGGAAAATAGGTACCCGCACCGCGACGAGGACGGCACCATCGTGGGCATCGTCGGCATCAGCCGAGAGATCACCGAGCGGAAGCGGCGTGAGAAGACCCTCGAGGGCAGTCGCCAGCGCCTGAAGTCGCTGTTCGAGGATCTTCCCGACTCTGTCGTGGTCCACGACGCGGAGGGAAACATCTTAGACGTCAACGAGCAAACGGTCGACGAGCTCGGCTACACGTACCGGGAGCTGCTGTCCATGAACGTGGCGGACTTCGAGGTCGGCCTGTCCCAGGAGGAGCTGCGGGAGACCTGGACAACCATGGAGGTCGGCGACCGCGCGAAGAAAAGCGGCCGCCACCGCCGTAAGGATGGCTCCTCGTTCCCAATCGAGGTGTGGGTGGACAAGACGGAAATCGGCGGCGAGAAGCGTTTCATCGCCCTCACCCGAGACGTGACGGAGCAGCTCCAAAGAGAACAAACCCTCAAGGCGCTCAGCGAAGAATACCACGCACTTCTCGAGAACGCCGAGGACGCCATTTTCTTCGTCGACGTGGAGGAGGAGGAGGCGGGCATGGAATTTCGCTTCGAGCGCCTCAACCCGTACCACGAGGCCGCGACGGGACTCGACTCGGAATCCGTCCGGGGAAAAACCCCCCGGGAGGTTCTCGGCCCGAACCTCGGCGCCGAACTCGAGGCGAACTACCACCGCTGCGTAGAGGCCGGGGAGCCCATTTCCTACCAGGAGGAGCTCGACATGCCCGCGGGGACGCAGATCTGGCAGACCAAGCTCGCGCCCGTCATCGTTGACGACGCGGTTACCCGCATCGTCGGGATTGCCCGCGACGTCACTGATCAGGTTCACCGCGAAGAGGAACTTCGCCGCAAGAACGAACGACTGGACGAGTTTGCGGGCATCGTGGCCCACGACCTCCGCAACCCGCTCAACGTCGCGCAGATGCGCACCACGCTTTCCGTCGAGGATCCTGCCTACGAGGAGCTCCACCGCGAGAAAGTACACCAGGCCCTCGACCGGATGGAGGATATCATCTCCGACACACTGGTCCTCGCCCGGCGGGGCAACGAGGCTGAATCCCTCGAGCCCGTTTCGGTAATGGAGATCGCGGAGCAGTGCTGGGACATGGTCGAGACCGACGGGGCGTCCCTGGATGTCAACGACGAGCGCACGATCGAGGCCGATCCGGACCGCCTCCGACACGTCTTCGAAAATCTCTTCCGGAACGCCGTGGAGCACAGCGAGGGCGATGTGACGGTGCGGGTGGGGCGTGCCGACGACTCCACCCTGTACGTGGAGGACGACGGGCCTGGGGTGTCGCCTGAACGCCGCGAGAAAGCATTCGAGCCCGGGGAAACGTCGCGGGAAGAGGGGACCGGCTT
Source organism: Salinibacter grassmerensis (assembly GCF_947077765.1). Taxonomy (NCBI): domain Bacteria; kingdom Pseudomonadati; phylum Rhodothermota; class Rhodothermia; order Rhodothermales; family Salinibacteraceae; genus Salinibacter; species Salinibacter grassmerensis. The sequence continues at coordinate 551,436 of NZ_CAMTTF010000001.1, read as the reverse complement.
TGGTCTCTCAATCGTGAAGCGCATCGCCGAGGCACACGGCTGGACCGTCCGCCTCACGGACGCGGACAACGGGGGCGCCCGGTTCGAATTTACCGGGGTAAAGATCATTTCGTAGCTCTCCCGATCCCGCAGAAGGCGGGAGCGCCTCCGGGCCCCCTGCACATGACCAATTCTGGGCCCAGTCTCTTCATTTCTCTATTCCTCTTCGTCTCTCCAGTGAGCAACAAGCAAATCTATATTTTTGCGCAAGTCGGCATGTTTTTTGCAAAAGGTAATCTAGAAGATTATAAAGCCTTTTCCAGAGTTCCGATACGGAGCGTCTGGCCCGCGTCCTCCCGCACCATCCCATAGGCTCGTTCGCATTCACCTGACCGTCTCACTCCGGCAGACCGAGGAGTTCCCCGATCCGTCTCTTCCCCCGGTGACAGACTGGTTCTGCGTGGTGGACCGGGCCCCCGCGACGACCGAGGGGCAGTGCACACTTGCCGACGGAAGCGTCGTGCTGAGCTTCTCGGCAACTCGTTCCGACGCGGCGGCAGTAGCTGACCTAGAAGGCATTGGCATTATCCGGTACACCCAACTGTCCGGTCCCGACCGGTCGGCCTTTCGCAATTACCTCGCCCACTACAGCCAGGGCGACGACTAGAAAACACCTTGCCCGTGCAGACCAGAGGCTGTTTTTAGGTCAGAAGCACTATCAGCGAGGGCGCGCCGCCTGGTCATCCTGTCTTTTTCTCGATCCCCCAGCACTTTTCTCATAATGGCCAGTTCCTCTAGCTCATCGACGCCGTCTCCGAGCAATGACAAGAAGAAGTATGTGAGCCTGGACCCCAGCCGACTCCAGGCCCTGCGCCGCTACGAGATCCTCGACAGCCCACCGGAGGAAACGTTCGACCGCATCTCGGACCTCGCGGCGGCCCTGTTCGACGTGCCCGTAGGACTCATCACGTTTGTCGAAGACGACCGGCAGTGGCACAAGGCCTGCGTGGGCTTCGACGCCCCGGAGCTTGACCTGGACTCCTCTTTTTGCGTCCACACTCTCGAGGATGGCCAGCGGCTGGTCGTGGAGGACGCCACAGACGACGAGCGGTTTGAGGGAAACCCCCTCGTGACGGGCGACCGCCACATCCGCTTTTACGCCGGCTCCCCGATGACGACACCGGACGGCCACGTGCTGGGCACCGTCTGCGTACTCGGCACCGAACCTCACTCGCCCTCGGAAAAGCAGCTCGCGGGGCTCGATGAACTGGCACAAATGGCGGTCGACCAGCTGGAACGGCGGCGGCGCCAGAAAATCCGTGCAGCCGGGCAGACTAGTGGCGCTGAGTTGGACGAAACGCGGCTGAACGAGCTGCTTGCCTCACTCGACGATGTGGTCTGGGAGGTCCAGGTTTACCCCGAAAGCTCGGCCGCCACGGGCTCTCGCCGCAAAGAGCTGCTTTACACCAACAGTTCGGAAGAGAACATCTTCGGCCGACCGACCGATGCGCTCGTCCAGGACCCGATGCTTGCGCTGTCGGCGGCCCATCCACGGGACCAGCCGGACCTTCCCGGTGTCGACGCCCTGCTCGAACGCGGCAGTTGGCGCGGGGAGTACCGAATTCTCCAGCCGGACGGATCCCCTCAGTGGGTGGAAACCTCTGTGCAGGTTGTTGGGCGCACCTCGTCTTCACCAGGGGAAGACGAGACGCTGACGTCCCCCGTCAAGCTGGCCGGCGTCACCCGGAGTGTCCACCGCCGCCATCAGGCGGAAGCGTCTCTTCGAGAAAAGAGCACGGCGCTCTCCGAGGAGAAAGCACGTCTCCGCGTGGCTCTCGGGGCCGCCGATGCCGGGGTGTTCGAGTGGTCCGTTCCGGAAGACCGGCGCACGTGGGATGAGCGGGCCCGGCAGCTCTTCGGTCTCGACGCAGCCCCCCGCACAACCGGCGAGCTCATCGAGCACGTCCACCCGGATGATCGGGGACGTCTCCAGGACGTGATGGCTCGCGCACTGGGCGACCCCGACCGGGAAACCTGCCAGTTCCGCTACCGCGTCCAACACGCCGACGGAGACACCCGGCGCGTCCATGCCCGAGCGAAGATTCTTCGGGACGAGAAGGGAGAGCCAGAGCGGCTGATTGGAATCTATCAGGACGTGACTGAGCGGTGGAAACGGACCCGGCAGCTACGTCGCAGCGAGCGGCAGTTCGAGGCGGTCTTTCAGGACCCGAACATGTTTGTCGGCCTCCTCGACCTGGAAGGGACACTCCGGGGGGTCAACGACACGGCCCTGTCTTTTATCCAGGAGGCCCGGGACGACGTGCTGGGCCAGCCCTTCTGGGAGACCCCCTGGTGGGACCACGACGCCGCGCTTCAGGCGGACCTTCAGGAATGGATTCAGCGGGCGGCCGGTGGGGAGTACGTGGCCTACCAGTCCCAGCACGTGGACACCGATGGGCTCGAGTATACGATCCGGGGTAGCATCCGTCCTGTCACGGACGAGGACGGTGCGGTCACCGCCCTCATCGCCTCGGGCCGCGACGTGACAGCCCGGGAAGACCAGCGGCGGGAACTGGAGGTGCTTCATCAGGCCGTCGAGGACGCCGCCGACGGCATGGCGGTGTTGGCCGGGGACGAGTATGTGTACGTCGACCAGACCCACGCCGAACTGTACGGCTTCGACGACAAAGAGCAGCTTCTCGGCAACACCTGGCGGATGCTTTATGGGGACGAGGAGGTCGAGCGCTTAGAGGATACGGTGTTTCCGGTTCTCGAGGAAGAGGGCCACTGGCAGGGGCTCGTGACCGGACAGCAGCCGGACGGTAGCACCTTTCCGGCGGCACTGTCCCTTACGCTCACAGAGGCAGGGCGGCTCGTGTGCACCGTGCGGGACATGACTGGGCGCCAGGAGCGAAGCCGGAGGCGCCAACTCCTGCTCACTGCGAGCGAGACCGGCATTGCCGAGTGGGACCTCCGCACCGGCCAGGTTCGGTGGGACGGCATGCTCCGCGATTCCTTCGGACACGCGCCTACGAGTACCGAGGAGTTTTTCGCACTGGTCCCCCCGGACGACCGTCCATGGGTGCGGGAACGGTTCGAGTCCGTTGCCGAAAGCGCGTCTTCCTGGAACGGCGAGTTCCAAATTGAGGACGGGGACGGGCGCACCCGCTGGGTCGAGGCCCTGGTGGTTCCCATCTTCGACGACGGGGAGGTGGCACGCCTGCTCATGGCGGGGACGGACGCCACGGAGCGAAAGCGACACGAGCGCGAGCTCCGGATCAAGGAGCGGGCGATGAACGAGGCCAACGTGGGCATTCAGATTATCGACCCCACTCAGCCCGAACACCCACTGGTCTACGTAAACGAAGGCTTCGAGGAGCAGACCGGCTACCACCGAGACGATGTCTTGGGCCGGGGCCACCAGCTTCTCCAGGGCCCGGACACCGATCCTGGCACGATCGAGACAATCCGATCGGCTATCGACGCCGAGGAGCAGGCCACCGTCGAGGTCAAAACCTATCGGGACGATGGCACGCCGTACTGGAGCCGGCTCTCCCTTGCCCCGGTGTACAGCGAGGAGGACACACTCCAGAACTACGTGGGCATCCGCCAGGACATCACCGAGCAGCGCCGTCAGACCGAGATGCTCAGGGAGCGTCAGCGGAAGCTCGACCTGGCGCTGGCAGAAACCAGCAGTGGGCTTCTGGAATGGGACTTTCAGACCGGGGAAGTGCGGTGGGACGAGACCCTCCAGGACCGATTTGGGCATGCTCCAACAACCTTCGACGCCTTCACCGATCTCGTTCACCCCAATGATCGTTCTCGCGTGGAAGCGGCCCTGGAGGAGATGATCGATACCGGCACGCCGTGGAGCGGGGAGTTTTGGGTTTTCCACCCCGATGAGGCAATTGCCCGGATGAAGCTTCGAGCGACGCCAATCTACGAGGATGGGGAGGCGATCCGTGCCCTGGGCATCGCGACCGACGTCACGACGCAGCACAAACGCGATCGGGCCCTGGCGGCCAGCCGCAAGCGCTACGAGGAACTTCTTCAGGCAACCCCCGACCCCGTCTTCCTGGCCGACGCAGACACAGGCCGGATTGTAGAGGCGAACGCAGCGGCCGCGGATCTACTTGGGCGTCCCCTTGAGGAAATTGTGGGAATCCACCAGACCGATCTTCATCCGTCGGGGCAGTCCGAGGCATATGCCTCTTTGTTCGAGAGTCTCGAAGGGAACAGTCCGATGCGGACCACCCCCGACGGGACACAGATAGAGGTCGTGACCGACGACGGCACGACCGTCCCCGTTGAGATCAACGCCACCACCGTAGATCTCCCCGACGGCCGCGTGGTGTATGGTGTTTTTCGGGACATCTCCGATCGGAGGACCATGCAGGAACACCTGACCCGCCGAGAGCGCCGGTTCCGAATGATGTTCGAACACCACAGCGCTCCGATGCTGCTGATCGACGAGGACACGGGGGCAATCGAGAGGGCCAACGCGGCGGCCGTCGAGTTCTACGGCCACGACCCGGCTACACTGACGTCCATGTCGATTCAGGACATCAACCAGCTCCCCGCGGAGGAGGTGTCCCAGGAGCGACGCAGGGCGGCGGCCGAGGGCGAGGAGTTCCTGTTCGAACACGAACTTGCCTCCGGGGAGGTCCGGACGGTGCGGGTCCTCTCCGCACCGGTTCCGGACCTGGACCGGGGCGGGACGCTCCTCTTCTCGGTGATCCACGACGTGACCGAACGTGAGACCCACCAACAGGACCTAGCCGACCAGAAGGCGTTTCTGGAGCAGATCCTTGACACGATCGACGACGTGTTCTACCTGCTCGACGAGGACGGCGACCTCGTTCTCTGGAACGATAGCCTGAGCGCGGTCACTGGCTACACGGATGCGGAGCTCGAGACCATGACCGCCCTTGACTTCTTCGGAGACGACGCGACCCGCGTCCACGACGCCATCGAGGCAGCCGACACGGATGATTCCGTCCGGGTTGAGGCATCGATGACAACGAAGGACGGACGAAAGGTGCGCCACGAGTTTACGGGAGATGTCTTCCAGGACCCGGAACGGGGCCGGGTGTTGTGCGGAATCGGGCGTGACATTACCGAACGAGAAGACCGGCGCCAGGCCCTTCGGCACGCCAACCAGCGGTTCGAGCAGTTCGCGGAGACCGTGCCGAATGCACTCTTCATCGTCTCTCTCGAGTACTCAGAGCTTTACTACGCCAACGGCGCGGTCGAAAAGCTATACGGCGTGAACCGGGACACCCTCCACGAGCACCCCAGTGCCTGGACCCGCCACGTGCACCCTCAGGACCTCTCTGCCCTCCGGGCGGCCATGGAGGCGCAGTCCACGGACGAAGCACGCTGGCCGCAGCATCAGGAGTTCCGGGTGCTGCACCCCACCCGCGGCCGCCGGTGGCTCTCGGTACGGCTGGACGTCATTGACAGTGACGATCCGCTCCAGCGGCTTGCCGGTGTGGCGACCGACGTGACCAAGCGCAAAACTCGGGAGCAGCGCCTCCGGGTGCTCCACCGCACCACACGGGATCTTCTGGACGTGACCACGAGGGCGGGCGCCGCGTCCATCGTGGTCGACGCTCTCAGCGGCACCCTTGGGCTCCAGGAGGCGGCCGTGTATCTCCGAGACGGCGACCTGCTCAAGAAAAGCGGCGCGGCCAACGGCGGCGAGGTCGGAGCGGTGCCTCAGGTTGAGAAGGGACACTCCCCGCTCTGGACCGCTTTCGAGACCGGAGAGCCCCAGGTGTACCCTGATCCCGATACGATCGACGATGGCATCGACCGGTCGAGCCTGAAGGCCTGTGCGTACGTTCCGGTGGGAGAGCACGGCGCTCTCGTGGTGGGCACAAAGGCCCAGAACCGGCTCGGCGAGGGGGAGGTGCGCCTTCTGGAGATCGTGGCCCGGACCCTTCGGGACGCGCTCAACGGGCTTGGCAAAAAGCGTGATCTGGTCGCGCGGGAGCGCCGCTACCGCACCCTCGCCGAGAACATCCCCAACGGGGCGGTCTTCCTCTTCGACGACGACCTCACCTACACGCTGGCAGTCGGGGAGCTAATCGGCACGTATGAGCTGGAGGAGTCCGACCTCATCGGCGCGCAGGTCGGCACCGTTCTCATTGGCATCGAAGGGGGACGACACCCCATCGTAGACCGCTTTGAGGCCGCCCTGGATGGGGAGCGGACGGACCGGCGGGTCGGGGTCGGGGGGCGCACGCTCCGTGTTCAGATCGTGCCCCTACAGGGCGAGGCGGAGGCAAGAGGCCTCCTGCTGGCCCAGGATGTGACCGAGGAGGTCCGTCGCGAGCGCGAGCTTTTTAACGCCAAGGAGGCCGCCGAGGAGGCCAATCAAATGAAATCGACCCTGCTGGCAAACATGAGCCACGAGATTCGCACGCCCCTGACCTCGATTCTCGGCTTCGCGGAGGCGATTGAGGAGGAAACCCAGGACCTGACGTCTCCGGTGGAGGCGCCCCTCCTCTCGTCCCTCGAGGAATTTGCGGGCCTGATCCAGCACAGCGGCCAGCGGCTCATGGACACCTTTACCGATGTGTTGAATCTCTCCCGACTGAAGGCCGGAGACATGGACCTGCCCGCCGAGGAGACCGACTTGTCCGAGCAGGCCCGGGCGGCCGCCGAGGAGCTCCGGCCCCAGGCCGAAGAGAAAGGGATCGGGCTGGAGATCGAGACCGGCGAGGAGCCGATCCGAGCCCGGGCCAACGCCGACGGTGTGCAGATTGTGCTCCGCAACCTGGTCTCCAACGCGATTAAGTACACCGACGACGGGAGTGTCTCCATCCGTGCTCGTCGGGAGGACGAACACGCTCTTCTAGAGGTCGAGGACACCGGCATCGGGATGGACCCTGAGGTGGTGCCCAGCCTCTTCGAAGCGTTTCGGCAAGAATCCGAGGGAATGGGGCGCGAGTACGAGGGCGTGGGGTTGGGCTTGACGGTCACGAAGAGGGCCGTCGAGCGGATGAACGGCTCGATCGAGGTGGAGACGGAGAAGGGAGTAGGGAGCCGGTTCATCGTCCGGCTTCCACGGCCGACCACGTCTCCTCAATCTTCATCTCAAGGACAGTCCCTGGCCGCGTAGCTCTCTCTCCAGCACCGGACCGGGTCGGGAAAATTGGCCCGCAGGACGATGCCTCCAGCGTCAGGGACGACGCCGGCGTCATCACGGGCCTCCGTCATTCGGATCGGGTATATTGTCCTGTACCCGCGCCCTGTATTTGGCCCGTCCGGAACCGTCCTCTGCTCAGTATGAGCAGGAAACTTGCTCTTCGAAGACCACCTATGTCCGCAACCCTACCGATTGCTTTGTTACAATCGCACAGAAGGTGGACTCTTTGGAGGGCGGGTCCTTAAAGGGATGTCCTCTAGGGACGATATATACTACAAGCTCGATAAGCACACGTGCGTCCTGCATCGTTCTGCACCTGCAGTGGACAGCTGCTTCGCTAGACGCCATTGCCCCTCAGGCTCCCAGCCGGCACACCTGCATCCCCCGACTCTCCTGGACACGGCGCCCTTCGTTGCCGGCATTTCCTGCGCCAACGCCCGCTGCCGGTCAGCGACCATGATCGCGGCCCCGTCGCCACGTGGCCGGGGCCGCAACCACCGACGGCGGGGGCGGGGAAATTGCCGTGAAGGAAATTGCCGTGAAGGGATGCCGCATGCGCAGGACGTACGCTTGGACAACCGGCACCAAAGGCCGTCGTCCCCGCTTCACTGCTGGTGGCTGCCAGACACGCAGGGCCCGACCAGGGCAACCAGGCTGTTTCTTAAACCGGGCCGCCCTGCGTCTTCTCACACACAGAACCGAGGCGCGAACACCGTAGGACTCGGGGACGCGGCCAGCAGGCCGAGAGATTCTTAGTTCCGGGGATGGGACGACGGGCTTCGCCTTTGAACCAGTTGTTTTAAGAATCGAAGATGGTCGTCGTGCATTTTGCCCCCAGATAACCCCTACGCTGCCGTGGCGCCCACATCCCCCATGCCATTCTCTCTGCTCCGCCCGGACGACGACGCGCTCTCCTCACGGGAGAAGGCCGTGGTGCAGACGCAACGCGTCTTTTGCCTCTTGGGCGCCGTGCTGGTGTTCTTGACCGGGCTTCTTTCGACCCAAATCCATCCTGAGGCCACGGCGCTCTACTGGGGACGATTCGTGATTGCCGGCGGGCTTGTGGGACTGGTCGTCGGCTCCTTCACGTGGCGGTTCGTTCGGCACACCCATTCGACCTGGATAAAGGGGGTCCTGTATCTTCTGATGGGCTGGTACGCCCTGCAGGTCGTCCAGAACGGACTCGGGGGGGCACGGGACACCGGGCTGCTGGTCGTGTGCGCCATTCTCCCAATGGTTGCGGCCATCGGTGCAAAGTCCGCCGGTCCGATCCTCCGCTTTCTGAGCATCGGGGCAGTGGTAAGCATCGGAAGCCTCGCACTGGGCCCAATTCCGCCCGCCGAGGCCCTCACGTTGGGAATCGGCATCGTGACGATCATGCTCATGGAGGGGGTCGCGGCCATCGCACACCTTTCGATGCGTGGCCGGCTCCACGAGAAGAATGAGCAGTGGCAAAGCCTTCTCGACAACCTTCAGGAGGCGGTCGTCATCTCAAAGGACCGCGAGGTCGAGTACGCCAATGCGCGGGCCGCGGATCTATTTGGCGCATCGACGACAGACGCCCTCCAGGACTACTCGGTGTCCGCCCTCGTGGCGGAGGAAGAAGAGGAGTCCCCCCAATCGCTCGACGCAATCGACGGCTTCACCTCGTCGGAGCCCTTTGAGCATCGCACCTCGGGGCTCGACGGGAAGGAGCGCATTGTCCAGTCCCAGTCCGTACCGGTGCAGCGCCACGGAGAAGACGCGGCGCTGACCATTGTTCACGACATCACGGACCAACGGACGGCCCAGAACCAACTCCAGAGACGGGCCGAACTCGAGCGCCTGATTGTCGAAATCTCCACTGGGTTCATCGACACGCCCCTGGAGAACCTCGACGAGAGCATCGAGAACGCACTGGGGAAAATCGGATCCTTCGTCGAGGCGGACCGGAGTTATGTATTTCTATACGACGGCGACCCGGAGAACGCCCCCCTGAGTGAAGTCACAACCACCAACACCCACGAGTGGTGTGCACGGGGCGTCCGGTCGGAGAAGGAGAGCCTGCAGAAGACTCCCTGTTCGGAGCTTCCGTGGTGGACCGAACAGATGTGCGGGGGGGAACCAGTCATTGTCCCGTCGGTCGCCAACCTGCCGAAGGAGGCGGCCGCGGTGCAGGAGACCCTGGAGGCGCAGGACGTCCAGTCCCTCGTCGCCCTGCCCATGACGCAGGACCAGCGCTTAATCGGCTTCGTGGGCTTCGACGCGGTGACGTCCGGGGACGAGTGGGACCCGGAGACCATCACGGTCCTTCGGGTGTTCAGCGACGCGGTTACCAATGCCCTCCACCGCAAGAAGGTCGGGACGCGCCTCCAGGAGACGAAGAACTTCTACCGAGAGGTTCTCGACCAACTCCCGATCAAGTTGGGAATCTTCGACACGGACGCCCAGTGCAGATACATCAACCCGGAAGGCATTAGCGACCCCGAACGGCGAGACTGGGTTCGGGGAAAGACCTACGATCAGTATTGTGACCACTACGACTTGGCCCCTGAACTCGGCCGTCGCCGCGACGAGGCCATCCGGACGGCGGTCCGTGAACGGAGGACGGTCCGCATCGAAGAGACGGTGGAGGCGGACGACGGTCCACAGCATTACGTGCGCTTCTACAAACCCGTGAGAGGCGCCGAGGGGGACGTTCGAAGTGTTGTCGGCTGCGGCCTCGACATCACCAGCCGTGTCCAGTCGGAGGAGCGCCTCCGGGCCGCGAAGGAGGCGGCAGAGACTGCCCAGGCCGAAGCCGAGAAGGCCAACCAAATGAAGTCGGCGTTGCTCGCAAACATGAGCCACGAGGTCCGGACGCCCCTCACCACCATCATCGGTTTCGCCGAGGCCATCGAGGCAAAGGCCAGTGCGCTAAATCTCCCCGACTCCTGTTCTCTGGCGAAGCATGCTCATCTTATCGAGACGGGAGGACAGCGGCTGATGAAGACCCTGGAGGGCATCCTCAACCTGTCCCGATTGGAGGCCGGCCAGATGGGCTTCTCTTCAACGGAGATTGACCTGTCCGAAAAGACGAAGGAAGTCGCCGATGAGCTTCGGTCGCGTGCCTCAGAGGAACACGTCGGCCTCCAGGTGCACGCCGAGGGGGCGCCCGTCTGGTCCGAGGCAGACCGCGGAGGGGTGGAGATCGTCGTACGCAACCTCCTTTCCAATGCAATCAAGTACACCGGCGACGACGGGAAGGTCTGGGTTCGGGTTCGCCGCGGCGCGGGACACGCAGTACTGGAGGTCGAGGACACCGGCATCGGGATGGAGCCCGAGGTTGCCGAGAAGCTGTTCGAACCATTCCGCCAGGCCTCGGAAGGCTTTGCTCGACAGTACGAGGGCACCGGCATTGGATTGGCCGTCACCAAGAAAGCTGTCGAGCAGATGGACGGCTCGATCGAGGTAAAGACGGAGAAAGGGATGGGGAGCCGGTTCATCGTCCGGCTCCCACGGCCGAGCGCGTCTCCGCACCCTTCGTCGCAAAAACTGTCCTTGGCTGAGTAAATTCGTCTCCAGCGTCAGCGACGCCGCCGGCGTCGCCACGGGCTCGAACCGACCGACCCGTCACCCGACGCGATCGTAGGCGCTTCCTCCTCCTGCGCCTGACGGTAGTAGAGCGTCGCCGCCAGGGCCGCCAGCTCGTCGCGCCCCGGGTCTTCGAGTTCGAGGGCCGACGGATCGAACTCTTCGTCCACGAAGTGGGTGGTAAACTCGCCGTTCCGGAACCCTTCGTGCTCCATCGCGAAGCGGCAGAAGGGGATGGTGGTGGCCATGCTCGCCACTTCGTACTCGTCGAGCGCGCGGATCATGCGGTCGATGGCCGCGGTGCGGTCACGGCCCCAGGTGGTGAGCTTCGAGATCATCGGGTCGTAATGGATGAGCACCTCGCCGCCCTCCTCCACCCCGGCGTCGACCCGTACCCCGAAGCCCGAGGGCGCGGAGTGGCGCTTGAGCGGGCCGGGATCGGGCAGGAAGTTCGAGGCCGGGTCCTCCGCGTAGACGCGGCTCTCCATGGCGTGCCCGTTGATCGACAGGTCGTCGGTGGTGTAGCCCAGTTCCTCGCCCTGCGCCACGCGCAGTTGCTCGGCCACTAGATCGACGCCCGTCACCCACTCCGTCACCGGATGCTCCACCTGGAGGCGCGTGTTCATCTCCATAAAGTAGTAGTTCAGGTCCGTGTCCACCAGAAACTCCACCGTCCCGGCGTTCCGGTAGCCGCACGACTCGGCCGCGGCCACGGCGGCCTCACCCATCTCGCGGCGCACCTCCGGGGTGAGCACCGATGAGGGCGCCTCCTCGATCACCTTCTGGTGGCGGCGCTGGATGGAGCACTCCCGCTCGAAGAGATGGACCGTATTTCCGTGGTGGTCGGCCAGGATCTGAAACTCGATGTGGCGGGGCCCCTCAATGTACTTCTCGACGAAGACGCGCCCATCGCCAAACGAGGACTCGGCCTCCCCCTGCGCCCGGTCCATGGCCCCCGCAAAGTTCTCCGGCTCATGAACGATGCGCATGCCTTTGCCGCCGCCCCCCGCCGCGGCCTTGATGAGCACCGGATAGCCAATGTCTTCGGCAATCTCTTCCCCTTCTTCTGTGCTCGCCACAGCGTCGGTGGTCCCGGGCGCCATCGGCACGCCGGCGTCCTTCATGAGCTGACGGGCGGCCGTCTTGTCCCCCATCGCGCGGATCGCCGCCGCCGGTGGCCCCACAAAGTGGACGCCGGCATCGGCGCAGGCCTCCGCGAAGTCCGCGTTTTCGGAGAGGAACCCGTAGCCGGGATGGATGGCATCGGCCCCGCTGCGGCGCGCCACCGCCAGGATCGCGTCCTGATCGAGGTACGACTCTGCGGCCTCCGCCGGGCCAATGTAATACGCCTCATCCGCCCGCCGCACGTGGGGCGCGGAACGGTCCGGCGTGCTGTAGACGGCGACCGTGTCGAGGCCCTGCTCGTGACAGGTGCGCAGGACCCGAACGGCAATCTCGCCGCGGTTGGCGACTAGGACTTTATTGAAGGGACGGGATGTCACGGTCGGATCCGTCATTTCGTCTTGCTGAACGTAATGGCATGAATTCTGTTATGAGGATTCCGCCCACCGGAGCCTCTCCACCTGTTCTTAGGTGCAGGCCCCGGCTCGCCGACTGGTTTCACAGCGCCCCAACCGCCGTTATGCCGCAGACCGAAGATCTCTACGACGTGCTCGGCGTCGATGAAGACGCAAGCCAGGAGGAGATCAAGAAAACGTACCGCACACTCGCGCGCAAGCACCATCCGGACCGCAATCCGGATGACCCGAATGCCGAAGAGAAGTTCAAGGAAATCCAGAAGGCGTACTCCGTCCTCTCGGACGAGGAGAAGCGCGAGCAATACGACGCCCAGCGCCGCTTCCGCGGCGGGGGCGGAGGGGGCCGCGGGGCATGGGGCCGATCTGCCGGCGGCGGGCCCGAGGTTCGGTTCGAACAGGGGGGCTTCGACGAGGCCTTTGGCGGCCGCGGGGGCGGAGGCCTCGGCGACATTTTCGAGAATTTCTTTGGCGGGGGCGCCCGCACCCAGCGCCAAAATCCCTTCGAGGGCGGCCGTCAGCAGCAGCGACAGCAACGGCAGCGGGGGCGCCAGGGCGGGCAGGACATCGAGACGACCCTCCGACTTTCCTTCCGCGAAGCCCTGGAGGGCGGCCGAAAGCAGGTAGAGCTTCCCTCCGGCGAGTCCATCCGCCTCAAGATCCCGAAGGGGGTACGGGACGGTTTCAAGATTCGCCTGAAGGGGCGGGGCCGGCCCGGTCCTACGGGACAGCGTGGCGACCTGTACGTGACGTTCGAGGTGGGAGACCACCCTCACTTCGACCGCAGGGGCGACGACGTTCACCGGACCGAGACCATCGATATGTTCGAGGCCGTCTTCGGGACGGAGATTCGCGTTCCCACCCCCTACGGACAAAGCCTCAAGCTCTCCGTGCCCGCCGGCACGCAGCCGGGCGAGAAACTGCGCCTGAAGGGTCAGGGCGTGAAGACCGACGACGGAGCCGGCGACCTGTACGTTGAGATCGACGTGGACATTCCCGAAAACCTTTCTCGAAAGCAGCGCGCTGCCCTCCGCGAGGCGGCCGAGGACGCAGATTTGATGTGACCCCCGCTCTTCGTTTCTCCGCTCTGAAGCAGGGCAGATCCACCTGCAGACCGCAGCGACGGTATCGGTTGCACTTCTCCGATGCTGTTTTGCATATTTGAATGCCGCAATGCCCGCATCAGACGGAACCGCCTTCGACGCCACCCGGGGACCTTCGTTTCAAGAGTCCGCCCTGCGGACCCCATCTCAGTGCCTCTCTTCACTTGGGCACTGAGCCTCTCTCCCGGCCCGGCGAATGCTCGCTTCTATGGCCTTTTGCTATCTGGATTCCCGTCGCCCCTTCTCTCGGGTTTCACCCCGGCAGGGAGTCCTTTCTCTAAGTGATGGCTTTCGGCGTCGGAGTCTCTTTCTTCGTCCGCACTGCGGCGATCTCGGGCCCGGTCTAGGCCCATCCCACCACCACAAGATGATCGCCCTGACTTCTATCACCCATGACCGATAAGCCGAAGAACGTTTTTCGCATCGACATCGAGCCCACCGAAGAGAACCCCGACCGGCATCCCACCCACGGCTGGCAGGTGCGCATTAAGCGTCAGAAAGAGCAATACACAAAGTACTTCTCCGACAAGCGACACGGCGGCCGCGAGGAGGCCCTCGAGAAGGCCGTCGAGTACCGGGACGAACTGCTCGATGAACTGCCCGAGCCGATGGACCCGGTCCAGCGCTCGGCGGAGGCCCGCTCGACGACCGGCGTGATTGGCCTCAACTTCTGCTGGAAAGACGATGGCAGCGGCACGCCCAAGCCGTACGTGCAGCTCAGCTGGCTCGAAGACGACGATACGCGCCGCAGTGCGGCCTACTCCGTCCGCAAGTGGAACCTGCGTCGCGCGGTATGGAAGGCTTGTGCTCGTCTGCACGAGGCCCGTGCGGAGCACGACGGCGAGGCCGAAGAGGTGAACGACATGTTTCAGACGGCCTTCCCGAACATCCGAGAGCAGTACGAGGACGGCCCGGACGGCGAGGGGTTGCCGGAGGAGGACGAGGAAGTCATGGAGGCCACCGCGTAGCGTGGCGTGCGGGGCGGGGGCCGACCTCCGTCCCCACTACACTCCGACCTATCCCGCGGCGCGCTCCTCCTGTGCGCGGCGGCGGGCCTTCGGCTTGCGGTGGCGCTTGCGCAGCCGGTAGGCTTCGGGCGTGACCTCCACGAGCTCGTCCTCGCGGATGAACTCGATCGCGTCTTCCAGCGACATTTCGCGGGGGGGCGGGACGTGCTCCAACTCATTCCCTGCCGCGGCGCGCATGTTGGTAAGCTGCTTCTCCTTCGTCACGTTGAGGTCGAGGTCCTGGGGCTTGTTGTTCTCCCCCACGATCATGCCCTTGTAGACGGCGTCGCCGGGCGCTACGAAGAAGTCGCCCCGGTCTTGAAGCTCCATAAGGCCGTAGGGCGTGGTTTCGCCCTCCCGGTCGGCCACGAGGGCACCGGAGGTGCGGTGCGGAATCTCGCCCGCCCACGCCCCAAACTCCTCGAAGCGGTGCGTGAGGAGTCCCGTCCCCTTCGTGTCCGTGAGGAACTTGGACCGGTAGCCAATGAGGCCACGGCTCGGCACCCGGAACGTGAGCCGCACGCGCCCGCTGTCCTGGTGCACCATGTGCTCCATCTGCCCCTTGCGCTCCCCAAGGCGCTCCATCACCACGCCCATATACTCCTCCGGAATGTCGATCTCGGCGGTCTCGTAGGGCTCGGTCACCTCGCCGTCTACCTCCTTCGTAATCACCTGCGGCATCCCCACGCAAAACTCGTAGCCCTCGCGCCGCATCTGCTCGATGAGGATGGCCATCTGTAGCTCACCGCGCCCGTACACGCGCATGACGTTGGCCGAGTCAGTCTCCTCCACCCGGATGGCCAGGTTGTTGCGGGCCTCGTCGAAGAGGCGGTCTTGGAGCTGGCGCGAGGTCACGAACTCGCCCTCCTGGCCGCTGAAGGGCCCGTCGTTGATCCGAAACTCCATCGACATGGTTGGCGGATCCACGTCGAGGGGCGTCATCGGCTCGGGGTGCTCCGCGTGCGAAATGCTTTCGCCCAGCCCGATGCCCTCAACCCCGGCAATGGCAACAATCTGGCCGGGCCCTGCCGAGTCGGTCTCCTCGCGCTGAAGCCCTTCATATTTGAAGAGCGCCTTCACCTCTGCCCGCTCTGTGCTGCCATCGCGATGGCAGAGGGTCACGTTCTGCCGGTCCTGTAGGACGCCCTGCTCCACGCGCCCGATGGCCACCGGGCCTAGGTAGTCATCGCGCTGCACGCTGGTGACGAGCACCTGGAGCGTGCCGTCGGGGTCGCCGGTGGGCGGCGGGATCTCGTCGATCATGGTCTCGAAGAGGGGGCGGAGGGTCGTCCACTCCTCGTTCTCGAGATCTGTTGTACAGCGCCCCTCCGTGGCGACGGTGTAAAGCACCGGAAACTCCAGCTGCTCCATGTCCGCCCCGAGGTCAATAAAGAGGTCGTAGATCTCATCGAGCGATTCCTCGGGCCGGGCGTCCTTGCGGTCAATCTTGTTGAGGACAACGATGGGCGGGAGGTCTAACTCCAGCGCCTTCTGCACCACGAAGCGGGTCTGCGGGAGCGGCCCCTCCGCCGCGTCCACCAGAAGCATGATGCCGTCGACCATGCGGAGCGTGCGCTCCACCTCGCCCCCAAAGTCGGCGTGGCCCGGCGTATCGACGATGTTGATCTTCGTGCCCTCGTAGCGGACGGCCGTGTTGTTGGCCATGATGGTGATGCCCTTTTCCCGCTCCAGGTCCATCGTGTCCATCACGCGGTCCTGCACCTCCTCGTTGTCTCGAAAGGTGCCGCTCTGCCACAGCATCGAGTCCACGAGCGTGGTCTTGCCGTGGTCAACGTGGGCAACAATGGCGATGTCGCGAAGGTCATTCTGCTTCATGGCAGGGGGCAACGGTTGGGATGGACCTGCGGGGCACTGCGCCGAATCGTAAAGGTGCTCCCGCACAAAATGGGTTTGAAAGATAGATGTGTAGTACCCACGCATTGGACAGACGTTCGTCGTACAGGGTGCCCGGGCGAGGCTTCACGGCCAAATTGCCGTAGACTTCGTAGGCGGCGGGTCCATCTCCACGCCCGCCGGGATGTCTCTAGACGTGCGGGCGCCCCGCTGCACCTGCTCCACAAGTCCTTCGGCCTTCCGCTTCGCACAGTCGAGTCCCGTTCCGGCCCTGTCACGCGCCCGCCGGCGAACGACAGAGCCAGCGAACGAAGAGATAGAAAGCTCCGACAGGCAGCAGAGCGCCCCGTCGGTGTCCTCGAGGCGGTCGTGCGAGAGGGCGGGCGTCTGCGCCTCGTCCGGCGTCGTCCCTTACGTCATCTTCCAATCTGTGGGCACCGCCCTGTTGACCGTCCGGGCCTGGAGAACCATTTTGCGAACCGCTTCCAGCCCCTTATTCGATCTTCTTATCCGATGCCCGACGATAAGCAGACCAAGTACCTTCTCTCCGAAGCGGAGCTCCCCACCCACTGGTACAACCTGAACGCCGACCTGGAGGCGCTTGATGTCGACATGGCCCCGGTGCTCAACCCCGAGACGCACGAGCCCGCCGGGCCGGCCGACTTTGCGGACATCTTTCCCGAGCCGCTCGTGCACCAGGAGATGGGCACCGAGCGGCACGTTCCCATCCCTGAGCCGGTGCGCGACGTGTACCGCCTCTGGCGCCCGACGCCGATGTACCGGGCTCGTCGTTGGGAGGAGAAGCTGGGCACGCCGGCCAAGATCTTCTACAAGTACGAGGGCGTGAGCCCCACCGGCAGCCACAAGCCCAATACGTCTGTCCCCCAGGCCTACTTCAACGCCGAAGCGGGCACCACACGCCTCACCACCGAAACCGGCGCCGGGCAGTGGGGCAGCGCCCTCAGCTTCGCCACACAGATGTACGACCTCGACTGCGAGGTGTACATGGTGCGCATCAGCTATGAGCAGAAGCCCTACCGCCGCGTCATGATGGAGACGTGGGGCGCGACCGTCACGCCCAGCCCGAGCGACAAGACACAGGCCGGACGCGATGTGCTGGCCGACGACCCGGACACAAGCGGCAGCCTCGGCATCGCCATCAGCGAGGCCGTCGAGCGGGCCGTACAGGACGAGACGGCCAAGTACTCGCTCGGGAGCGTGCTGAACCACGTACTGCTGCACCAAACCGTGATCGGGCAGGAGGTCGAGAAGCAACTCGCGCAGGCCGGCGCGGGGCAGCCGGACGTGCTCGTGGGCTGCACCGGCGGCGGAAGCAACTTTGCCGGGTTCTTCTACCCGTTCCTCGAACGACACGTGGACGGCGACGCGCCGCTGCCGCGCATCGTGGCCGTGGAGCCGACCGCCACGCCCACGCTCACGAAGGGCCACTTCGGGTACGACTTCGGCGACACGGCCCAGATGACGCCGATGATGAAGATGCACACGCTGGGTCACGACTTCGTGCCGCCCCCCATCCACTCCGGCGGCCTGCGCTACCACGGCATGAGCCCGCAGATTAGCGCGCTCCTGGACGCCGGCGTCATCGAGGCCACGAGCACGCCGCAGATTCCCATGTTCGAGAGCTGTGAGGAGTTTGTGCGGTGCGAGGGCATCCTGCCCGCGCCGGAGGCCGGGCATGCCGTCTGGGGCGCCCGCAACGAGGCCCTCAAGGCCAAGGAGGCCGGTGAGGAGAGAACAATCGTCTTTAACCTTTGCGGCCACGGCCACTTCGACCTCAGCGCGTACGAGGACTTCCGGAACGGTGAGCTGGCCGACTTCGAGCTCCCGGATGAGGAGATCGATCAGAGCCTGGCGGCGGTGCCGAACGTGGAGTAGCGTGTCGGCGCGTTGGGATCAGGGCCGTTCTGCCTCTTCCTGCCCGACGGCGCGAATCTGACACAGGGCGTGGAGGCGTGAGACGGTGCGGTCGAACTTTTCGGCCACGGCCCGTGCAAGGCCGGCGTGCCGGTCGGGGTCGAACCAATCGTCCGGCGGCCGCACGGCGGCAAAGTGGAGCGTGGGGGCGTCCTCGTGGAGGTACAGTGCATCGACAACGCGGAGGAGGCGAAAAGCGTCGTCCGTGTCCGCGATGGCGACGCCCTCGATGAAGAGATGATCGAGCCCCACTAGGTCGTCGATGAGGTCGGTGTGAGCCGTTTCCGTCGTCGCCCGGCGTAGGTCCGCAAATGTCCACCACCGCGCCGCCCCCCTCGCGTCCGCCTGTGCCTGACGCATGGCGCGTCGTGTGGCATCGGGGGGCCCCACCCAGCCCCGCCCAGCCCGCTCCACCGCTCGCGTCCGCCGGTAGTCGTCCCCCCGGACCCCAACCACACGATACGCCTCTCGCACCTCCGTTCGCAGGAACCGCTGGACGCGGCCGTCCCCAAGCTGAGTCGCCAGGTACTCCTCCGGTGCCACATTGCTCGTCGCTAGGAGCGGGATGTCCCGGGCTGCTAGCGTCTTCATTACCCCCGCGAGGCGCATCTCGTTTGCCGGGTCGTCGATCTCCACCTCGTCGAGACAGCAGATCTCGTGCTGGTCGGCCAGCTGGTGCGCAAACGCCTCCGGTGGCTCGGTCTGTCGAAACAGCGTGCTGGAGTGCAGGAAGGCACAAGTCACCTTGGGCATCAGGGCGTTGCACACCGCGGCCAGCAGGTGCGTCTTGCCCGTGCCCGCCGGCCCCACCAGATACAGCCCCTGTGGCAGCCGCTCGTCCGTCGCGCCTAGGAGCGCCGTAAGCCGCTCGGCCCACGACGGGGTCCGGCGGAACTCAGCCACGAATTCGCGTACGACGCGGAGGGCCTCGGCCTGGCTCGGCGTCTGCGGCTCGTAGCTCTCGAACGTCGCGTCGCGGAAGCGCTCGGGGAGGGTCATACGGAAGCTAACAATTCGCGCGACATCAGCTCGCCGGGCCGTTTATCGCCCTGAACGGTCTTGGGCCCGGGCCATGAGCCGCTGGGCATCGTGGGGCGCGTGGCCCTCGCCCGCCGTGTTGTTGAAGTAGACGTACACGTCCCGGCCGTCGGCCCGCCAGCCAGCAATGGCGTCGGCCCAGTCGTCAAGCTCGGCGTCCGTGTAGCGGCCGTGGTACGCCTCGCCGGTGCCGTGCAGACGGGCGTAGACGAAGTCGGTCGTCACCGTGCGGTGGGTCGACCGGCCGCCAAAGTCGTAGATGCAAAACGCCGCATCGTGGGCCGCGAGGGCCTCGTTCGTCTCCTCGGTGAGCCATGTGGGGTCCCGAAACTCGAAGACGTGGCGGTGATCATCATCGAGCTCGTCCAGAAAGCTACGCAGCCGCTCCAGGTTCTGGTGCCAGTTGGGCGGACACTGGAACAGGATGGGGCCGAGCGCATCGCCCAGCGGCGCAACGTTCCGGTACAGATTCTGAACCGGTTCCTCGGGATCCTTCAGCTTTTTGAAGTGGGTGATGTACTGGTTTGCCTTGACCGCGAACGTGAAGCCGTCGGGGGTCTGCCGCCGCCAGGCGCGGAGCGTGTCCGCCTCGGGGCTCTGGTAGAAGGTATTGTTGACCTCGACGGTCCCGAAGGCCTCCGCGTGGAACGCAAGGCGATCGCCCTGCGACAGGTCGTCGGGGTAGAAGCGGCCGGCAAAGGTGTCGTGCTGCCAGCCGGAGGTGCCGATGTGCGTAGAGGACACGGGAGTAGGGGCGTTGAGGGCGTGGGGGGACGCGAGCAAGTGTAGGCAGTGGGGACTCTATCCGGGCGGCGACTGGCGGACGGGGGAGTAGTAGGCGGTGCGGCCGGCGACCGTCTCGGTTTCAAGGGGCACGCCGGTCTTCGGGCAGTGCCCGTCCCCGTACCGGTGGGGCAGCATGAACCGGTCCGGGTCCAGGGCCTCGGGATCGGCGCCGACCGCAATGGCGGCGTCGAGGACCGTCTGGATCGCATCGTACAGGTCCCGCAGGTCGGTTTCGGACAACTCCGGCACGGTTGTCCGCGGGTGGATGCCTTCCTGGTAGAGCGCCTCGTCGGCGTAGATGTTGCCGAGGCCCGCCACGACGCTTTGGTCCAGCAGCCGTCCTTTGATGGTGCCGCGGCGGGACGCGAACGGCTCCAGAAACGTGTCGGTGTCGGCGTGGTGCGCGTCGGGGCCAAGGTCTTTCGCCTCGACGAACGCCTCGGGCGCATCGATCAGCCGCACGCGGGCGAACTTGCGGGGGCACTCGAACGCCAGCGCCCCGCCCCCCTTGAAGTGAAACTGGACGTACGCGTATTCGGGCATCTCGCCATCCGGAACGAACTGCACGCGCCCGGTCATGCCGAAGTGAAGGGCAAGCCATCCGGTGTCCTCGCCGTACCGGGCGAAGACGTGCTTGCCGTGGCGGTGCGTGTCCGTCAGTGTGCGCCCCCCGAGCACCTCCCCGAAGCGATGTGGCTCCAGTCCGTCGCCCAGAATCAGTGGATCAATGACCGTGGTGTCGGCGATGGGGCGGTCGAGGGCCACGTCGGCGAGGCGCCGCCGGTAGACGACCGCGTCGGGCAATTCGGGCATTCGCGCGTGGGATGTGAGACGTGGGACAACGGACAGGGAGTACGGATTCCTCGACACGATCACTCAAGAACCGTAAGGCGGGAGACCCGACAGTTTTCCTTGAGACGGCAACCCATTCGGCTCACCACGAGGAGGGTCTCGATCGGATCTTGGGCGTCCTCCGACACGAACGCGCCATGGTGCGCCCCCGCACGAAGTGTGCGCTCCAGGGGCGTCACGACTGCCTGCTGCCCGTCGTCCAGGCGCAGGGACTCGTTGTACTGAACAACGTACGCCCCCGTCTCCAGCGTCCACCACCCGTAGTCGTCTTCCGGATCGTCGAGCGTCGGCTCAATCCGCTTGCGGGGCACAGCCCGGAACTCCCCGCCGCCGAAGTCAAGCTGGCCGTGTCCGGTGACCCGAAAGACCGCACCCACCGTCAGGTCAATGCCGGTAGAGGCCCGCTGGGTATCGAGGTGAACGAGCCCGTCGAGTTGGGCAGCGAGTGCATTCGCGGTGTCCATTGTCTGCGGACGATTGAATGAAGGCAAATAGAGTGGACTTTGAACCAGCCTCTACGTCCTCAGGTTCGGCTGTTCAGTCCCACATGGGCCTTGGGATACGGCTCCTCGTATCCATATCTTGTATTGCCCGTTCGCGAATGACCCCCTGTATGTTTTCTAAAGAATGACTTGACGCACCTAGGTCGGTTTGCTATCTTGCCACAAGACAAAATAGAAGACTTCTTCCTATCGTACTGGAGCACACCCACGAAATTCTGTTCGCTCCGCCGTACAGGGAAAATTTTCGTTCTTCAGTCCCGTCGTCGTACTACCGTTGTATCGCGGGGTAAAAAGACAGCGTCACGCGCGCCCGTCCTCCTCTTTCGCCACCGCCAACGTTCCCCGGTGTCCATCATGTCCACTCAGTCTGCACCCTCCGTACCCCGCCCCGAATTTGGAAGCGCTTCCGAAAAGAAGGGGTCGCCACATGCCCCGATGCTTTACCTGGACCGCAGTGGCACAATTCAGCGGGTGAACGAGCCGGCCCGCCGCGCCCTCGGATACGGGGTCGAGGACACGCTCGAGCCCTGCTTCTTTTCCCACGTCCACGGCCGCAACCTGCACCGCGTGATGCGGGACCTGGCACACATGGTGAGTCACCGGACGCAGCGGACCCGATGGCTCCTGCGCCTCCGCACCGGAAACGGGCGCTGGCGCTGGTACCGCGCCAGGGCCCGCAACCACCTTGACTGCGCGAACGCCCGCATCCACGTGCAGCTTCGTCCCCTGTAGGACCAGCGTCCTCTGCGCACCGACGTGGGCGGAGCTACTCGGGTCGCTATCGCCTTCGTTTGGGCCGCGGCTCGGAAGCGACGCCCCCTTTGTTCGCCTTTCCTCTGGGACGTGTCCACGGGGGCCTGCACATTCGGTTACACCTCATTGAGGGCGCTTACCGAGGTCTCGGTGTGAACCGCCTGGATGGCGGCGGCGAATCGGGGGGCGGCATTGCAGATTTGTAGGCGCTCGGCGGCTGCGCCCGTGAGCCGAGGCGCCACCGTGTTGGTAACAAAAAGGGCGTCCAGAGGCGTCGTTTCCAGCCGCTCGTTTGCCTCACCAACGAACAGGCCGTGGGTGGCCGCGGCGTACACGGACTCCGCCCCCTCTTCAGCGCACGACTGAATGGCCTGCGTCATTGTCCCCGCTGTGCTGACCATGTCGTCCACCACGATGGCCGTGCGGCCTTCCACCGACCCGACCAGCGTGCCCCCCGTCACGCCTTCGTCCTTCCGCGTCTTCTCGACGAACGCCGTCGGCACCTCGCAATTGAGGACCGCCCCCAGTCCCTCGGCAAATTTCCCGGCCCGCTTCACGCCGCCCTCGTCCGGCGACACCACGGCCATCTCATCGTCCCCAATCACGTCGGCGAGCCGGTGTACAAACAGCGGATGGCCTAACAGATGCTCGGTGCGTGCCTGAAAGGCGTTCTGGAGGGCCGCAAGGTTGTGCACGTCCATCGTCAGGACGCGGTCGACCTCCACCGCCTCGAACATGCCCGCCACGTAGCGGGTGGTGACCGGTCCACGGGGACGCGTCTTGCGGTCCTTGCGCTGGTAGCAGAGATAGGGGATCACCGCCGTCACGCGCTCGGCCGAGGCGTCGCGCAGGGCCCCGAGCATGAAGAGCAACCGGCACAGCTTGTCGTTTACGCTCCACGTGTCGTCCGCGTAGAGGGACTGAACGACGAAAACGTCGCGGCCCCGCACGTTCACCTCCGGGCGCACCTCGTGCTCCCCGTCCGTGAAGGTCTGTTCGTGGTGGACATCGAGCTCCGTGTCGAGCGCCGAGGCGATCGCCTCGCCAAAGCCCTGACTCTCGGAGAGCGCAAAAAGGCGAAGGTCGTCGGACATGGGGGAAGTGAGAGTTCGTCGGGAACGGTGGGACGCGTTATTCTTGGTCCGCCTTCAGGGCCCGCTGGACCAGCTCGTCGGCCGACTGGATGCCGGCGTTGTCGCGCAGCACCTGACGGATGGACCGTTCGGCGTCGGCCTTGCTAATCCCCAGCTCGGTGAGGGCCTCCAGGGCGTCGGCTCGGGCCTCCGCCCGGGCATCCGACCCGCCACTGAGGGGCGACGTGTCTTCCAGCACGTCCAGGTCCGCGAGGCGGTCGCGGAGCTCGACGATGAGGCGGTCGGCCGTCTTCTTCCCGACCCCCGAAATCTGTGTCAGGCGGCTCTTGTCCCCCTCCATGACATGGTCGCGCAGCTCGGTCGGGCTCATCGACGAGAGGGCCGACAGCGCCAGCTTCGGCCCCACGCGCGACACGCCGGTCATCGTTTCGAAGACGGTCCGCTCCGCCTTGGTGGCGAAGCCGTACAGCGACTCATCGTCTTCCCGGAGGTAGTGGTACGTGTGGAGGGTCACCTCCTCGTCGGTGTCCGGCAGACGCTTGTAGGTGGAGGTGGGAACGTGCACCCGGTAGCCAAGCCCATTCACGTCCACGAGGGCCGACTCCGGCGTCTTGTCGACGAGTGTGCCAGAGACGTAGTCGATCATGTCTGTGGTGGGGCGTTGGAAGAGCGGACGGGCGCACAGGCTTGGGCGTCCGGCCGTGGTCACGTCCGGCGGTTGATACGACACTGAAACCCTCCCCACGGCAGTCTCCAACGACCCGGCAACACCCCGGCAGGCTGCTCGGCCGTCGGAGGCAACACGCCCTACGCCGCGCCCCCCTCGGCATTCTCCTTGCGCTTCGCCTCGATGGAGATCTCAGTGTGGGGTACGGCCTCCAGCCGTTCCTTCGCGATGGGCTCGCCCGTCACGCGGCAGACACCATAGGTCTTGTTCTCAATCCGCTCGAGGGCGCGGTCGAGGTAGCCGACGTACTTCTGCTGGCGGGCAATCATGAGGTGGAGCTTCTCCCGCTCCATGGCATCGGTCCCCGCATCGGCCATGTGGATGCCGTAGGCGGTGTTGTCGTCGGACTGCTCTTTGGCCTGGTCGACCTGCTTTCGCATCTGTTCGATCTCGGACTTGGCCTCCTCACGGCGCTGGAGGATCAGCCCACGGAAGTGCTCCAGCTCCTCGTCGGAGAAGGGCGTTTTGCGCTCCTCTCCGTCCTCGTCCGTGTCCGACTGTGCATGAAGCGGGGCATCGGGCGCGTCCCCCTCGGGCTGTGTATCGTCGTTCGCCATGTCGTTCAGAATTGGCCTCTCAGTGGACGTGATGCGGGGTGTGCACTCCACAGGCCTGCGTCCGGCCGGGGGAGCACCTATGCATTCAGCGTTTCGTCGGCCTCAACGCGGCGGACCCCGATCGTGAGCCGCTCATCGCCGACCTCAAAGGTCTCGACCGCCTCCCCCGTTGGCTCATTGGACGGCTGCAACTCCAGGGCTAGGGTCTCGTTCCGGATCCAGTCCGCGTACTCGGCCACGGCGTCGGCGATCTGGGACGAGCCGTCGTAGGCGACCACGATGCGATCCGTGACCTCAAAGGCCGCCTCTTTGCGAAGGTCCTGAATCCGCTTGACGCCTTCCCGGGCAAGCCCTTCGGCCCGGAGCTCCGGCGTAATTTCGGTGTCGAGGGCCACAGTCACATCCCCCTCCTGCTCCACGAGCCATCCCTCAATGCCCTCGCTCTGAATGATAAGGTCGTCGGGGCCGAGCTCGACCTTCTCCCCGTCGACCGTTAGCGTAAGCGCTCCGGTCTCCACGTACTCGTCGATCGTCTCGTCGTCGAGTTGACGCACCTTCTGATTCACGCCCTTCACCAGGTCGCCGAGGCGCGGGCCCAGGCGGCTGAAGTCGGGCTTCGCGGAGCGGCTCACGACCTCGCTGCTGTGCTCCACGTACTCGATGTCCTTGACGTTCACCTCGTCGAGGATCACGTCCCGAACCTGCTCCACTTCCGATTCTGGCACGCCGGTGCCGGTGACCACGAGAAGGCGTGGCAGCGGCTGGCGCACGTTGATCTCGGCCTGGTTGCGGAGCGAGAGCGTGCTGGACGCGATGGAGCGGGCCAGGCCCATGCGGCGCTCCAGGGCCTCGTTGCGCTCCTCCTCGCGGACCTCGGGGAAGAAGGCCAGGTGCACCGAGTCGGCCTCGCCGCCGGTGACGTCGCTGAGCGTGCGGTAAAGCCACTCGCCGAAGAAGGGCGCGATGGGGCTCATCAGCTTCGCCGTGGCCTCCAGGCACTCGTAGATCGTCTGGTACGCCGCCTCCTTCTTCGCCGCAGCGACCGTGCCGCCCTGTCCGGCCTGGCCGTTCTGCTCACTTTTCTTCGACGCCCAAAACCGGGGCCGCGAGCGCCGCAGGTGCCAGTTCGAAAGCTCCTCCACGAAGTCCTCGACCGCCCGGGCCGCCGTGGTCGGGTCGTACTCGTCGAGCGCCGCCTCTACCGTCTGCGTCGTGGTGTGCAGGCGGCTGATGATCCACTGGTCCAGCTCCGGGCGCTCCTCCACCGGCATCCGGTCGCGCTCGTAGGCAAACCCGTCGATGTTGGCGTAGGTCGCGAAGAAGCGGTAGACATTTTCCAGGGTGCCGAAGAACGTGCGGCGGAGGTCTCGCAGGCCGCGCTCACTGAAGCGGATGCTCTCCCATGGGGGCGCGTTGCTCATCATGAACCAGCGCGCCACGTCGGCCCCGTAGTCGTCGATGACCCGGAAGGGCTCGACGGTGTTGCCCTTCGACTTCGACATCTTGTTGCCGTCCTCGTCGAGCACCAGCCCGTTGACCACGACGTTTTCGTAGGCGACCTCGTCGAAGACAACCGTGGCGATGGCGTGCAGCGAGTAGAACCAGCCGCGCGTCTGGTCGACGCCCTCGGCGATGAAGTCGGCCGGGAAGTTGGCCTCGAAGTCGTCCTCGTTCTCGAAGGGGTAGTGCCATTGCGCGTAGGGCATCGCGCCGGAGTCGAACCAGACGTCGATGAGGTCGGGCACGCGGCGCATGGTGCCGCCGTCGGGGCCCTCCCAGGTAAGATCGTCCACGAAGGGGCGGTGCAAGTCGATGTCCTCGTCATCTTCGGGCAACTGATCGCCGCACTTCTCGCGCAGCTCCTCGACGGAGCCGATGACCTCGTAGTGGGTGGAGTCCTCCTTGTCACTCTCCCACACCGGCAGCGGCGTGCCCCAGTAGCGGCGGCGGCTGAGCGCCCAGTCGACGTTGTTCTCCAGCCACTCGCCGAAGCGCCCCTCGCCGATGGCCTCGGGCTGCCAGTTGATCGTGTCGTTGAGCTCCACCATCCGGTCCTTGAGCTTCGTGGTCTCGATGAACCAGCTCTCGACCGGGTAGCTCATCAGGGGCGTGCCCTTGCGCCAGTCGTGCGGGTAGTTGTGGAGGTACGTCTCGTGCTTGTAGAGGCGGCCACGGGCCTTGAGGTCGTCGGTGATCGCCTTGTCGGCGTCCTTGAACCACGTGCCCGCCACGAGGGGGGCCTCGTCGGTAAACTCGCCGTCCTTGTCGATCGGGTTGAAGAGCGGCAGCCCTTCGTCCTGCGCCACCGCGTGGTCTTCCTCCCCGAAGGCCGGGGCCATGTGCACCACACCCGTGCCCTCCTCCGTCGAGACGATGTCGGCCCCGAGCACGTACCAGGCCTCTTCGCCCGGCTCCGCCCGGTCGGTAAAGTAGTCGTAGGGCGGCTCGTACCGCTGCCCGATGAGCTCGTCGCCGGAGTACGTCTCTTCGATCGTGTAGTCCTCGTTGATGACCTCGTCCACCAGCGCCTCCGCCAGAATCAGCGTCTCGACCCCCTGGTGCGGGTCCTCGTGGTGGATCTTGACGTAGGTAAGGTCCGGCCCCACCGCGAGCGCCGTGTTCGAGATGAGCGTCCACGGCGTCGTCGTCCACGCCAGAAAGTAGGTGTTTTCCTCCTCCGCGACCGGGAAGCGAACGTAGACGCTCGGGTCCTGCGTCTCTTCGTAGCCGAGGCTCACCTCGTGCGACGACAGCACGGTGTGGGAGCCGGGGCTGTACCACTGAATCTTGTGGCCCTTGTAGAGCAGGTCCTCCTCCTCGATCTGCTTGAGGAGCCACCAGACCGACTCGATGTAGTCCGTCTCGAACGTGACGTACGGGTCGTCCAGGTCCACCCAGTACCCCATCCGCTGGGTTAGTTTGTCCCAGAGGTCCTTATATTCCAGAACGCTCTCGCGACAGGCCGCGTTGTACTTCTCGATGCCGTACTCTTCAACCTCCGCCCGCGTCTCCAAGTCCAGCTCGTCCTCCACCTCAATCTCGACGGGCAGGCCGTGGGTGTCCCAGCCGGCCTTGCGGTCCACCTGGTAGCCCTGCATCGTCTTGTAGCGGCAGAAGATGTCTTTGATGGACCGGGCCAGGACGTGGTGGATGCCGGGCGTGCCGTTGGCCGTGGGTGGACCCTCATAGAACGTGAACGTCGGCTGGCCCTCTCGCTCTTCGATGCTGCGCTCGAAGATGTCCTGGTCCTGCCACCAGTCGAGGACGTCCTCTTCGAGGTCGGGGAGCGAAAGTTGGTCGGGCGTGTCGAACTGCGCCATGGGGATCGTCGGGGATGCGGAAGTGAAACGTCAACAACAAAACTTAACGCCACGGCACAGGCGGATGTTCGTTTGAAGCCAGCGCAATGGGATTAGACTACGACCCTCGTTTCCCTCGATGAAGACCGTCCCACGTGTCTTCCTTTGTGGGGGCGTCCGACGACTTGTCGACACGGAGCCGTCCCCGAGACCGACTGATTTCGGGCGTCATGCCCGTCTGCGGGACACCACCACGGCGGCCGCCGGCCACTTCGTCAGCCCGTACTCACCTCTTCGGCGAGCCCGAGGCGGTCGCGCAGCAGGGCGTCGAGGCGGTCGTGCGTGTCGTTGTCGCGGATGTTGAAGGCTGGCAGGTCGGTGAGTTGGTTGAGGAGGTCGATGCCGCCGGCCGTGTTGGTGGCGATGCCCGTTACGAGGTCGGGCGCCAGCATGTCGAACGCGGTCTCCAACCCAAGGACGGCGTACGGGTCAGACGCGCAGAGAACCGTCATGGCCAGGGCCTCCTGCATCTCCTCCACGGCGATGGCCCCGTTGTACGGCTCCAGGGGCGACGCCCCAATCTCTACCACGGCTACGTCGGCCGCCGGCTGGGCCATTCGGGCAAGCAGTTGGCGCACGGCGGTGCGGTACTCGTCCTCCGGGATGACGGTGGAGGGCAGCCCCGCGTCCACGAAGTCGAATCCCCAGTCGGCCCCGGCGTCCTGAATGGAGAGCACGTCGCGATAGCGCCCGGCCCCGCTCACCTTGGCCCCGAGCACGTCCAGCCCCATCCGCTTCAGGCGGCGGGTCACGATGCGGGCGGCGGTGGTCTTGCCGGCGGACATCGACGTGCCGGCAAAAAGGACGGTGGGCGTGGTGTAGGTCTGCTCGTCGACCGACGGCGTGGCCCCCTCCATCGTCACCTTGGTGGCGTCCCGGCAGACGTGTCCGTGGTATCGGAGTTCGAGGGGCGGCTGCACCAGGGTCGACCGCGACTCGGCATGCCCGAAGAGCCCCGCCCGGGTGAGGGCGTGCATGACCTGGTCGTCGCCAATCGTACGCCACGAGCCCGTCATCTCCAACGTCGCGTGCCGCGTTCCGAAGGCGCCCACGACGGCGTCGCCCTCGGCCACCTCCATATTTCGGCCGCTGGGCAGCTCGATTGCACGGTAGCCCGACGTGTCGGTGACGATGCCCACAACGTAATCTCCCGTGTCCCACTCCGACGGGACACGGGGCTCAATCTCGAAGGGCCGCGCGCTGAGGTCCGTAATGCGGGCGAGGGAGCCAAAGATACACCGGTCGAAGATGGGAGAAACCATGGGGTCGAGGCGAGTCGAGTGGGCGAGAACAGTGGGAGCAGTCTTCGCTCAGGGCGTTTGCGTGGAAGAGGAAGTATCGGCCGTCTCTGCTGTGGGGGCCGCATCGTCCGGCCTCGGCGGCAGAGGCGGCTGGGCGAGCAGAAGGGCCAGAAGGGCACTGCGTTCTACCATCCGGTCTACGTAGCAGAACTCGTGGCGGGCGTGCGCCCCGTCCCCCACCGCCCCGAGGCCGTCGAGCGTCGGGGTGTACTGGCTGATGATGTTGCCGTCGGAGACGCCGCCGGAGCGACCCTCCTCCAGGTCGAGATCGAGGAGCGCGGCGGCCCGGCGCGCCCGCCTCCACAGCCGGCGGGCATCGGGGGTTGGCTCCATCGGCGGGCGCCCGACGCCGCCTTCGATGGTGAGCGACGTGCCGGGCGTGGTTGGCTCCAGGCCCCGAATGGCTGCCTCCACCTCGTCGGCCTGCTCACGGGTCGCGACGCGCACATCCACCTCGGCGGACCCGGCGTCGGCCACCACGTTGGGGTGCGTGCCGCCCCCGATGGTTCCCACGTTCACAGAGACGCCGGCCTCCGGGTCGTTGAGGGCGTGGAGGTCCTGCACCATGTGCGAAAGCTCCAGGATGGCACTCGATCCCCCCTCCGGATCGAGGCCTGCGTGGGCGCTCGTCCCCTGAATCCGGACCGTGAACCGCCCCGCCCCCTTCCGGGCCGTCTTGATCTTGCCGTCGAGCCCGAGGGCCGGCTCCAGGACGAACGCCCGGTGCGCACAGCGGGCCAACCGACGAAGGTGACGCTGCGACGTGGGACTGCCCTGCTCCTCGTCGGAATTGATGAACACGACCGGCACGACCTCCGGCTCAACGGACGCCGCCCGCAGGGCCGCGAGGGCGAACAGCATCTGCACCAGCCCGCCCTTCATGTCGAAGACACCCGGGCCGCGCACCTCGTTGCCGTCCACCTCGAACGGCATGTCCTGGAGGGTGCCACGGGCCCACACGGTGTCGCAGTGCCCCACGAGGAGTTGCACCGGCCGGCCGCGCGGCCGCTCAACGGGACAGGCATAGAGGTGCCCGCGGTCTTCCTCGGCCGCGGGCAGATACCGCACCTGAAAGCCCAGCGTCCGCAGAAGACGGGTAAGCATGTCCTGGACCTCGCCCTGTGCCTCCGGGACATCGGTGGGGGACTCGGCCCGCACCAGGGCCTCCAGTGCCGCCAGCATTTGCTCGCGGTGGCCCGCAAGGTAGCGGCGGAGAGCGTGGGCCAGTGTGGACTCAGAAACAGATTCCATACGCGAATTGGATTGCGCCGTCAAGGGGCGGAGGGTCGTGCCCGCCTACTTCTCAAAACCAGCGGGGAAGGGAAAGGCGCTGGTCTCGTCAATGGCCGCGTAGCGGTCGGGCGGCAGGTACGCGAGAAGGGGGTTGTCGCAAATGACGGCCTCGTCCTCTTTTCCCGAGACGCGGAGCGCCTCCTTTTCTACATGCACCGCCTCCACTGCCCCGATGAGGAGGCTGTTCTCCCCCAGGTCGTCCACATGCCGCTCCATCGTGCACTCCAGGAGCAGGTATGCATCGTCGAGAAACACCCCATCCACCTCCGCCGCCGCCCGCATGGGCAACTGGTTGAGGGCCGGCTTGCGCCGCGGTCCCTCCGGGGCGCCGACCCGGGGCGAGGCCGACAGGCTCGCCAATACCACCTGAGACGGCTTGGGGTAGCTGACCGTGAAGACGCCGGTGCGGACGGCGTTGCGGTACGTCTTGTGGCGCGGCGTGCAGACGAACCCAAAGTAGTCGTCCCAGCCCATGGGCGCGGCCATGTGCTTCGGGGCCAGGTTGTAGGAGGCGTCCTCGTTCTGGGTGCCCACCACGATCAGTGGCGCAACCATGTAGAAGCGCTCCCAGAATGACTGCTCGGGGTCAAGCGATACGATGGCGTCGGGGTCTAGGGGCTCCATAGGACCGGGGGACTTGAGGAGAGTAATGTATACTTTTAATTTCGTATATAGCAAACGGGTTCTGCGTCCGCGTAGCTCCCGTATGTGTGTGGGGCCTGCTGCGACACCTGTGCGGGGAGAACCCCGACGTTTTCTGTTCTCCGCCAGCAAAGCGGGGACGGCCGCGGCCGCCGATGTGCCACTCTTTCACGTCTCCTTCGGGACTGGACCGAGCGACAGACCTGAATGGCCCTGTTAGATTGTCTTCGCCGAGGTCCTTCTCTGTAGAACACATGAGGACCAGCCATCCTGCGCGGGCCTTCAAACAATGAGTTTACGGGGCTTTCGCACGCAGGCGGTCACTTCGTCTGAGAGACCCTGCCAACCGCCCAATTCCGAGACAGGCGACGTCAGACGCAGGGCACAAACCAGCCAGGATGCACCGGCAATGGGATCTCCCGCTCCGACATGGCAGTTCTGACTGGCTCTGCTCTCCATGACGGGACTGGGCGGCGGTGCTCCTATTCCTCCTCAGCGTCGTCGGGCTGCGCGAGTGGGACCGAGCGCGCGAAGTTCCCCCCTGCAGGGCCGAAAGCTAGCTGCGCCCCCGGCGCGTACGTGCTTTTCGCTCACCTGAAGCAGGAAAGCGCAGGGGGGCAGCTGGGCGATTCCGTCTCGACCGACACTCGCCCCGGACAGGTTGGAAACAGCGACAACAGTTGAGAACCACGGCTCCGTATCGGCGCCTAGGACTCTCTAGGCGCGTCCACCTCTCCAGACGCCGCCCCCCGCCGGACGGCCGTCCGCCTCTCGGTGCCGGTCGCATTCCTGATGGCCCTGTCGTCGGGGGCGGGCCTGTTTGCCCATGACCTGTACCGGGACGACACGCGGATCGGGGGACGCTCGTCGTGGCCACCCTGCTGGGGGGTCGCCTTGCTGGGGGCGGGGGGCGGACCTCAACGGGCCCTCCCCGCATGGATGGGAATGCTGTCGTACCCGCTCCACAATTCCGCGTTCTACCTCTTGAGGGCCGCGTTCAACGCCCTGTTTCTCGTCTACGCCGCCCGGAGTGCGCTTTTCGGCGCGGCACTGGGGATCGGCCGATCGATACAGTGGGCCGCCCGCACACCTGATTGCGGTTCTTTCCACTCGTTACTCCACCGGCTCCAGCCGGTAGAGCGCTCCCTCCGGCGCGTCGGTGAGGAGGTAGAGGTAGCCGTCCGGCCCCGTCGCCACGTCGCGGATGCGGCCCAGCTCAGCGCGCAGCAGTTCCTCCTGGTCCGACACGCTCTGGCCGTCGAGCTCCACGCGCATCGCTTTCTGGTGGGCGAGCGCGCCCATGAAGAGGTCTCCCTGCCAGTTCGAAAACTTGTCGCCCGTGTAGAACGCCATGCCGGAGAGGGCCGGCGAGGGGTCCCAGTACTCGACCGGGTCGGTGATGTCGGGCGCAGTGGTGCCGCCGATGGGCGACTGGTCGGTGTAGGTGTCGCCGTACGAGACCGCGGGCCACCCGTAGTTGTTGCCGGGCTCCACGAGGTTGAGCTCGTCTCCGCCGTGCGGCCCGTGCTCGTGCTGCCAGATCGCCCCCGTCTCGGGGTGGATCGCCATCCCCTGCTGGTTGCGGTGTCCGTAGGCGTAGACTTCATCGAGGCCCTCGTCGCTCCCCACGAACGGGTTATCCTCCGGCACCGAGCCATCCATATTGAGCCGGACCGTCGTGCCGACCGACGTGGTCGGCGTGGGGATGTCCACGGTGCGCTCGCGGCGCTGCCCCCGCTCGCCCATCGTCACGACGAGCGTGCCGTCTCCGGGAAACGCGATGCGGGAGCCGAAGTGGTAGTCCGTTGACAGAAAAGGCGTCTGCCGGTAGACCTCCTCCACGTCGGTCAGCGAGGTTCTATCGAGACGGGCCCGCGACAGCACCGTCCCGCCCGTGTCGCCGTTTTTCATGGAGTGCGTGAAGTAGATCCAGCCGCTGTCCTCGTAGTTCGGCGCGACGCGCACATCAAGCATGCCGCCCTGGTTTTTAGCCCACACCTCCGGGACATTGGAGAGTTGCGTGGGGCCGTCGTCGCCGACGAGAAGCATGCGGCCGGGCCGCTCGGTGACGAGCATCCGCCCGTCGGGGAGCCAGTCGATCCCCCACGCGTGCTCCAGGTCCCCAACCGCTTCGACGACCCGAAACGTCTCGTCCTCCGACTCGACCCGCTCCAGGACGACGTCCTCGTCTGGGGATGACGAACGGGGTTCGGATGTCTCCGAACCGTTCCCAGGGGTGCAGGCACAGAGAACGAACGCGAGGAGGCCGACGAGGGTACGCATCGCAGTGGCGGGATTGATAGACATAAACGGCCGGTAGGAGAGTGGTTTTTGCGACAGTTTCTTCACGCTTCCCCCTTCTCGCCGTTCCCAGCCGTTCCGTGAAGGGCACGATGGTTACGCAGATCTCATCTCAATGCGGACGGGCAGGCATCAATCCCTGCTGCATGGCATATACGATTTGGCAAAGCTTCCCTCAATCACGACCTGACGGAGCCGCGTCCCCGCGCTGCCGGACCGCACACCGGCCCATGCCTTTCTTGACAAACGCCCACACGCCTCAGACGAGAAATGCCCACCACCGAACGCCTTCCCACGCAGGACCCCGTCATCGCCAACGCGTCGGTCACCGCCCGCGAGTCGGCGCAGGACCACATCGTCATCCGCGGGGCCCGGCAGCACAACCTGAAGGACGTCGACCTGGACCTGCCGCGCAATGAGCTGATCGTGTTTACCGGCCCGTCCGGGTCCGGCAAGTCGAGCCTCTGCTTCGACACGGTCTACGCGGAGGGCCAGCGCCGCTACGTAGAGAGCCTGAGCGCCTACGCCCGCCAGTTCCTGGAGCGGATGGACAAGCCGGAGGCGGACCTCATCACGGGCCTCGCCCCCGCCATCGCCATCGAGCAGAAGACCTCGGGCAAGAATCCGCGCTCGACGGTCGCCACGCAGACGGAAATCTACGACCACCTCCGCCTCCTCTTCGCCCGCATCGGCACCACCTACTCCCCGGTGAGCGGCGAGCCGGTGAGCAGGGACACACCCCACGACGTGGCGGACCGCCTCGACGACGAGCTGGACGACGGCGCACGGTTTTACCTTTGCGCCCCCGTCCCGGAGCACACGGACATGGCCCTGCGCGACGAGCTCACGGGCCTGCGGGAGCGCGGCTTTTACCGCATCCTCCTGCTGCCCACCGAGCGGCAGGCCGGGAAGGGCGAGGAGCCCGAGATTCTCGACCTCAACGACACCCCGCCCGACCGCGTCAACAACTATGGCCGCGACCGCCTGCGCATCCTCATCGACCGCCTCAAGGTGAAGACGGGCGACGAGGACACCCGCTCCCGCATCGCCGAGTCCGTGGAGCAGGCCTTTGACGAGGGCGACGGGTACTGCACCGTCATTCCTGCCCCCCGCGGCGGCTACGACGAGGCCTCGTACCCGGGGGCGAGCCAACATCAGGGACCCATCCCCCTGTTCGAGTTCAGCGCACACTTCGAGCGCGACGGGATGCGCTTCGAGGAGCCGACGCCGCAGCTCTTTAGCTTCAACAGCCCGGTCGGCGCCTGCCCCACGTGCCAGGGCTTCGGGCGCGTGCCAGGGCTCGACGAGGATTTGATTGTCCCGAACAAACAGCTCTCCATCCGCGACGGGGCCCTCGCGCCGTTCCGTGGCGACAAGTGGGGAAAGCACTTCAAGGACCTGATCGCCGTGGCCGCGGACGTGGGGCTCGACATCGACTGCCCCTACCACGAGCTGGCAGACTGGGAGCGGGACATCGTGTGGGAGGGCAAGGACGACTACATCGGCCTGAACGGCTTCTTCGAGTTCCTAGACGAGAACTCGTACAAGCGCCACTACCGCATCTTCCGCGCCCGCTTCCGGGGCTATTCCGAGTGCCCCGACTGCAACGGCCACCGCCTGTGCGACGACGCCCTCTACGTAAAGGTGGGCGGCGACGCCGTGGAGCAGAAGCACATCGGCGGGATCTGCGCGATGACGACGCGGGAGGCCCGCGACTACTTCGAGGCCCTGGAGCTTACCGACTACGAACAGGAGGTGGCCGGGCGGGTGATGGAGGAGCTGCGTGAGCGGAGCCGCTACCTCGTGGACGTGGGGCTCGACTACCTCACGCTCGACCGCCTCGCGCAGACCCTCAGCGGCGGGGAGACGCAGCGCATCAACCTGTCGACCTCGCTCGGCTCCTCGCTCGTCGGCTCCCTCTACGTGCTCGACGAGCCGACCGTCGGCCTGCACCCCCGCGACAACGAGCGCCTCATCGACATTCTGCAGCGCCTGCGCGACCTCGGCAACACAGTCCTCGTGGTGGAGCACGACCCGGTCACCATGGAGGCCGCGGACCAGCTCGTGGACCTCGGGCCGGCCTCCGGGGCCTTCGGGGGCGAGGTGGTCTTTCAGGGCACCTACGACGAGATTCTGGAGGACGCGGACTCGCTCACCGGCCAGTACCTGAGCGGCCGGAAAGAGGTGCCGGTCCCCGACGAGCGCCGCCCGATCGACCCAGACAACACGCTCGTCGTCGAGAACGCCCGGCAGCACAACCTCAAGCACATCGACGTCGAGATCCCGCTCGGCCAGATCGTGTGCGTCACGGGCGTCTCGGGCTCCGGCAAGTCCACCCTCACGAACCAGACGCTCTTTGAGGGCCTGCACCGCCTCAAGGGCGGCAGCGGGGACGGCAAGGTGGGGGCCCACGACACGATCCGCGGCCACAACAACGTCGACGCCGTGGAGATGGTCGACCAGTCGTCCATCGGGCGCTCGCCCCGCTCCAACCCCGCCACCTACACGAACGCCTTCGACGGCATCCGCAAGCTCTTCGCCAAGACCCGGCAGTCGCAGGTGCACGGCTACGACCGGGGCACCTTCAGCTTCAACACGAAGGGCGGGCGCTGCGAGGAGTGCGAGGGACAGGGCGTGGTGAAGGTGGAGATGCAGTTCCTCGCCGACCTCTACCTGGAGTGTGAGGCCTGCAACGGCCAGCGCTACAAGAAGGAGGTGCTCAACGTCACGTACGACGGCAAGAACATCGCCGACGTGCTGGACATGACCGTCGACGAAGCCGCCGACTTCTTCGAGGGCGAGCGGGCGGTCACCAACAAGCTCGGGGTCCTGCAGGACATTGGCCTCGGCTACCTCACGCTCGGCCAGCCGTCGACGACGCTGAGCGGGGGGGAGGCCCAGCGCATTAAGCTCGCCAGCCACCTCAGCGGCCGCGCCTCGGACCGCACGCTCTACATCTTCGACGAGCCGACGACCGGGCTCCACTTCGACGACATCAAGAAGCTGTTGAACGCCTTTGAGCAGTTGGTCGAGAGCGGCCACTCGGTTCTCATCATCGAGCACAACCTCGACGTGGTGAAGTACGCCGATTACGTGGTCGACCTCGGGCCGGAAGGCGGCGACGCGGGCGGGGAGGTGGTCGCGGCGGGCACGCCCGAAGAGGTCGCAGCCTGCGCGGACAGCCACACCGGGCGGTTCCTACAAAACGTGCTGTAAGCCTCCGGGCTGGCCCTCAGACACGTGATGACCTCAGGCCTCCCTCTGTAACAACTGGACTCTCGGGGGCGTCGTACTTTTCGGAGGCTCTCCCCGCGTCCTATCTGTCGGCAGGGATGACGTGCAGGAGTGGAGGCGCTCCCAACCCCGATTTGCACTACCACGTTGGGGGCTCTGCCGATGAGAGGGAACCAAAAATGAGCCCTCCGATTGGTCGGTACGGGTTTGTGAAAACAGGTATGGTGACGCGCGTCCCGCCTGTTGCTCCGGCGCTGTATCCGGAGGTGCTCACGTCACACCGTCCCGCCGTTTTTTGCATTCCGTGGCGCGCTCTCGCCCTTCGTCGTCTTTTCCCGCACTCTGTTTCCTCAACATGCGATTCCGCACGACCCTCTGGGTCCTCCCCCTCACATTCCTCCTCATCATTGGCTGCAGCAGTTCGGCCCAGATGTCGGACTCGTCCACTCCGGCGCAGAAGGCCGAGCAGCAGGCCGGCGACGAGAAGAGCGACTTCGAGAAGGCCGTGGCTGAGAGCGATTCACTCGGCGGCCTCTTTACCGTCTACCGCGATACGACCGACGGCTCGCTTCAGATGGCCCTCAACTCCAGCCAGATCGGCAAGGAGTACATCTACTTTACCCATACCGTCGACGGCGTGCTGGAGGCCGGCACCTACCGCGGGGCCTACCGCGACAACACCATCTTCAAGGTCCGGCGCCACTACGACCAGCTTGAGTTCGTGGAGGTGAACACCAGCTTCCACTTCAACGACGAGAGTACGCTCAGCCGCGCCTCGGACGCCAACGTCAGCCCGTCGGTTCTACACGTTGAGAAGATTGTGGCCGAGGACGACTCGACCGGCCGCCTTCTCATCGACGCCGACGGCCTCTTCCTGACCGAGTCGCTCACACAGGTGAAGCCTTCTCCCACGCCCGGCCAGCCGCCCACGGCCTTCAGCCTGGGGCGCCAGAGCAAGGAGAAGTCGAAGGTGGAGGAGGTCCACAACTATCCGAAAAATACGGACGTGGTCGTCGACTATGTCTTTGAAAACCCCCGCCCCATCAACCCGGGCTCCGACGCCGTGACCGACGCGCGCAACGTCACCATCACCCTGCGCCACAGTCTTATCGAGGTGCCGGAGAACGACTTTGAGCCGCGCTTCGCGGATCCGCGCGTCGGATACTTCACTCAGCAGAAGGACGACCGCACCACCACCAGTGCCACTCCCTACCACGACCTCATCAACCGCTGGCACCTGAAGAAGGAAAACCCCGACGCCGAGCTCTCCGAGCCGGTGGAGCCGATCACGTGGTGGATCGAGAACACGACCCCAGAGCGCATCCGGCCCATCATCCGCGACGCAGTGCTGGGATGGAATACCGCCTTCCGCGAGGCCGGCTTCAAGAACGCGATCGAGGTGAAGGTACAGCCGGACACGGCATCGTGGGACGCGGGCGACATCCGCTACAACGTGCTGCGCTGGACCTCGTCTCCCAACCCGCCCTTCAGCGGCTACGGGCCGAGCTTTGTGAACCCGCGTACGGGCCAGATCATGGGCGCAGATGTGATGCTGGAATACGCGTTCTTGACCAATCAGGTCAACCAAAACAAGCTCTTCGAGGAGACCGGGCTGCCGCTCCAGGCCGCGAGCGAGAGGCCGAAGACTTTGCCCAAGCACGCCTGTACGCTGCCCGGCTTCCTCCACATGAATACGCTCTTCGGCAAGGCCGCGCTGGCCCCCACCGCCCCGACCCCGAGCCCTGAGCAAAGCGGCCCCTCGGACCTCAACGGCGAGGTGACCCAGCTCATGGAGGAGGCGCTCCACTATCTCGCCCTGCACGAGGTGGGCCATACCCTGGGCCTGCAGCACAACATGAAGGCGTCCCAGCTCCACCCGACCGATGAGGTGCACAACGCCTCGATCACCCGGGAGGAGGGGCTCGTCGGTTCGGTCATGGACTACCCAGCGGTGAACGTGGCCCCGCCCGACGACGATCAGGGCCAGTACTACACGACCCGCCCCGGCCCCTACGACATATGGGCCGTCGAGTACGGCTACACGCCGGACGCCTCCGAGTCGGAGATCGACGCCATCCTGTCGCGCTCCACGGAGCCGGAGCTTGCCTTCGGAAACGACGCGGACGACATGCGCGCGCCAGGCAAGGCCATCGACCCCGAGGTGATGATCGGCGACCTATCGAACGAGGCGCTCGACTACGCCGAGGGGCGCATGCAGCTCGTTGAGGACCTGATGGGGGACCTCCTGGAGAAGTACGAGGACCCCGGGCAGTCGTATCAGGAGCTGCGGAACGCCTTCCTGAGCGTTACCGGCCAGCACGCGCAGATGGCGACCGTCGCCTCCCGCTACGTGGGCGGCGTTCACGTCGACCGCGCGCTGATCGGGCAGGAGGGCGCCACGGAGCCGTACCGCCCGGTCCCTCTCGAGAAGCAGCAGCGGGCCCTCGACCTCCTGAACGAGTACCTGTTCGCGCCGGATGCCTTCGAGATTATTCCGAACGAGCTCTACCGCCACCTCCAGCCGCAGCGACGCGGATTTAACTTCTTCGGCGCGTCGGAAGACCCGAAGGTCCACGCCCGTGTGCTCGGCATTCAGGAAAACGTGCTGGCCCACCTCCTGCACCCGAATGTGCTGGAGCGCATGACCGACACGCGCCTCTACGGCAACGAGTACACGCTGGCCGAGTACATGCGCGACCTTACCGACGCCGTCTTCGCGGCCGACGCGCAGGGCAACGTGAACACGTTCCGCCAGAACCTCCAGGTCTCGTACGTGGAGTCCCTCGCGACCGTAGTGGGCGAGGAAGGCGACGCCCAGTACGATAATGTGGCCCAGAGCGCGGCCTTCCAGAGCCTGCAGGAGATCGAGCGCATGATCGAGCGCAAGCGCGGGGTCAATGCCGAGACTCGCGCCCACACCGACCACGTGCTTCACCTGATCAACGAAGCCACTGCCACGGAGTAGTGCGTGGACGCCGTGCGGAGGAAGCTTTCCCCAACGGCAACGTACAAAAACCCAGGGCCCCAGGGACGTTCGACTCCCTGGGGCCTTTTCGGTGTCGATTGCTCTTTTTGAGTACCTGGGAGGAGGGCCTGCGTTACTTTCCTCTGGCTGAGAGCGGCTTCACAGTCTTGAGGATCCTTCCCAGGCTACAGACGCAGCGTGGGCCTTCCACCCATGTCCTGGACGCCGTTTTGCGTAGAGCTCTTTGCCCTCGCCTTCGACTCACATGCCCCCCACCCCCGATTTGTCTTCTTCACGCGCCGATCGTCCCGCCCACCGCTCATCCAGGCGCATCGCGCTCTTTGCCGGGGCCTACACCCACATCGCCGACGGGGTGTCGCTCACGCTCAACCGCCTCGTCAGGCACCTCGAGCAACAGGGTGCTGAGGTGCGCGTCTTCGCCCCCACGGTTGACGACCCGGCCATCGAGGACCACGCCGGCACGCTCACGTCCGTGCCGTCCCTGCCGGTGCCCGGCCGCTCGGAATACCGGCTCTCGCTGGGCCTCACGCCCTCCGTCCAGGACGCGCTGGACGACTTTGCCCCGACGTTGTACCACATCGCCACGCCCGACCTCCTGGGCCACAACGCCCTCCAACACGCTCAGGACACCGGCACGCCCGTGGTGGCCTCCTACCACACTCACTTCAGCTCCTACCTGAAGTACTACCACCTCGACCTGCTGGAGACGCCCGTCTGGAGCTATCTGCGCTCGTTTTACAACCAGTGCCGGCAGGTCTACGTCCCCACCCACGCCATGGCGGAGGTGCTTCGGGGACACGGCATCGACAGCGACCTTCGGCTCTGGCCCCGCGGGGTAAACACCGACCGCTTCGCGCCGGGCCACCGCTCCGGCGGGTGGCGGCGGGCCCACGGGATTGGCGACGACGAGGCGGTCGTCGCGTTCGTGAGTCGGCTCGTGTGGGAGAAGGGGCTCGACGTGTACGCCGACGTCATCGATCGGCTGGAGCGTCAGGACGTCCCCCACCATAGCTTGGTCGTGGGCGACGGCCCGGCCCGGGAGGAGTTGGAAGCCCGCCTGCCGAACACCACCTTTACCGGCTTCCTCGATGGCACCGACTTGGCGGAGGCCTACGCCTCGTCCGATGTCTTTCTGTTCCCGAGCGACACCGAAACGTTCGGCAACGTCACCCTGGAGGCGATGGCGTCCGGCCTCCCGACCGTCTGTGCCGACGCGGCCGGCAGTCGCGACCTCGTGAACGACGGCACCACGGGCCGGCTCTGCTCTCCTGGACGTGTCGATGCGTTCACCGAGGCGGCGCGCACCCTGATCGTCGACGATGTGCGCCGCGACCGGATGGGCACCGCCGCCCGCAAGCGCGCCCAGGACTTTACCTGGCCCGCCGTCCTCAACCGCATGAGCCGGTACTACGACGAGGTGCTTCCCCATCATCCGTCTCCCTCCCCGCAAGACCCAGCCCCAGCGGGGGCCCCTGCGTAACGTCTTCCCACCTGTCGGCCCGCCCCCGTGCGTCTCCTGTTCGTCTCCCATTCGCTCCCGCCCGAGGGCCGCCCACTGGCCAACGTGGGCGGCATGCAACGCGTTGCCCTCAAGCTCCACGAGACCCTGCAGGCCCGCGCCGACGCGGACGCGCTCGACTACGACGCCCTGCTGCTGCGCAGTGCCTGGCGCACGGTTCACCTGAAGACGCCCCTGTTTCTCGCCCGGGCCGGCTGGCAGATTGCCCAGGCCGCCCGGCAGAACGATGTCGACGTGGTGCTTTTCTCATCGATGGTGACGGCCGGCCTCGCAGTGCCCCTGCAGGGCCTGCTCCGCCAACACGGGGTACGGACCGCCGCCATCGTACACGGACTGGACGTGACGACTCCGTTTCCGCCCTACCAGTGGTTCGTTCCGAAGGTGTTCGGCGCCCTCGACGCGGTGCTTCCCGTCAGCCGGGCCACCCGCCAGGCCTGCCTCGACCGCAGGGCCGCCCCCGACCAGCTCCGCGTCGTGCCCAACGGCATCGACACGGACCGCTTCGAGCCCCCCCCCGACCGGCCAGCGGCCCGCCAGGCGCTGGACGAGAGCGTGGACGTATCTCCCCCTTCTCCCCCGCCCGACGGGCTCCTGCTCTGCAGCGTGGGGCGACAGGTTGAACGGAAGGGCACAGCCTGGTTTGTCGACACGGTGATGCCCCGTCTCCCCGACGACGTTCACTACTGGGTTGCGGGCGACGGCCCCGAGCTCGACACGATCGAGACCGCCATCGCGCGACACAACCTATCACCTCGCGTCCGCCTCCTCGGTCGCATTCCGAACAGCACGCTGGGCCATCTCTACCGCGGGGCCGACCTGTTCATCATGCCGAATGTGCCCGTCGAGGACGACATGGAGGGCTTCGGAATCGTCCTGCTCGAAGCGGGCCAGTGCGGCACCCCCGCCATCGCCGCCCGTCTCGAAGGCATCCAGGACGTCATCACTGACGGCGTCAACGGCCATCTCGTAGCCCCACAGTCGCACAGGGCGTTCGTGGACGCCATCACGACGTACCACAACGATTCTAACGCCCTGGACGCCGCCGCGCAACGCGCCCTGCGCCACACCGAAAACACCTTCGGGTGGCCCGCCGTCGCCGACACGTACCTGTCGGTGCTGCGCACCGTGTGGAGACAGGGCACACCGCCCGACGCCAGCGCGACGGATCGCTCCTCACCCCCCTTCATACGAAGCAACGGTTCGCCGACCAGGCCTGCCTGATGCCTGGGCCGGCCTGGGGGCCGACAGCGCTCGTGCTTCCGCAGTTCGTCGGCACATTCTTCTCCCCCGATCGTACAGGAGCATTCGAATATTACCTGACGACCTGACCGGGACCTTCATGCCCAACCGCCTCGCCCGCGAACTTACTGAGCTTCGCAGTCGCCTGCTCGACATGGCCACCATCGTGGCCGAGCAGTTTACCGATGCCGTGGACGCCCTGCTTGCCCGCGACGTGGACCAGGCCGAGCGCGTCATGGATCGCGACCGCGAGGTCGATGCCCTAGAGCTGGAGGTGGACGAGTATTGTCAGCGCATCCTGGCCCGCCACCAGCCGGTGGCCACCGACCTTCGCACCCTGCTCACGGCCGAAAAGATCAATACCGACCTGGAGCGGATCGGGGACCACTGCCGCAACTTGGCCAGCAACGCGGAGCACGTGACCGAGGCGCCCGGGGTCCTGGACGCGGTCAAAATCCGTGGGATGAGCCAGGCAGCCCGCCGCATGCTCGACGAGGCGAAGCAGGCCTTCCTGGACCAGGACGCGGAACTGGCCCGCAGCATTCCCGATCTCGACGACGAAGTGGACCGCCTCCACCACGAAAACTTTCGGGGGCTGGTGGACTACATCCAGAAGAATCCGGAGCACGCCGAGGTGGCCGCCCACCTGATCACCGCCAGCAAGGCCATCGAGCGGATCTCGGACCACTCGACCAATATCGCGAAGGGCGTCGTCTTTCTTATTGAGGGCGTCGACATCCGCCACACCAGCGTGCAGGAAGAGATGGACCCCGGCAGCACATCGCCCCTCCGCTCGTCTTACTCCTCGTAGTCGTCCCGCCACCGGACCTGGGCGACGACGGGACGGTGATCCGAAACGAAATCTATGGCCTCGAGCTCTGGCACGGTGGCCGAGTCGACGCGCCACTCCGGCCCGGCCAGGACGTGGTCGATCTGTACGAGGGGCCACCCGGCCGGGAAGGTTGCGCCCCCACCCGCCGCCTGCAGGCCCTGCAGAAGGTGCCGGTAGGCCCACTGGTGCGGGGTGCTATTGAAGTCGCCCGCCACGAGCACCGGTCGCGTTTCCTGCTCGATGTGCCGGCGGATCCGGCGGGCCTGGTCGGCGCGGTGAAGGGCCCCCTCTCGATACGTCCGCAGGAAGGCCCACCAGCGACCAAGCGATGGGACCGTCCCCCGCAGGTCCCAAGGACGGGTGCCCACCGTGTGGAGGTGCACGTTGTAGAGCACGGC
Source organism: Salinibacter grassmerensis (assembly GCF_947077765.1). NCBI lineage: Bacteria > Pseudomonadati > Rhodothermota > Rhodothermia > Rhodothermales > Salinibacteraceae > Salinibacter > Salinibacter grassmerensis. Next base: position 507,904 of record NZ_CAMTTF010000001.1, on the reverse strand, counting down.
GGGGCGCCCCTGCCAGGTGAAGTGGGTGCGCGTGTAACGAGAACGGGGATTGGACCCGCCGGACGGGGGCAACGGGTGCACACTCATTGAGTCTAGTCGCACCTGCCCCAGTACCGGCCGGTAGATCATGGTCTCGGGGGGCCAGGCACGTGGCAGGGCGTACCCCACTGAGTCCTCCAGGAGCACCCGGAGCGGCCAGGACACCAACGGGACGCCGCCGTCCGACGCCGGCCGTGTTTTCATCCACGTCTCCTGGACACTCAGCACGGCAGGGGCCTCCCGATGGACGAGTTCGGCCAGCGTACGCTCACGGTCCGGCCCGCGGGCAAATACAGGAGACAGATTGAACGTCATCAACCGCAGCGCCGCCGCCTCTCCTTCCGATGCCTGTCCCGTCGGCACCGTCCCAAACCGCACCGCGACGAGCAGGAGCAGCACCGTACCCACCCCCACGCGCCCCCATGCTTGCCGGTAGGCCCCCTGCCCCATCAGCCCGACGCTCAGTAGTCCAACCGCCCCGGCAAGGACGGGGAGCAACACGGCAAACAGATCCGTCCACCAGAAGCGGGCCGGCGGAAGATACGGCGCCGCGTAGCCGACCAGGAACGCAGTGACCAGCAGCCCGGCCCCACTCCACGATAGAATCCGCAACACGCGTCGGAGCCCCATGGCCGTTCCCTCAGTGCGAAGGTTCAAAGGACAGACGGGCCCCGCCTCGACGCACATCCACGCCCAGTCGGACCGGGCCGGCTCAAGAATGTTCGACGCCCCCGTTCCACCGGCACGCGGCGTCGCATCCCGCATCAGGCCGCCTCGAGAATTCGCTCCGCCACCGGCGAGACTGGGGGCGCGGCGACAGGGTGCCGGGCGGCCGCCTCGAGCTCTCGGACAAACCGGCGGCGCCCCTGCCGCACCCACTCTTGGAACCGGCCGTCCTGGGCGGACCCGCGGTCCAACGCCGCCCGGAGGCGTCCGATGTTGAACTGCGTGCTGCACACCCCTGCCCCGGCCCGTACCGCGTCAACGGCGTTGCACCGCTGCTCGTAGTGCCCCTCGACCGGCACCACCTGGACCGGCGTCTTCAGGTACATCGCCTCCGCGATCGACTCGAAGCCGGCAGTGGACACGAAGCCGCGGCTCCGGGCCATGAGGTGCAGGAATTTCTCGTCGTCGAGCTGGTGGAAGGTGAGCGTCTCGTCGTAGGCCTCCACGGGGGCCGCGCCCGGCCGGTCCCAGAAGCAGTGGAGCGGCACGTCCGGGTGCTGCTCGTGCCACCGGATTACCTCGTCGGCGTACCCGCTGTTCAGAATGTAGGCGAGGATGAAGGGCTCGCGTCGGTCCTGCGGCTGCCGAAACACCCCGGGCCGCAGGAGCGGCGGCAGCACGGCCAGGTCATCCCCCGACCGATCGGGGGCCGGATAGAGCGAGAGCGCAAGGCGCCGCGACGCCCCCCAGGCCGTAAGCCGGGCAAACGCGCGGGCCGCCCACCGTCGTCCCGGACGCCCCGGAGGAAACTGGTAGTCGGGGTGCAAGAACATGTACTGGTGCGCCACCGCCACCACCGGCACGGACGGCGCATGCGTTGCGGCGTAGAGGCCCACTAGGGGCTCAAAAAAGTTCACCACCACATCCGGCTCGTGGCGCTCGATCGCGTCGTCGAGGGTCGACAGGCTGCGCCAGAAGGCGGGCGTGCGCCCGAGCGCCCGGCGTAGCGTGGCCCAGGGCCGCACCGAGCGGTCTGCGTCGTCCGACACGAAGCCGGGGCTCTCGACGTCTGTGACGGGGGCCTCAAACGCCGCGCGGAAAAAGGACGGAACGGCCTGGTCATCGCTCTTGCCCACGACGACCGCCTCCACCCGGTGGCCGGCGTCTCGGAGCATGCACCGCAGGGCCATCGCCTGCGTAAGGTGGCCGCGGCCCTCGCCCTGGACGACAAAAAGACAGCGCAGCGCCATTGGGGGGCCGGTGCGTGGTGCGTGGGAGATTTCGACTAGACTACCACACGCACACGAGCCCCATGTGCTCCGTTCCCCGCTCCAGTCGGAGGCCGGAGTTCCTTACATAACCTCGGGGTCCCCAAATAAAAAACGCCGGACGCCCGACAAACGGCGGGCGCCCGGCGCGTATGGGATTAGGGATTGCTCTCTGAGAGGCTGCTACTGGAACATGCCAACCTCATCACTGAAGGTCCACCCTGCGGCCCAGTTGCTTCCACTGGGATCGAAGGCGCCCCGGTAAGACACGTCTTCAAAGAACGACCCGCTCGGCGTCTGGCCACCGCTCACGTCGTTCGTCGGAATGACTCCCACTGTCTGGAAATCACCCGAGAGATCGCGCGAGAGACCCGGGTTCTCGTAGGTTACGTTGTAGCTGTTTTCAAGATCGTCGGCCACTGTAGTGCCCCACGACCCGCCATTCTCGACGAGATCCTCAAAGGGAGTGCTGGCATCCTGCACTGATCCAAATTTCCAGGTGATGCTGCTTTCAACCGTCAACTCGCCGTTCTCCCAGCGTGCCCGACTGTCCGGTCCCGAGGCTTCTTCCACCTCGATAAACTGCACCGGGAAGTCGTAGAAGATCGAATTGAAGTAGTTGCCTCCAAAGTTATCGCGGAGCTTCAGCGCGATATCACCGTCTCCGTCTGGTCCAGAGCCGATGTAGGTGGCGTTGTAAATCTGCGGATTGGCGACCGGCGTATCTCCCTCGTCGCCTCCGCCGTAGCCGTCGTCTCCACTGTCGTGCTCGCCGGTGCGGTCGCCGCGCGTCGGCGCCTGGATGGCAAGCAGGAACTGCAGGTTGCCGCTGAAGCCCTGGTCAATGTCGAAGGAGTCATCCCCGACGCGGCTGGCGAAGAGGTAGCGGGCATTCACGTTGCCGCCGAACCACTCGAAGCCGTCATCCTGGTTATTGAAGACCTCTACCCACTCGATCGTGGTTCCGGAGCCAACCGCGCCCATCGTAAGGCCGTTGATCTCATTGCCAGCCCCGATGGAGATGCCACCATAGCGGATGTGGGCGAACCGAAAGACGCCAGAGTCATCGTTCGGATCGGGACTATCGCTCCCGAACGACGCACGATTCACGTCCGACGGGATGCCCTCGACATTGCGGGATCCAGGGAAGTTTTTCGGTCCATTGCCGAGAATGATCACGCCCCCCCAGGCCCCATCAAGATTCGGCTTCAGATCGTTCGGGTCGCTCACGTCATCTTCCCGAGTGGTGAAGATGATCGGGTCGGCCTCGCTGGGGGTGTTGCTCCCCGGATTGCCGTCGGCCAGAATCGTCGCCCCTCGTGCCACGACCAACACGCTAGCATTATTTGGGTCCTGGTTGGGAATGCCCTTCACGACCGTACCGGGTTCAATCTCCAGGGTATCGCCCGAGTTCACAAAAGTTCGTCCGTCGAGATGGTACGTGTGATCGCTCGTCCACTTCACGTAGTTCTCCCGCACGTTCTCGTTGTCTGACGCGTCGTCCGGGACAACGCCTAGATCATTGCCGGACTGCTCACCAAAGACAACCGCTGCTTCGGTCGTGTCGTAGTTGGCGTAGTTAGCATCAGTCGCCGAGGTGCCCCCCGGCGGGCCATCGTCCATGTCGTCGTCTATTCCACTGTCGTTATTGTCACAACCCGTGAACAGGATCATGGCCGGGACGACCAGTAAAGCGAGTCCGATCCGAAGCCACGATCGTGCACTGATGGTGTGTTGATTCACGTTGGTCATGCCGTTGTTGTTGAGTTCATGAAGAGACGTTGTAGGTGCGTGTCCCGAGCCCACACTGCAGTCCCCACAGCCGCATAACACTTCCATAACGGGGGGCTCAGAAATGCCAAAAGGCGAGCCGCGATGGCTCGCCTTGTCTTCGCTGGATGCCAGCAGGGACATCCGAGGTCGAAATGTCCAGTCGTAGAGCTAATCGTAGATTACTGTTAGAGGCTATAAGTGAACCCAACGGAAATTGTACGCCCCTCCTTGTATCGGACCGTCGTAAACTCCGCGCTCGGAAAAGACTGGTATACTTCGGTGTCCTCATTGAGCACATTCTTGACGGACACCTTCATCTTGACGCCGAAGGGCAGGCCCTGAGAGGCCACGACGTCGACCGTGTGCCGCCCACGCTCAAACTGATTGGGCTGGTTCTGGCGCTCGATGGTGTCGAGGCGATCGTCGAAGTAGTTGTAGAAGACGGAGACAATGGTCTCACTATTCGGATTGTCGTACGACAGGTCTGCGTTGATCAGGTAGGACGACTGCCCCTCGAGCGGACGTCCCAGCGCCTGCCCCGACGTGTCCGTGACCGTCGATTCAGTAAGCGTCAGGTTTCCTCCTAGTTCGAAATGACGAAGTGCGTTCGACACGAACCCAAGCCGCTTCCGCGCCTCAAACTCGGCCCCATATATCTCCGCGCTCCGCTGATTTTGGTATGTAACCTCACGATTGATGGCCTGCTCCACGACGACCCGCTCGATCGGGTCCTGGAACGACTTTGCGTACCCGGTGACCGCAAGCAGCTCCCCCGGCCCCGCAAACCACTCCCAGCGGAGGTCCACGTTGTCGACAAGGGTTCGCTTCAGCGTTGGGTCGCCGTCAAAGATCTCTTGTCGCTTAAAGTCGTAGTAGGTCGCCGGCGAGAATTCTCGGAACGTCGGACGCGCCAGTGTGCGTCCATAGGCCGCCCGCACGTTCATGTCTTCGCGGAGGGCATACACCAGATTGGCCGAGGGCAGAAGGTCCGTCTCTGTAATCTGTCCGGTCTGCCCGTCCCTCGTTTCGATGGATTGATCCGTGTGCTCTATCCGAAGTCCCCCGATGAATCGGAGGGCCGGCAGGCCCGGCACCTCCGTATCGACCATTGCGAAGCCGGCCCCCACGGTACGGTCCCCGACTAGGTTGTTCTGGTTGGAGGTCTGCTCCTGAATCACGACCCCGAGGTCGGAGGGAGCAGTACCCTGATAGGGGCCGCTATCACACTCGCCTTCGTCAATGAAGCCGGCACATTTGCTAAAGTATGTGTTGGGGGCGCCTTCATATCCTGGAGAATTTAGATTGTCGTAGATGAATCGACGCTCGTTGAGATCTCGCTCCCGATACTGATAGGTCCCTCCTACCTTGAGACTTCCGAATCCGAACGGCACCGATACTTCCAGATCGTTGCCCCACGTGTACTCCGAGAGGTTTCGGAAATAGCGCGTCGGAAACTCGTAGATCGATGTCGCAATGCGGTGCACGTCCCGGTCGGGGAGACGATCGTCGGTAAAGAACCGAACGTCCGATTCATCCTGCGTCGTCTTCGAGTACGACGAGTTCCATGTCAGTCGTGGGCTGTCGCTGCCACCGCCCAGTAGGTGTTCTCCCTTTCCCTGCACGTTCCAGACCGTTCGGTCGATGGGCTCCAATCGGCGGCGGTCAAAAATTCGATTGTCGTCGTCCCGCGGAATAGAGCCCGTCAAGAAGACTGCCGACTGCTCATTCGACTGGTTGTACAGACTGTTGAGGGAAATTTCGTGGTCGGGATGGGGCTTGAACGAGAAGTTGGCAATTCCACCAAGCACTTCTTCAGTTGACCCGCTCTCGCCACTGAATTGGAAGTCGGGCGTTATGCTTTCGTCGGACACAGGCCCTGCACTAGCGGAGCGACGATTCCGAGATGCACTCGTACTCCGACTGTAGGTGATCCCCGTTACCACCCCAAGGGGCATTCCATCAAAGATTTGAAATTGGTCGCCAAACGACGCCGAGTAGCCCTGGTTGATGGGCCCGGCCTTTCGCTGAGGCGTGATTTTGCTCTGACTGAACGCGTTGGTTACGTCGTTCAGAAACTGACGCTCCTGCTGATTGGCCCCGAAGTACGGAGGAATGGGCTGATTCTCAGCCCTGAGATCGCCCTCGGGCAGCGACGGGACTACGCCGGGCACCCGGTCCAACCCGCCGTTCTGGCGGAGAATATCGTCGAAGCGGGCCTCACTGTGGTAGGTGACCGAGCTTGAGAAAGACAGCGTCCGCCTTTCAGGGAACGACTTAGTACTAAGATCAACATTCCCCCCTGTAAAATTGCCGGGCTCGTCTGGCGTGAAGGTCTTGCTCGTCACAATGTTGTCGAGCAGCCCAGCTGGAAAGAGATCGAGCGGGACCGAATTGCTGTTGGGGCTGGCACTGGGAAGCTCCGCGCCGTTGAGCTGAGCGTTGACGTACCGTCCCCCTAGCCCACGCACATTGACGAATTTTCCTTCCGTGATGGAGGCACCAGTCACCTTCTTAATGGCCCCCGCCGCCGTCGAGCTTCCCGACTTGCCGATGGCCTCGGCACTGATCGCGTCCACGACCGACGCAGCCTTCGCCCGCTCCTTTAGCAGGCCTGCTTCGGAGTCCCGAGCCGCCTGTGCCTGAACCACAACCTCTTCGAGCTGCTCGGTCTCTTCGGCGAGCGCGACGTCGAGGGTAGTCGACTCTCCGGCCGCCACCTCTATGCCCGTCACGGTCTTCTTCTGAAACCCGACGAACGAGACGACGAGGTCGTACGTCCCCGGCTCAAGTTCGTCGATGCGGTACCGCCCGTCGAGGTCTGTCGAGGTGCCCGTCGAGGTGCCCTCGATCGTGACGTTCGCTCCCGGGAGGGGCGCCCCACGCTGCTCCTCCACGACCACCCCTGTGACGGCTCCGGTCGGCGCCGCGTCCTGCGCCACGGCCGCATCGGGACCGACAACCATCAGCGCGACCAGGGCGACCGTGAGCGTGCGTCGCATCCAGGGCTCAGGCATCAAGATGAGCGAAGTTATGAAGGGAAATCAGCGAAAGTGCCAAGTTCGTGGCGCACTGTGGGTACAGTGGGCGAACTGGAACGCAGGCTACACAATACGAATTGTGCGTAATGTCACTATTACGCACAGATCACCGTTACATTAACTAATCTGTCTTCTCCCTTACTCGGCTGCGTCCGGAGGTCTCTTTCACGCGCACTGCCCACAGAATGCTGGCTGGTCCACGCATGGATCTCCCCTGTACCATCTAGCATCCACCGCCGTAGGACGACGGCGAATTTCGTTGAATATTTCGGTCTGCGTTCTGCATGTGGCCCGCTTCCTCCTCAGTTTAAGGGCTTACATTTCAAGCTTCTCCACCTCTTTCATCCACCGCCTTCCTTCGTGCCCGACACGAAAACTTCGAACCCGTACCTGATTCTCTTTGCGCTCTGGCTGATGATGTTCTCGGCCAGCAGCCAGCTGATCATCATGGTGCCCATTCTCCCCGAGATTGCGGCGACGCTCGGGGTGAACGCGTTCTGGCAGGGCATGCTGCTGACGGCCTACGCGCTGTCGCTGGGGGTGTCGGCCCTCATTACGGGCCCGGCGTCCGACCGCATTGGGCGCCGCCTCATCCTGCTGTACGGGACCATCCTAATGGCCGTCACGCTCACCCTGCACACAGTGGCGGAGAGCTACGTCCTGCTGTTCTCCATGCGCCTGCTGGCGGGCGTCGGGGGCGGCATGCTGACCAGCGGCTCGGTGGCCTACGTGGGGGACTACTTCCCGTACGAGCAGCGCGGGTGGGCCAACGGATGGGTGATGAGCGGCACGGCCTTCGGGCAGGTGGCCGGCATCCCGATCGGCAAGGTGCTCGCGACTGGCTTCGGCTATCGGTGGCCCTTTCTCATGTTTGCGGTCCCCATGGCCGTGTCGGCCGTGCTGATCTGGCTGTTCGTCCCGCAGCCGGACGCCGACCTCGACGACCAACGGCTCACGCCGGCCCGCCTCGTCGAGAAATACCGGGCCGTGCTCCAGGGCTCCGACGCCGTGAACGCCGTGGCGTCGTACCTCCTCATGTTCTCCGGCTTCGGGCTCTTCACGTCGTTCCTCCCGAGCTGGCTCGAGTCCACGGTGGGCGTGTCGAGCTACGAGATCGCCCTCCTCTTCGCCATCGGGGGCACCGCCAACATCCTCGCGTCCCCGCTCGGGGGGCGGGTCTCCGACCGCATTGGGCGCAAGCCGATCGTGGTGTGGGCGTCGCTGATCCTCGGCCTGCTGATGGCACTCGCCCCGCTCTACATCACAGGGTTCCTCATTGCGGCCGTACTCTTCTTCCTGGCCATGGGCCTCATCGGCATTCGCGTGGGCCCCCTGCAGTCGCTCATCACGGCGCTCGTGCCGGATCGCCAGCGCGGCCTCCTCATGGGCCTCGCCATGAGCGTGGGCCAGGCCGGGTTCGGGTTCGGCAGCTTCGTGGCCAGCATCACGTACGGGCCCTACGGCTTCCTCAGCAATGCCGTCGGCGGCGCGCTCGCAATGATCGGCATGGCCGGCCTCGTGCACTGGGGCCTGCCGGAGCCGCCACTCGCCTCGGTGGACGAGGCCTCGCCCGAGTCCCCGAGCGTGGCGGAGACGCCGTAGAGCCCCCGCAGCTTTTTCCCGGGATGCCTTCAGGGGAGCGTGTCTCTCAATCAGGCGAACTGCCAGAGAAGAAGGACAAGCACAACCAGGGCGCCGCCCCAGAGCGTAAGGGCGGTGCGGGGGGAGGTGCGCGCCTGCTCCATGTCGCGCCAGTCGCGGGGCCGCACACCGAGCAGCAAGAACGTGCACACGGCCGCTAGATTGAGGGAGACGACGTTGGTCGCCGTGAGCAGCCCCGCCCGGAGGGCCGGGTCGGGATGCCCTGCTCCGAACAAGAGCCCTGTGGCCACGGCGGGGGGCAGCAGCGCCACCGCCACCATCACCCCGACGAGGCCCGTCGCGCGTCCCCGGGGTACCGCCAGGGCCTCGGCCGCCCCCGCCGCGCCGGCCAGCGCGATGTCGGCGATCCCAATGACCGTCCGCCCCGCCAACTCACCCGTCGTCGGGTCCACCGTCATGACGATTCCGAGGCCCAAGGCCCCGCTGAGGGCCAGCCCCACGCTCGTCAGGTTGGCCCAGGCGGACTGTCTGAGCAGATCCAGGTCCCCAAGGGTGGTGCCGAGCGCAAGGGCCAGGTTGGGCCCGATGAGGGGCGCGATCACCATCGCCCCGATCACCACGGCGGTCTGGTTCCGCAGCATGCCCCCGGCCGCAACGACGACCGACAGGGCAATGAGCGCGTAGTAGTAGCCGGAGACGTCCGTGGCGTCGCGGGCGTACTCGTAGAGCTCGGCCCGTCCCACCCGCGCGGAGCGTCCTTCTGTGTCCTCCTCGTCGGCGTCTCCGCCCTCGTCCTCTTCGCCTTCGTCCCCGTCCACCTCGGGCCGCGGCAGCGTCGCCTCCACGGCGTGGATTACCACCCGGTACTCCGTGATCACGGCATCGTCGACCCAATCGAGGAACGCCTCGGTGTCCTCCACCTCCATGAGCACGCGGTCCACGCGCTGGTCGTCGTCGATCGCGTAGGTCCAGTGCCCGAGCACGTCGTAGGGGGCGTCGGGCACGTCAAGGGCCTCGTCGGTGTCCGGGTGATAGATGTCGATGACGCGGAGGGCCATGCGGGCGGCATACGCAGGGTAAAGGGGAAACCAATCGGGTGCTGTCTCTGGAGGGTAACCACGACGACGCTGCACATCCAGCCGAGCCGGTTTGGGCGGAGCCCTCGGACGCGTGCGCCCCAACAAAAAAGGGACGCAGGCGGCACCGGATGCCCGGTCGCCTGCGTCCCTGTACGGAGGTCTCCATGTCGCCGAACTGTCGGCGGGGATCGGTTAGAAGTAGATCCCGATGTTCAGGTTAAAGGCCGTCCGCCACTCGTTATCGTTGTTCTCCGCCATCACACTCGCGAAATTATCGGCGGGGTGGTTGAACGGATGACCCTTGCTGATATTCAAGTCCGTGTACACGAACAGCGGTCCCGCCGTCGTGAGGAAGCCGATGTCGTGGGTGGCGTTGTCGTTCCACGCGTCCACGTTCTTTGTGACGAGACTGAAGTCATAGTACGGCTTGATCTCCGAAATCGGGCCGGCGTTCACCGGAATGTGGTACGCCAGGCTAGACGAGTACACCGTGTGCTCGGCCGCCACACGCTGCGGGAAGGCATAGGCTCCCATCACCACAAAGTCTTCCGCACCGTAGTTCACGTCGGCCAAGTCATTGAAGGTGGACTTTTCCTCTTGCGTGAGGGGCGCATTCAACTCTTGCTGCGAGAACTGGAGCTTGGCATCAAATCCAGCGTAGCGACCCCGGAAGTGAGCGGCATACGCGGCGTGCCAGTCCGTGTCCCCCGTGTCCAGGTTTTGAAGCTGACCGCGCTGTCCGGAAACGCCAATCTTTGTCGAGCCAAGATCACCGTGGTCGAAGGTATACCCCACCTTCACGTTGAATTGGTGCTGTTCCGTAATATCGGAGCGCAGGTTACCTATGACAGCAGGATTTTCTGCTGCGTCTTCAGGAGTTAAGACCTCTCCGTCTTCAGTGAGACGGTTGTCACCCGGCACCACGTGATAGTTCGCTGAACTGTTCGGTGCCACGTCGTAGGAGTAGCGGGAGAAGTTCTGGCCGGCGAAGAAGTCCGTCTGCTCGGCGTTCATGTAATAGGCACCCTGGATGTCCCAGTTGCCGGGCGTGAACATCGCCTTGACACCAGCGTCGTAGTCGTCCTCCAGGCCGACGTAGTACGAGCTATTGAAGAACCAGCTGCTGGAGGCGTACGGCTGGATGCCAAAGGGCACCTGACTCACGCCAACCTGAACCTGACGGGCGTCGCTAAACTCATAACCGACCCATCCCTTCTGGAGAAACACCCCACCGAAGGATTCCGGGTACACGGCAAGCTCAGAGTCAAAGATCAAGCCTCCGTAGGAACCACTTCCTCCAATGCGGAAGGTGTCGAAGGTGAATCCACCATCACCGAGCACACGGTCATTCCCTCCTTCTAATGCCGTGCCGTACGAGCGGAAGAGGGCATTGAAACGGATCGAGCCGTTGACACTCACGTCGAGCGTCGGCTCGTCCTGCTGGGGCGCCGCCGTCGTGTTATCGCTCTCCCAGGCGTTGGCGACGAGGGAGGTGGCGTTGGTGCTGTCATCAGCGGGCTCCGGGTCGTCGGCGAGGGCCGAGCCGGGGAGCATCAATCCAGCGGTGAGAAAGAGCGCGAAAACTGCAGTACAGTACCGATTCATGTGGTTCATATGGGAAAATCGCGCATTGTGAGAAAGGGTTGCAGAGGGTAGCGTAGTGCTACAGAATAAACCGGAGGTGATCCGGTCACGGCGTGTAGATCGGGGAAAGAGATTGCGATAATGTTATCAGGGCGGGGCTTAAGGCACGGCCGGATGCAGAGCTTCACGCACCCTGGTCGCGCGAGTGGGTGGCATCGTTAAGGAGGGGCGTCACGGCCTTGTCCGCGGTCGCACACGCCTCGGCCTGGCCGAGCCACTGCGTGACGTGCTCGGGGTGGTTCCGCACCCACTGCTCAGCAGCCCCGCTCTTGCTCATGTCGCCCCGGGTGCGAAACGTGTTCATGAGGCTGCCGACCTGCTGGTCGTCCACCTCAAACTTCTGCAGAAAGCAGACGGCCTCTTTCGGGAATTCGTCGATAAACTGGTTGTCAACGACCGTGAAGCCATCCTCGGGCGGCCTGTAGGCGGGCGGCTGATTCGTCTTCCCCTCCCTGGAGGTATCGGAGGCGAACGCGCTCCACGTCCAGTGCGGCTTCCATTGGCGCCATGTCCATCCATAAAATACCCCCGACCGCCAGACAGCGATCGGGGGTAGTACGTCGTCAATTCCAAAGCCGGTCTCCTACGCGCCCTGCTCGCGCGAGTAGGTGGCGTCGTCCGGGAGCGTCTCCACTGCGCCGTCGGACGCAGCGCACTCCTCGGCCTGATCCGTCCAGGCGTTGACGTCCTCCGGGTGCTCCTCAATCCACTGGCTGGCAGCCTCCCGCTTGCTCATGTCGCCGCGGTTGCGGAAGTCGCCCATGAGGCTCTCGATCTGCTCGTCGCTGACCTCCGATACCTTCAGGAAGCACGCGACCTCCTTCGGAAACTCCTCCGTGAACTCGCTGTCCACGATCTTGAAGACGTCCTCAGGATTTCCAAAGACGGGCGACTGTCCCGTTTGCGCTCCCTCGATGTACTTCAGGTCGAACGAGCCCCACTTCCAGTGTGGGTACCAACCCGTGACGACGATGGGCTGCTCGTTGTTGACGGCGTTCTCCAGCGCCTGCCACGTCGCCGGGCCGCTGGACGCCACGACCGAGAACCCGTCGATGTTGTTGTTTTCGAGAATCTGGCGCGTCTGGTCGTTGATCGCCGCACCGGACTCAATGCCGTTGATTTCGCCGTTGAGCTCATCGCGGTAATTTCCCAGCTCCGAGACACTGGAGATGTCCATGTATTCCGGCACGGTCAGTCCGACCGACGTGCCCTTGTAGGTGTACCCCAGCTTGGAGGCATTTCCCTGCGCCTTGCTCCAGGGGTCCTGGTGGGTGGTGGGGAGCCAGGCCTCGTTGAAGTAGTCGCGGTCGCCGTCGGCCACCGACGAGAAGGCGAGGCCACCGCCCGAGACCTCTCGAACGTCAACCTCCATGTCGTACTGGTTCTCCATGATCTGCTCCTGGACGTAGGTGAAGGCCATCCCCTCAATCCAGTTTACTGTGACCATGTTCATCTCGCGCGATACGTCCTGGCTGTCCCCGCTCCCTCCACAGCCGGCGAGCCCGGTCCCAAGGAGACCAACGGCCGCGACAACGGCAATGAACGAGCGAAGTGGTGTCGAAGAAAGATTCATAGCGTTAAGGCTTTTGCTTGTGATGGTGAGTGTCTAGGTCGTGCGGCAAAGCGAAGAAGAGTGCCCGGACAAAGGGTATTCAGGAGGCCCTTCTCCGAGCCGTGTTGTGTGCGAGTTGTGTGCGGATGTCTCGCCCCCTCAAGAGACGGCACGCGTGAATCACCCTGTCGTGGGCTGGGTCGACGCGCCTGCCTTCTCCCCCACGGCCTGCGTAATGCGGTCCAGGAAGATGGCCAGAATGACGATGGCCAGCCCCCCCTCAAACCCGACCCCGATGCGCAGCTGCTGGATGCCCTCCACGACCGGATTCCCCAGCCCGCCGGCCCCGATGAGCGCAGCAATCACGACCATCGACAGGGCCAGGAGCACCGTCTGATTTACCCCCGCCAGGATGGTGGGCAGCGCCATCGGCAACTCTACCTTGAAGAGCATCTGACGCGGGGTGGACCCGAAGGACTCCGCCGCCTCCACGGCCTCCTCCGACACCTGCCGAATGCCGAGGTTGGTCAGGCGCACGCACGGAGGCGTGGCGAAGATGAAGGTAGCGATCACGCCCGGCACCTCTCCCAGCCCGAAGAGCACGACGGCCGGAATCAGGTACACGAACGCCGGCATCGTCTGCATGAAGTCCAGAATCGGCCGGACGATGGCGTCCACCACGTCATTTTTGGCCGCCCAGATGCCCACAGGAATTCCGATGAGGAGCGAGATCAGCGTCGCCGTCGCGACGAGCGCCAGGGTCTGCATCGTGGGCTCCCACAGTCCCATGCCGAAGGCAATCTCCATTCCGAATAGGGCGAACTCCACGCCCTCAAGGAGGGTCAGCCCAACCGCCGTAAAGATGGCCACACCGCGGGATGCTACCCACCACGCAAGGAGGGTGAAGAGCAGAATCATTGCCCAGCTCGGCAGAAAGAGTAGCACCTCCTCCAGTCCTTCGATGGTCGCCCCAATCACGAAGGTTACCCCGTCGAGTAACGGCCCAAGGTTATTCTGAATCCACTCGATGAGGGCTGCAAAGGCGCCGCCAAGGTCCAGTCGCATGCGCACTCAGGTGTCTTCGTTCAAAACGATAGGCGTGAAGGGAAAGACGGACCGTCGCCTGGGACTAGGCCACCGCTGCTTCGGGGTCTTCGTCGGTCCGGCCGGCGCGGGCGTCCCGCCGCCGCGCCCCATCGGCGTTCTGCACCACCTCTTCCATGACGGCATCCTGGCTCACGACGCCCTGGAGGATGCCGTCCGAGTCGCGGACGGCCAGGACCCCATCGGCGTCGATCAGCACTGGAAGCAGCTCGGCAATCGGCGTGTGGGGCGAGACGGACGGCCCGTCGGCAGACACGGTCTCGTCATCGCCAAGGTCCCGCATCACGGTCCGGGCGGGGACAATTTTCGTGCGGTCCACGTTTTCGACGAAGGAGCGGACGTACTCGTCGGCGGGCTGGGTGAGGATCTCGGTGGGGGTGCCAATCTGGGCAATCCGGCCGTCCTTCATGATGGCGATGCGGTCGCCCATCTTCAGTGCCTCATCGAGGTCGTGGGTGATGAAGAGGACCGTACAGGCCGGGTCCCACTGCTCCTGCAACTCCAGCAACTCGTTCTGCATATCGGCCCGAATCAGGGGGTCGAGGGCGCTGAACGCCTCGTCCATGAGTAGAATTTCGGGGTCGTTGACGAGGGCACGGGCCAGCCCCACTCGCTGCTGCATGCCTCCACTCAACTGGTTGGTCTGGCTATCCTCGTAACCGTCCAGTCCCACGAGATCCAGCGACTGGCGGGCCTTCTCGCGCCGCTCCCCCTTGTCCATGCCCGCCACCTCGAGGCCGTATTCCACGTTTCCGATGACCGTCCGGTGCGGGAACAGCCCAAAATTCTGAAAGACCATCGACATCTTGGTCCGGCGCAGCTCGCGGAGGCGATCCTCGTCGAAGGCCGTCACCTCGTCGTCGTGGACGTGGACCTTTCCAAACGTCGGCTCGATCAGGCGATTGACGCACCGGAGCAGGGTCGACTTGCCACTGCCCGAAAGGCCCATCACCACGAAGATCTCCTGCTCCTGGACCTCAAAGTTGGCGTCGTCAACCGCGATTACGGAGCCGGTTTCCTCCTTTACCTCCGCCTTCGACATTCCCTCCTGGGCAAGGGTGCGGGCGCGCTCCGGATTTCCCCCAAAAATTTTCCAAAGTCCCTCTGCCTCGATAACAGCCATGGCGTGTGTAGCTTGGCTTGTTCGCTAGGTGCGAGCGTAGTGGGGACGGCCTTGGCCTATCAGGTGGGCACGACGTTTTTGCTCTGTTGCCAAGACTCTACTTAATTAGCTTCTTGGAAGGAACATGTTTAGGAAACGGAGACGGTTTCCCCCATTCTCCCTCTCTTTCATACAACCTTATAAAGAATACTGCGGACGCCCCCCTGCTCTCAGGCCTCTCATTTTTTTGGATTCATTAATCTTCACAAGAGAACGCGAAGTGCACACCCCGACAAAAAATGCGGAAACGTTGGGGCAGCCGCTTCCCGGACGACCAGACGGCGCCGGGTCCGAACGCCCGGGGGGTCGATTCGTAGACCGATTGCTCGATATTTCGAATCAACCAGTTTGTCTTCCATGCCCGACGATCGCTCCGCGAAGGTCATCGAAACCGTCGCCGACGGTCTGCGCCTGCAGGTGGGCGACCTGCCCGGCGACTACGCCCCCACCCTGCTGAAGGCCAAGCCCGCCGCCTACGTCGTCGGCTTCACCGCGGGGGTGAGCCGCGCAATGGACGTCCCGGTGGGCAACCACACGGTCCGTACTCTGGAGCGGGGCTGCCGGCAGGGGCTCCCCCGCGACGGCGACCTCGGGCAGCGCCTCGCCGACATCGCAGCGGGCATCGTCTTCGACGGAAGCGTCACCAGCGACCCGGACCTCACGACGGTCCGGGAGGACGGAGAAGAGGAGGGCCGGGCCTTCGTGGAAGACCGGTCGCCCCCCTCCCTGCTCAGCGACATAGTTCGCGGGTGAACGGACTCGACCGCAGCCCATGGAGACGTGGTCGTCTCTGAAACGGCGTTAGAACCAGCCACTCACGCTCAAATAGGGGGTTTATCTTCGGGCCCTTTTGCCCTGCTGCCCGGAGGAGGCTTCAGCCCCAGGCCCCTTTCATCAAAAAGGAGCGCCGGCCTCAAAAGAGCCGACGCTCCATATTCGTCGAAGAGGCCGCTATTGTGGGGCCACTGCGCTAAGCCGTAACCGGCTCGGCGTGCTCAATGCGGGTGCCGAGCACATCCAAGAACTGACGAATCCAGGCCGCGTGGGCGGGCCAGGCAGGAGCCGTGACGAGATTTCCGTCGGTCACCGCCTCGCTCATCTCCACGTCGACGTAGCTGCCGCCGGCCGCCTCCACCTCCGGGGCACAGGCCGGGTACGCGGAGCAGCGACGGCCGTCGAGCACGTCGGCGGCGGCAAGCGTCTGCGCGGCGTGGCAGATGGCCGCGACGGGCTTGTCCTCCTCAAAGAAGTGCCGCGTCATCTCAATCACGCGGTCGTTCGTGCGCAGGTACTCCGGCGCGCGGCCCCCTGGCAGGCAGAGCGCATCGTAGTCGGCCGCGTCGACCTCCTCGAAGGTGGCGTTCAGGGCAAAGTTGTGGCCCGGCTTCTCGGTGTAGGTCTGATCGCCCTCAAAGTCGTGGATGGCGGTCTTCACCGTATCGCCGGCCTTCTTCTCCGGGCACACGGCGTGCACCTCGTGGCCCGCCAGGTCGAGCATCTGGAAGGGGACCATCGTCTCGTAGTCCTCGGCAAAGTCGCCAACGATCATCAGGATGGTTTTGGACATGGCGACGTAGGGGGTTTGTGAAAAGGAGCGTGATCGTGCGTGCTTCTGTGCCAGCGCAGCCGTCACGAAGATCGGTCTGTCGCTGACGAAGGCCCCAACGCACGACCAGCATGAAGGCTCCGTCAACTGCGGGCCAGTCTGGCAGGACGTGGAAGCCGGCGATGTACGATCCTGGGCCGGCCACGGCGCGTGGCGAGGCATACCCGGCCTCGGTCCGTCCGCCACGCTACGCCAGCGTGAGTGCGGCACGGCGGCCCGCCTCGATGGCGCCGTCGAGATAGCCCGGGTGCTCGGTGGCCGTCTCCGCGGCGGCAACGTGCAACCGCCCCTCCCACTGCGGGCGCTGAAGGATTGGGGCCGGGTCCGGAGGGGCGTGCGGGCCCGGCTTGGGCCCCGTGGGCGGCGTCGTGGCCGGGTCGTGACGCCAGTCGGCCGTTGCGACGCCGGTGGGCGCCCCGGCCGCCTCGCCGAAGCAGTGCACGAGCTGCCGAACGAGGGCCGCCCTCTGCTCGCCCGAATCGCTCGGCGTGGGGGAGTCGGGGCCTGGGGGATGCATGAACCCGACGAGCGCGGCGTGGCCGTCGGGCGTCGTGGCGTCGTGCCAATCGTGCACCGGACCGGCCGCACTCCGCACGCGCCCGGCGAGGCCCTGCTCGCGCCAAAACGGACGGTCGTAGGTCACGGCCGCCTTGGCCGAGGGGCTCATCCAGGTGGTGGTGCCGCGGAGGGCCGAGGACAGCGCGTCCGGAAGGGCAGGTTCGAACTGAAGGGTGTGGCCGGCCAGCCGGGGCGGGACGGCAAGCACGACCGCGTCGACCGACGTGGCCCGCGGGCCATCGGGCGTCTGGGCGGTGGCCTGCACCGCGGGCCCCGTGTGCCGGAGGGCCTGGAGCCGGTGGCGAAGACAAAGGGCGGCATCCGGGAGCCGGGCGGCAAGGCGCTCGTGCAGCGCCTGGGTCCCCTCCACGAGGCGCCAGGAGGGCGGGGGAGTTTCGGGCCACTCGAAGGGCTCGACAGGCTCGTCTCGGGCCCATTCCTGGACCGCCACGCCCGGCTCGTGCTGGCGCACCCGTTCAATGCCGAGGCGATCCGCCAGTGTGCGCACCCGTTCGTGCTCCTCCCAGTGCCAGGCGGCCCCTAGGTCCAGGCGCACCTCGTCGGGGCCGACGGCCGGGCTCCGGCACCGTCCCCCCACGCGGCTATGCGCCTCCCAGACACAGACCGACACGCCCGCCGCGTGCAGCTCCGTGGCCGCCACGAGGCCCGCAAGCCCCGCCCCCACGACGAGAACGGACGGGGACTCAGGCACGCTCAGCCTCCCCCGGCCCCGTCGACGACCGAAAATACGCGTCTACGCTGTACCGGCCGGGCCCTGTCAGCAGGAGCGCCACGAATACCGTCGCCATCTCCATGGCGTGCCAGGGCCCCTCACCGGCCGCGACGTGGCTCGAAAACGCGACCGTCATCACCACGAGCAGGAGCCCAAGGACGGGCCGGAAGAGCAGGCCGAGCAGGAGACAGATGCCGCCCACAAACTCCGTGGCCGCCGCCATAAAGCCCCAGAACGTGGGCCAGAAGGTGATCCCAAAAATTTCCATGGTGCTTCCGAGATCGCCCCACGTTCCTGGGCCACCGGCCATTTTGTCCCACCCGTACACGAAGACGAAGGTGACGCCAATGCCGATGCGGAGCACGAGCAGTGCAAGATCGACGGAGGTCCACCGGGAGGAATCCATATTTGGGGCTGCCTGAACGTCTGTAGATGCGAGTGGCCGTCGTGGACAGTCGCGTTGCCCACTGGGGGCGACGCGGGCGCTACCCTGCGACCTCGTCGACGCTGTATTTGCCGGGGCCTACGAAGACGAGGCTCAGAAACACAAAGCCGTAGACGAGCGCACTCTCCGGACTGCCGTCGATCATGCCGGTCATGTGCGCGGTGGCCGCAACCCCCATGTTGACCGCGAGCAGAAGGGCGGCCGGGCGGGTAAGCAGGCCGAGGGCGACGAGCAGGGCACCCGCGAACTCCGCGAAGGCGGCCATAAAGCCCCAGAAGGTAGGGACGAAGCCGAGCCCGAAGAGCTCCATGGTGCCGCCCAGCCCGGCCCATTGTTCAGGCCCCCCCATGATTTTTCCCCATCCGTGTCCGATGGCCATGTACAACCCAATCGTCCCCCGGAGCAGAAGCAGGCCCAGGTCGCGAAACGTGCTGAGGTGCGTCCAAATCATAGCTCGACGTGCGATTTTAAAAGGCTGGGTGAATCCGCCTCAAGTATAGAAAACGGCAGGCGGTTTGTCGAGCGGGGGCGTCTGGCCGAGCACAGGGTAGAGAGAGGGACGGCCCGTTGCACGTCGAAGAGGCCCACGGCACGGAGGACCCTACTCAATCGTCCACGTTTCGCCGGCGCGGAGCAGCGCGTCGAGGTCTCCCTCCCCTCGCTCTTCAGTAACGGCGTCGAGCTGCTGGTGCACACGCTCCGCGTAGGTGGGTCGCTCGGTGCGGTGGATCACGCCGAACGGGCGGGGCAGCTGCGTGCCGGTCTCGTCGAGGCGGGGAATCGGGTCGCCGTCGTCGTCCTGCCACGACATGCGCCCGAGGATCGTGGCGAGCTCCGGGGAGGTCTCGTCGTGCACGAGGCAGTCGTCGACCGACCAGTCGTCGTCCTCCAGATCGATCACCTCGGGCTGGAGGGTGTCGAGCCGGATGCCCCTCGTGCCGTTGGCGAACGTCATCGGCTCGCCGTGCTCTAGGAAGATCGCACGCTCGTCTTTCGTCTCCCGCTCGGTGAATTCGAAGAAGGCCCCGTCGTTGAAGATGTTGCAGTTCTGGTAGATCTCCAGGAAGCCGGTGCCGTCGTGGGCGTGGGCCGCACGCATCATCGCCTTCATGTGCTTCGGGTCGCGGTCCATCGTGCGCGCCACAAACGAGGCGTCGGCCCCCAGCGCGACAGAGACGGGGTTGAAGGGGCGGTCGACGGAGCCGTGGGGCGTGCTCTTGGAGACGGTCCCCGCGTCGGAGGTGGGGCTGTACTGGCCCTTCGTGAGGCCGTAGATCTCGTTGTTGAAGAGCAGGATCTGGGTGTCGAGGTTGCGGCGCAGGACGTGAATCAGGTGGTTGCCGCCAATGGAAAGCGCGTCTCCGTCCCCGGTCACCACCCACACGTCCAGCTCCGGGTTGCTCGTCTTGAGGCCTGTAGCGATAGCGGGCGCACGGCCGTGGATGCCATGCATGCCGTAGGTGTCCATGTAGTAGGGAAACCGCCCCGCGCACCCGATGCCACTGATGAACACAACGTTCTCCTTGTCCACCCCCAGGTCCGGCAGCAGGCGCTGCACGGTGGACAGGATGGCGTAGTCGCCGCAGCCGGGGCACCAGCGCACCTCCTGGTCGGACTGAAAGTCCTCCCGGGACAGGGCCTCGCCTGCTCCGTCGCCGCCGTAGCCGGGTGGCAGCGTGGGGCCGTCGTCCTCATCGCCGTCACTGCCGGGCGACGGCGGGCCCGCAGGCTTTTTCGCCCCCGGCGGCCCCGCCGGCTTCTTGGTGCTCGGATCATCCGATTCGCCGTTTTCGCCCCCAAGCCCCGGCGGAAGATCCGGTTTTTTCGTTCCGGGCGACGTCTCCTCGTCGGATGCGCTCTGGTCCTGATCGTCGCTCCCGCCGGCAAGGCCGGGCGGAAGGTCCGGCTTTTTGGTGCCATCCGGGGTCTGTCCGTCCTGGTTGGCGTCTGCCATGTCGTCGCTCATGAATCGGTGGGTACTGGAGTAGATCGTGCGCGTCGCGCGGTTCGTGCCTCGTGGATCTCGTGTTGCCGGTCCGCCCCCTCGCGCAAAACACAACCTGCGCGACGCCCCGCACGGAGACGCACGCGGACCAAGGCCGTCGGGCGTCACGCCGGCGTAGGCGTGCCGAGGATCGTGTCGATCGTCTCCACGATCTCCTCCGCCCGGAAGGGGCGGCCCTGAATCTTGTTGAGGGGCGTAAAGTCGCGGCGGTACTGATCCCGGAGGACGCGAATCAGCTGGCCGTTGTTCAGCTCGGGGACGAGCACATGGTCGAAGCGCTCAACCACGTCGACGAGGTCCGCCGGCAGGGGCCACACGTGGCGGAGCACGACGCTGCCGACACGGAGGCCCTGGTCCACGGCCCGTTCGGTGGCCTCCTCAATTGCGCCCTTCGTGGAGCCCCAGCCGAGCACGAGCAGATCGCCGTCGGAGTGGCCGTACACCTGCGTCGGCGGGATGTCCTGAGTCACGTTCTGCACCTTCTGTGCCCGGATCTCCACCATCTTCTGGTGGTTCTCCGCGTCGTAGGAGACATTGCCGGTCTGGTGTTCTTTCTCCAGCCCCCCGAGGCGATGCTCCAGATCGGGCGTGCCGGGCCGAGCCCAGACACGGGCCAGCGTCTCCGGGTCGCGCACGTACGGCAGAAACTGGTCGTTGCCGTCCTGGTCCTTGTGGATCGTGCGCTCGGTCGCCTCCGTCTCGAAGTCGACGTCGAACGCCGGGAGCGCATCGGTGTCTGGGATGCGCCACGCCTCCGAGCCGTTGCCGAGGTAGCCGTCGGCCAGCACGAGGACGGGCGTGCGGTACTTGGTGGCGATGCGGCACGCCTCGTAGGCGGTGTGGAAGCAGTCGCCCGGCGAGGTGGCCGCGAGCACCGGAAGCGGGGCCTCCCCGTTGCGGCCGTAGACCGCCTGCAGGAGGTCGCCCTGCTCCGGCTTCGTGGGCAGGCCGGTGGAGGGCCCGCCGCGCTGCATGTTGATCACGACAAGTGGCAGCTCCGTCATGACCCCGAGGCCGATCGTCTCCGTCTTGAGGGCCACGCCCGGACCGGAAGTGGCGCACACGCCGAGGTCGCCCCCAAAGCTGGCGCCGAGTGCCGAGTTGGCGGCCGCAATCTCGTCTTCGGCCTGGAAGGTGATGACGCCGAAGTTCTTGTGCTCGCTCAGCTCGTGGAGGATGTCCGACGCCGGCGTGATGGGGTAGGAGCCGTAGAAGAGACGGAGGTCGCTCTTTACGCTCGCGGCCACCAGCCCGAGGGCGAGCGCCTCCGCCCCCCGCACAGCACGGTAGGTCCCGGGCTCCATCACCGCCTCGTTCACCTCGTATCGCGTCCCGATGGCGTCGACGGTCTCCCCGTAGTGGAACCCTTTCTCGAGGACCGTGAGGTTGGCGTCTCGGATCTCCGGCTTGTCGCCAAACTTCTCCCGAATCCACTCCTCCGCCGGTTCCACGGGCCGGGAGTACATCCAGAGGGCCAGCCCAAGGGCGAACATGTTTTTCGACCGGTCGACCTTCTGCAGCGACAGGTCCGTGTCGGAGAGGGCCTTGCGGGTGATGTCGGTCAGCGGCACTTCCTGCACCTGATAGTCGTCCAGCGTGCCGTCCGTAAGCGGATTCTGGTCGAGGTCGGCCTTCTTCAGGTCGTTCTCCTCGAAGGCGTTGACGTTGACGATGATGGTGCCGCCCGATCGCACGCGGTGGAGGTGCACCTTGAGCGCCGCCGCGTTCATGGCAACGAGCAGATCCACCTTTTCGCCCGGCGTGCGCACCTCTTCGGCGCCGAAGTGAAGCTGAAAGGCGCTCACGCCGAAGGTGGTGCCGGCCGGGGCCCGAATCTCGGCAGGATAATCCGGCAACGTCGCCAGGTCGTTCTGGGCGTAGGCGGAAGCGAGGGTAAACTGCGACCCGGTAATTTGCATCCCGTCCCCGGAGTCCCCAGCGAAGAGAACTGTAGCCTCGGGAATTTCTTTCGTGTCCGTAGTGTCGGCGGGCGCGCTCATCCGTATCGTTTAGATCCGTTCTAAATTGGCGACAGTCCCAACGCTCACCCCCACCCAAAGGTTCAGGCGTGGGGCGTCGCGCAGTGTCCTCCCCCTACTGCTTTCAACTGGGGTTCACGCCGCCGGGGCGCGCCGGTCGAGATCGCCTCTGCCGGTCACGACTCCGTGGCCTGTGCCTCCTCATCCTCGTCTGGCGACGTGTGAAGCCCACACTCCGTCTTGTCCCGATCGCCCCAGCGCCCTTCCCGCGAATAGCCGTCGGACTGGTCCACCGGCTCGGTGCACGGCACGCAGCCGAGGCTGGGATAGCCCTGGTCATGCTTCGGGTTGTAGGGAAGGTCGTGCTCAAAGAGGTACTTCCACACCTCCTTCTGCGTCCAGTTGGCCAGTGGGTTGATCTTGAACACCCCGTACTGCCCTTCCCAGGACAAGATGTCCGTGTCGGCGCGGCGCTCGGACTGATCGCGCCGGACGCCGGTGATCCACGCCCGGCGGTCGTCCAAAAAATTTCGGAGCGGCTTTACCTTGCGGAGGAAGCAGCAGCGGTTTGGGTCTCGGTTCCACAACTCGTCCCCCTCCTGCTCGGCCTGCTCGTCGAGCGAGAGCCCCCCGTGGACCCGCGTCACGTCCACGTCGAGCCGCTCGTCCAGGTCGTCGCACAGCTCGTAGGTCTCCGGGAAGAGCAGGTCGGTGTCGAGGTAGAAGACCGTCGTGCCGGGCCGGAGGTCGGCCAGCATGTGCATGATGACGATCCCCGATGGCCCGAACCCCGTTCCCTGCGCTAAGTCGTCGCCGAAGGTGTGCGTGGCCCAGTTGAGAATGGCCTTCGGGCCGTGGGGTTCAAACTGCGCGTTCAGGGCCGCCAGCCGCGAACTCGACCAGGGAGAGGCGCTTTCGTCGGAAGAGAAGGCCATTGCGGCGAGGAACCGTGGACGCAGAGCACGAAGGCTTGGGTTGGCACCCGATTTGCACCAGATTGATTCAAAACAAGGGCCTGGCGCAATGGTCGTCAACCGCCCGGGCTCGCGAAAGCGGTTCTATGAAATCCAGGGGGCCTCCGTTGCACAATTCTTTGCTGGCCGGTAACAATGTGGCTGTGCATTTTTCGGGGACACCCTCCTTCTTTTGCTTTGGCTTGGACCTTCTGGAAGCTGCCCTCAACGCCATGATTAGTTACGCCTCCACCACACGTGGCATCACGATCACTGTACGGCCCATCTACCTGGACGAGCCGTCCGATCTTCTGGAGCGCGAGTTTACGTTCGGGTACGCCGTTCATATCGAAAACGACAGCACGAACGAGGTCCAGGTGCTCCGACGGCGATGGATCATTGAGGAGGGCAACGGCGGCCGACAGGACCTGACCGGCGACGGCACGCTTCGTCCCCACCCGGTCATTGCGCCCGGTGAGACCCATGTCCATGACGGGTCCTGCACGATCAAATCGTTCAACGGGACCGTGGAGGGCAACTACCTCGTGCAGCGGTCCGATGGGGAGCAGTTCCGCGTCTCGGTTCCGCCGTTCCCCCTGCACGCCGCCGCGAATTGAAAGGGTGAGGGGCTCGGCAGTCGCCCCCCAGACACATTGACCGTCCCCCTCTGAGCCTTCGACGTTTTCTGATCAGCTCGCCACGACCTCGATCTCGATGTCGTAGTCGTCGGTCGTGAGGGTGATCGTCTGGTTCTCGTTAGTGAGCCCGTAGTCCGTGATCGCGTCCGGAAAGGTGTCGTCCGGCGCGTTCATGTTGAATAGGGCGTCGGCCACCACCTGCCAGTCTTCCGGCGTGAGGTGTACAGTGGCCTCCCGGCCTTCAGCAACCATGGGGGCGTATTCAAGCACCTTGCCGAGGTGGTTGATCGCCTGCTTGAGGTGCTTGTTCTCGGGGATGTCGGAGTCAATGTCAGCCATGTCGGAGGCAGCAGCGTCCGTGGAATACTGAGTGGCTGCGCTCAACGAGGGGCCTCGGCGGCGCGTTCCCGCTGAGAGGGGTGGAGCATGGGGGATCGGAAGCAAAGGTGCAGGGCAGAGCGAAGCGTGGACCAGTGGTTCTCGTAGAAGAGCACACTGCCGGCACGGCTCGTACCGACGGGCGCGTTCACCTCCCGCTCCGTCCTACAACCTGCGTCCCGGTTGCCGCGTTAGGGGCTCTCTAGAAATGCCTTCCGCACGATCCTCTGTACTCGCGCGCCCTCGGCCCCATGCAGCAGTACCTCGACTACCTCCAGGACATCCTCGACCACGGCACGCGGCACGAGGACCGCACCGGCACGGGCACCATCCGCGTGTTCGGGCGACAGCTTCGATTCGACCTGACCGACGGCTTCCCGCTGCTCACCACAAAGCGAGTGTGGATGCGCGGGGTCACGGAGGAGCTGCTCTGGTTCTTGCGAGGCGAGACCAACATCCAGTCGCTCGTGCAGGCCGGCGTGTCAATCTGGACGGACTGGCCGCTCCAGCGGTACCGCGAGGCCACCGGCGGGGAGATCGACCGGGAAACGTTCGAACAGAACATTGCCGAGGACGACGCCTTTGCCGAGCGGTGGGGCACCCTCGGCCCTGTCTACGGCAAACAGTGGCGCGACTTCGAGGGCCCGGACCGACGGGTGGACCAGATCGAGCGGCTCGTCCGCGGCCTCCGCGAGAAGCCCCACTCGCGCCGTCACGTCGTGAGCGCCTGGCATCCCGCCCAGATTGAAGACGCCGCGCTTCCGCCCTGCCACTACGCATTTCAGTGCTTCGTGGAGGGGGAGCCGGGCGACGGGCGGCTGTCGCTGATGTGGCAGCAGCGCAGCGTCGACAGCTTCCTCGGCCTTCCGTTCAACATCGCCAGCTACGCGCTGCTCACGCACATGCTGGCCCAGCAGGCCAACCTCACGCCACACGAGCTCATCTTCAGTGGGGGCGACTGCCACATCTATCGCAACCACGTCGAGCAGGTTGAGAAGCAGCTCAGCCGCTCCCCCCACGACCGCCCGACGCTCCGCCTTCGCGAGCGCGACTCGATCTTCGAGTACACCGCCGACGACGTGACGATTGAGGACTACGAGCACCACCCCGCCCTGACGGCCCCAATCGCCGTGTAGAACATGCGGCCTGCCTCAGAACGAGATCTGCATCCGCGTGAGGAGCAACGTCTCGGCGTCACGGGCCGGGGCCGCCCCAGGGGCCTCAAACCCAGTGCGTTCCATTCCCAGCATAAAGCGCACCATGGTGTTGGGGTACCAACTCAGGGTGAGCCCCCATGCCGTTGCCCCCGACGCCGCGGTGGGTGCCGCAAAGGCCGGAAACGCCTCGTCGTCGAACGTAACCCCGTGGACACGTCCTCCCAGTTCGATCGCGCCCGTCCCCCGCTCGGCACCGAAGGGATCGTCGGGGACCACCTCGCCCTCTCGGGCGTCCTCCCCCGTCAACACCACGGCGGCGCTGGCCTGCCACGCGCGATGCGTGAGGGGCTCTTTCCCCGACCCGCGCCGTGCCGTCTCGGTCGTCACCGTGTACTCCCCGAGTAGCTCCACCGGCCCCGCGTAGAACCGCGCCTGCGGTGCCACCCGCCACCGCCGGCCGTCCGCCCGCACCCCGTCTCGATACCCAAAAATCGACTGCCGGCCGGTCGTGCGAAGCCCCGTGAGCGCCGGCGTTGCCCCCGTGCCGGTCACCGTCCCCACCGTCCCGGCTAGCCCCACGCCGAGGCCTTCCCATACTTTATTCGTGCCCGCGAATGGAACGGCAAACATCCGTCCTGCGACCTCTTTCGCATCGTCCACGTCGTCCCCCGGCTCCGTAGCCCCCGGAACGCCGTTGAAGAGCCCAAGCGCGTACTGCAACCGTCCCGTCCCCGCGTCGCCGGCAAGCATGACGCCCACGTCACGCTCCGGGACGAGGCCCGATGGAAACCCCCGCTCAACATGCATCAGTCCCGTCGACGACGCCAAGACTTCCAGCCCCACCGGCACGTTAAACCGGCCTATGCGCAGCCGGAGGGCCGGTGCAAATCGAGCCTCGACGAACGCGTCGTCGATCTCAGGGCCGCCAACTCCGAAGTCGCTCCGGATACTGAACGCGAACCGATCGTAGACGCGTCCCTGGAGGCGCGGTCGGGCGCGCCGGAGAAAGAAACGGTCGGCCCCCGCCGGTTCAGTGGTGCCGGGAAGGAAGCGCGCGTCGGCGTAGAGGTCGCCACGGAGACGAAGTGCAAACGCACCGTCGCCGGAGACGACCCGAAACCCCTCCTCGCCCGCCTGCACCTTACCACTCGCCTCCGACGCCGGGCCCGTCTGCGCCATCCCTGCACTTCCTACCCCGACGAGGATCAATGCCGCGAGAAGAACGACGAACAGACGCAGGGGAGCGGCACTCATGGACGACGACGGTCTGGGAATTCGGGTAGCAGCTGCAAGATTACGAAACTGTTAACCGAGTCTACCGATCGCACCCAAGAGTGTTACCGGCCCGCGACTACACGTAAAAATTCCGGAGACTGCTCGGGGTCAGAACGGCAGCGCCGTCTGCACACGGTAGTAGAGCTGCACATCGTCGCGCGTCCCCACCTGGGCGGCCGGCTGTGCTACTCCCAGGGCGTGCCCGATGCGCACGCCAAACAGGCGCAGGGCATTTTTGACCTCCACGCCCGTGCCGAGCTGCCGCGTCCCTCCTCGAAGATCGGTGTCCCGCCACACCATGCCCCCATCCACAAACGCCGAGAGCGTCGTGTACCCGAGGCCGACGAGCCCGAGCACCTCGGTCTGCAGACTGGGCGCAACGGGCACGCGGTACTCGGCACGGCCAAAGGCCACCCGGTTGCCCAACACGTACTGCCGAAAGCCGCGCACCCGCTCGGCGTCGCCCAGCGAAAACGGCACGGCGCCGGGCAGGGGCAGGTCGATCGCGTCGTAGCGCGAGAAGCCGACGTAGTCTTGGGGAAACGACGCTCCGGTCTGGGCCTGCAGCCGCCCGTGGAGGTAGAGCCGATGATTTCCGATGCTCGGATACACGGCGTATCCCGCCACGTCCCCCCGCAGGAACGAGCTGTCGCCCCCCAGCACCTCGGCCGCCCCGGTGGCCCGGAGCCGCAGGCCCCATCCGTCCAGCGGATGCACAAGGGTGTGGCGGTAGGGCGGCCGCTTCCGACGGGTGAACTGGAGGCGGAGGCTGGCCTGCTGACCGGCCTGCGGGGGCGCGAGGCCGTCGGGGAGCGCCGCGAACACATTCGGGGTGAGCGGGTCAAGGTCGGCGTAGCGCAGCCGCGCCGACACCGACGTAGACACGTACGGGCGGACCCGCCAGTCGAGCGGCCACCGCGCCGTGAGGTCGCCCCCGGTCCGGTCTTCCACGAGCAGGTTGCTCCCGTAAATGCGGGCCGAGGACGAGGCGCTGAACACCGTGAGGCCCACCGTGGGCTCGAACTGCCGATTCAGGTACGACGCTACGACCTCGCTTCGTGTCCCAGTCTGGGTAAGGGAGAGGCTGCCCACCGCGTTGAGGGTGTGTGCGCCCAGCGGCTCGGTCCAGGAGGTGACGCCGGAGAGGCCGATGTCCCCGTTCGACGGCGTGTAGTACGGCAGCGCCACCGACGCCCGGTGCGCAACGTGGCCGAGGGCGTCGTAGTCGCTCCGGGCCTCGATGAGCGACGGGTCGGGGGCCATCGCCCGTGGAATGGTTCGGGGCGGCTTCGTGGCGGTCCAGGCCGCGTACGCCTCGGGCACCGACGGGGCGGCGGACCGGGCCGTGCGGGACGCCGGAACGCGGAAGGCACCGTCGCGCGCCTTCGTCAGGGCCGTGGCGGTGACCAGGGCCCCACCCGACCTGGAGGTTTCCGGTCCGAAGGCCGAGTCGGCCGGCACCCAGTCGTGGACGGTGGCGCCCCGGACGAGGTGGGTGGCCCGGCGGTGGGTGTCGGTCGCCGCGTCGTAGACGAAGGCGTTGGGCACGCCGTCGCGGAGCGAGGTATACGCTAGGTGCGCCCCGTCGGGGCTCCAGACCGGGCGCCGATCATCGGAGCCGGGATCGGTGAGGGGCGTCAAGGCCTCCGTCCCCAGGTCATGAAGCACGAGCTGGCGGCCGCCGTCGTCGTCGACACGGGCGAGGGCCAGGGTGTCCCGCGACGGGTGCCACCGGGCAGCCGTGATCTGCACGTCGCCCTCGTAGTCGGTCACCGGCGTGGTGCGGCCGGTTGCGTCGGTTCGCACGTGTACGTTTGCCGTGCCGTCCTGGGTCGCGACGAACGCGAGGCGCTCCCCGTCCGGGCCATACGTGGGGGCCGAGGTCCGGCGGCCGTGCGTGAGGCGGCGCTCGTCGGTCCCGTCGGCGTCCACCACAAACAGATCGTCCACGAGCGAGCCGTGCTCGGCCCGCGTCTGTCGGCTAAACGCGATCCGCTCGCCGCTGGGGTGCC
This sequence comes from Salinibacter grassmerensis, assembly GCF_947077765.1. Taxonomy (NCBI): domain Bacteria; kingdom Pseudomonadati; phylum Rhodothermota; class Rhodothermia; order Rhodothermales; family Salinibacteraceae; genus Salinibacter; species Salinibacter grassmerensis. The sequence goes on along the minus strand of NZ_CAMTTF010000001.1, from coordinate 479,238 downwards.
ACGCCACGGACGGTTCGATCGCCCCCTCCGCCACGACCTCTACACGGCCCGACGAGCGATCAATGACGTGCAGCCGGCGCACCGGGCGCTCCGGCGATAGCTGCGTGAGCGCGGCGATGCGCGACGTGTCGGGGCTATACGCCAGGTCGTCCACGTACTGCCCCGGCACCGCAAGCGTGTCGGTGCGAAGGGAGTCGAGCGTTTCGAGCTGACCGGCGAGCGTGTTGTAGTACACGTTCACGTCCCGCCGCCACTGCTCGTGGAACGTCTCGTAGGACTGTCCCACGGTCGCCCGGAAGGCATCGTCGAGGTCGTGGGCCTCCGCGAGGCCGAACAGCACGTCCTTCTTGTGGTGGAGCAGGGCCGTGAGCGTCGAGTCGCCGTGCTGCTGGGCGAAGTAGCGCACCTGGCTGTGGCCGGAGGCGTACAGGAGCCGTCCGTTCCGGAGCGACCGCCCGTCGTTGTAGGAAAGGGCGTCGTCGAGGACGGCGGCGCGGAGCCAGCGCTCGCCCCGCTGCGCGTTCCACGTCTCCGCCTGGTACTGCGCGAGCCCTTCCGTCCAGACCCGTGGAAACGAGCCGCCCAGGGCGAGGGCCCAAACCCCCAGGCCCGACCGCACCACCTTGTAGTGGAAGATGTGGGTGAGCTCATGGGCGAGCACGAGGCGGAGCCAGGAGGTCGCCCCGGAGAAGGAGGCGGCCCAGTCGTTGGTGTTGACCCAGATGTCGGTGTAGCCGGTGCCAAACGGAACCGCAAACCCGTTGACGATGGCGTCCTGGTCGCTCAGATAGACGCGGATCCGCTCGTCAAACGTCACGTCCAGGTTGGCCGACAGGGTGTCGTAGGTCGTCTCCGCGATGGGGGCCGCCTCCGCTGCGATGCGATCGAGGCGGGCGGGGTGTACGATCTCGAAGTGCTCCGTCGTCGCCACACGCCAGTCGATCTCAGGGTGGTTGCGGCCGGTGACTGTGCTGAAGCTCTGGGCTTGTGCGGGAAGGCCGACCGCACCGCAGAGCAGGAGGACACAGAGGACGTGACGGGGCGTCATCGCGTGGTTGTGTGTCGGCGTTTGAGCATTGGGGAGAACGCGATCCGCTGCGCTCAGCGCGTTGGGAACCGCTTCTCCGATGGGAGCCTGTGTCCGACCGCACCGGCAGCGGTCGGCTGTTCGGCGGTCCACATGGGCTGTGTCGAGACCTGCCCTCCTGCGCAGGCGGACGGGCTGGGCGGAGCGCCCGCCGCTTGGGATGGAAACGCGTTCACAGACTGAGCTGCTCGCGGAACGCACGGGACCGACGACGCGACAGCTCCACCTCGGTCCCGTCGCTCAACGTGGCCTTCAGCTTGTCTTTCGACCACGGCGTCACGTCGTCGACCCATCGCAGGTTGAGGATGTGCTGGCGGCTGGCCCGAAAGAAGCGGTCGGGGTCGAGTCGGTCCTCGAGGGTGCTGAGGGAGCGGTGGATGAGCGGCTCCTCGCCGTCGAAGTAGAGCCGCGTGTAGTTGCCCGCCGCCTCGAACAGGCGGACGTCCGCCAGTTGCACGAACCAGCACCGCTCCCCGTCTTTGACGAACACCTGGTCCTCGGCCCTGAGGGGCGTCCGGGGCTCTTCGTCGTCCGCCGCCACGGCCTGGGGCCGGCTCTCGGTGGCCCGTTCCTGCACCGTCTCAATCGCCTCCTCCAGCCGCTCCGGCTCCACCGGCTTCACGAGGTAGTCCAGCGCGTTCACCTTGAAGGCCCGGATGGCGTACTCGTCGTAGGCGGTGACGAAGACGACGTGCGGCACCGCGTCGAGCCGCTCCAGCAGGTCGAACCCGCTGTCCTCTGGCATCTGCACGTCGAGCAGGAGCAGGTCCAGATTGTTCTCGTGGATGGCGGCCTCCGCCTCGTCGGCGTTGGCGGCCTCGCCGGCCACCGTCACCGCCTCCTGGGGCTCCAGCAGGCGCCGGAGCTCCCGGCGCGCCAGGCGCTCGTCGTCAACGATGAGGGTGCGGAGCACAGGGGGGGACGCCATGCCGGATGCTGCAGGGTTGTGCGGTTGAATGGCAGGTTGGGACCGGGCTTTGTTCTCCGGTCAGTCGCGGGCCAAGACGGAGGCCTCCCCCTGCACCACAGGCGGTTCGGGGACGGCGCGGACCGGGAGCACCGCGGTGGCGGAGACGGTCTCGGCGTCCGCATTTTCCACGGTCAGCGACGCCTCCGTTCCAAAGAGCAGTTGCAGCCGTTCGCGGGCGTTGTCCAGCCCGGTTCCGCCCTCCTCCGTGTCGAGGGTGCCGGGATTGGTCACGCAGATGTGGAGGGCCTCATCCACCACCGTGCCCCCGACCGTGATGACGCCGCCCTCCTGACAACACGCCACCCCGTGTTTGATCCCGTTCTCCACGAGCGTCTGCACCAGCATGAACGGGACCGGGTGCGACCGTGCCTCGTCATCTACCTCAATTCGGTGGCGGAGCCGATCCTCGAAGCGCACCTTCTCGAGCGCCAAGTACGTGCGCACGGTCGACAGTTCCTCCTCGAGGGACACGGTTTTCATGTCGTCGGCCTGAAGGGTGCTCCGCAGCAGGCGGGCCAGGCGCGTCACCATGCGCTGTGCACGGTCCGGGTCCTCGGCGATCAGGGCCCGCACGCTGTTGAGGCTGTTGAAAAAGAAGTGGGGGTTCAGCTGTAGCTTTAGGGCCTTCAGCCGCGCCGTCTCGGCCTGGGCCTCCAGCTTCCACTTGTCCACCTCCGCCCGCCGGTAGTTCCAGAAGTAGTGGACGCCGAAGTAGATCAGCGACCACAGCATGAGCAGAATCCACCCGTTCACGACCGAGGCCAACAGCATCCCGGTCTGCGAGTCGATCTCCTCGTAGAGGTCCAGTTCCAGCACGTAGCGCCCCATGCCGTCCACAGTCAGGTACAACAGAGCCGCAACCCCTAGGGTCGCCCCCACGACCCGCGGTGCCAGCTGCCCCAACGACATCTGCATCCATCCTCTTCGCTTGGCGGCGTACCGGTAGAGATGGGTGTACAGCACGCCGGCCACCACGAGGACGGCGTAGGAGGCAGCCCGCTCCCACGTGATGGGCTGGAAGAAAGAGATCAGGGTGATGCGCATCACCGCGTATCCGGCCCACCCGCCGAGCTGACAAATCCAGTAGGCGTATGTCCGAGACATCGGCAGAAAAAACCGTTGGCCTGAGTGTAGAGGCCCCAAACGGGTCAAGTGGGGCGTCAGGTTCAGGGAAAACCCGTACTGTGTGATGTCGCCGGTACGCCGGTATTCACGAGGACCGCCTGCTCCGAGACGAGGGCTCACGGGCGGCGGCTTTGCCCACCCTCATCGCTCGTCGAACGCATATCCCGCTCATCGACCGTAGCTCCCACTCGTCAAAGATCCCTTGCGCCGACCGGAGACGGTTCATAGACTTGTTAATGTTATTCTCGTAGTCCACTTTGCGTCTTTGCATTCCCCCAATGCAGACGGGCGGTACGGAATTGAGCAAGGGGGACCGAACCATACCCTATACGGATTTTCAGAGCGGTGGGGCCCCGAAGCGTCCCGGTCGAGCTGCGACCGGGGCCTTCGGGTCCTTATTTTTTGTCCCCTGTCCGGCGAGTCGGAGATCGAACTGAATCCCACCGCTCGTCCCACCGTACGAGCAGGCGTTCGTCGCTTACTGCCTCCTCGTGTCTCACAACGTGCTCGACCTCACGTCCTGCTCTGCCGTTGAGCTGGCCCGCCGCATCCGTGCCCGCAAGGTCTCTGCCGTCGAGGTGCTGGAGGCGCATCTGGACCGCATCGAGCGCCGAAACCCGGCCGTGAATGCCGTGGTGACGCTCAACACGAACCGGGCGCGGGCTCGGGCGGACGCCGCCGACGCGGCGCTGGCGCGGGACGAGGTGTGGGGCCCGCTGCACGGCGTGCCCTTCACGGCCAAGGATCAGTTCTCGACCGCCGGGCTGCGCACCACCTACGCCCTACCCAGCTACGAGGACTTCGTTCCCGACACCGACGCCCCGCAGGTCCACCGCCTTAAAGAGGCGGGGGCGATCCTGATGGGCAAGACCAACCTGCCGTTTGCGGCCTACGACTGGCAGTGCCAAAACCCGACATTTGGCCGCGCCAACAATCCGTGGGCCCTGGACTGCACGCCCGGCGGAAGCTCGGGCGGCTCCGCGGCGGCCCTGGCGGCGGGCCTGTCGCCGCTGGAGTTGGGGGCCGACGTAGGGGGCTCCATCCGCGTGCCGTCCCACTTTTGCGGGGTCGCCGGCCTGCGCCCGACGGAAGACGCTCCCCTGCGCGGCATCCGCCCGCCCGACCGCCCCGCGACGGTGCGCCACGTCGCCGTGGCCGGCCCGATGGCCCGCACCGTCGAAGACCTGCAGCTGGCCTGGACCGCCCTCTCGGGCTCGGCGGCCCCGACCGACATCCCCATTCCCCCGGCCGATGCCCTGCGCATCGCCGTGACGCCCGAGTTGGGCGGCGTGCCCGTCGACACCGACACCCAGCGCGTGCTCCGCGACGCCGTCGACGCCTGGCGCACCGCCGGGTGCAGCGTGGCGCACCGCCCTGCTCCGATCGACACGGAGGACGCCCTTGACACCTGGGCCCGCATCCAGGGCTTCGAGATCACGGCGGGACTGCCCGCCCCCCTGCGGACGACGCCATTCCGGCAGCTGGTGTGGCAGGGCTACGTACGGTCGCAGTACGGCTTTCTCGCCGGGCAGATGGCCACGGGCGCCAACCTCGGGCCACGCGGCTACTTCGACGCGCTCGACCGGAAGGACGCCCTCACCACCACCCTCAATGCCTTCTTCGGCGACTGGGACCTGTGGGTGACGCCCGTGGCCGCTACGCCCGCCTTTGCCCACCGCCGCATCGGGGCCGCCCTCGACATTGAGGGCGTCTCGGTTCCCTACGCGCTCCCCATCGCGCCCTACAACTGCCCCACGGCCGTCACGGGCCATCCCATTCTCACCCTGCCCGCCGGCCAGTCGTCGGACGGGCGCCCCATCGGCCTGCAGGTGCACGCCCGGTGCGGTTCGGACGCCGAACTGCTCGCGGCCGGGCGCCGTCTCGAAGCGGCGCTGGGCCACGACCCGGAGCCTACCTCTTTTGCCGAGACATCCCGTTTCGCAGACAACACATGAACGGTTTTCTCTTTCTTTTCCCTCCCAATCTCTTCTTCTTGCCACTGATCTCATGCCTGAACTCGTCCTCATCGCCGCTGTCGCCGAAGAAAACCGGGTCATTGGGAAGGACAAGGACCTCCCCTGGCACATCCCGGAGGACCTGCAGCACTTCAAGGCGCTCACCACCGGGCACCCGCTGCTGATGGGCCGGCGCACGTTTGAGTCCATCGTGCACCAGTTCGGCGGCCCGCTGCCCGACCGGAAGATGGTGGTCCTCACCACGAAGGACGGCTACGAGGAGTACCCCGAGGTAGAAACCTACGCCTCCGTCGACGCGGCCCTCGACGCCCTGCCCGACGACGACACCGTCTTCATCGGCGGGGGCGAGTCGGTCTACGAACAGTTCCTCCCGCACGCCGACCGGCTGGAGCTGACCCTGGTGGAGGGCGAGTACGCGGGCGACACCTTCTTCCCTCCGTTCAGGCACCTCATTGGGGACGTGTTTGAAGAGACTGCCGTGGACGCACGGGACGGCTTCCGCTTCGTCACCTACGAACGGAAGGACACGGACGCCGACTGATCAATCGGCTCTCGCGCAAAGAAGGCCTCGATGCGGTCGTGCTGGCGCTGCGCGTCGTTGTAGCCGATCTCGAGGAGGCGGTCCAGATAGTCGGGCTGGAAGAGCAGCATGCTCCACCAGTCGGGCGGGGGGTCGGTGCGCCACTGCACCGCGGACAGAAGGCGTCCCATGGCCCCGCCGAGGTCCATCTGGTAGTCCCCCGCCAGGGCCCCGAGGTCGACGGACGGCCGTAGGACGAGCAGGTCGATGGGCTGGAGCGGCTCGTGCTCCTCCGGGCGCAGCTTTCGCACGAGGCGGTTGATGCGACGCAGCACGGCGGCGTCGTGCTCCAGCACGTCGAGCATGAGCACGTTGGCGAGGATGCCCATCATTTGGAAAAGCGACGGATAGGCCGGCGTGCGGGCCGACCGGTTGGCCTCGGCCTGGGACCGCTCGTAACGGGTCGAGACGACGAAGAGACGATCCGCCCCCAGGTGGACGGCCGGCGCGAGGGGATCGAGCATGCGGAGCCCCCCGTCGCCGTACCAGGCGTCGCCGAGGCGCACCGCCGGAAACACCATGGGCAGGGCCGTGGAGGCCATGACGTGGTCGAGGCTGAGGATCGTCCGCCGACCAATTCGGTTGGGCCGCTCCCAGTCTCGCATCGAGCCCCCCTGTACCCACGTCACCGTCTGGAGCGTGGCGTAGTTGGAGGTAGAGATGGCGAGGCCCTCCAGGCGCCCGGCCTCTATGTTATCGGCCACGCCCGTGAGCCGGCCCGTGTCGTCCGTCGGGAGGCGCCGGTCGAGGTAGGCACGGAGGGGTGCCGTGTCCAGAAGGGTCTGCCTTTTGCTCGGCCGCCGCCCCCACAGCATCGACCGCGCGATCGTCCAGGGAGAGCGCGGCGCAAACACGTCGTCCGCCGTCAGGTCCTCCCAGTAGCGCACGAGCCGCGCGGTGCGGTCCTTCCACGGCCCGGGGTCGGCCGCGAGGTGCGCGGCGTTGATGGACCCCGCCGACACGCCCGTCATGAGCGGCACCGACGCCTCGGGAAACGCCTCCCCCACGTAGTGAAGGACGCCGGTCTGGTATGCGGCCCGGGCTCCGCCCCCACCCAGCACGAGCGCCGCGGGCGCCTCCGCCGGCCCACCGGAGTCCGATTCCACAGTTCCGTCGGCCGACTCTCCGCTCATCGAAGAAGGAGGGGATGCGAGCTTGTGTTGATGCGCCGCGTCGTCCGTGGTCAATGACCGCGATGCCCCCTCCCACGCCCAACCGCCCTCAAGGTTCAGGACGTGTGCCAGCGGTACCGCCGAAGGAGTTCGGCGTCTCGCGTGCGCTTCATCACGGTGCCGCACTCCTCGCAGTAGAACACGACCTCCTGCAGGGGCGCCGAGACCCCAAGCATGAAGAAGAAGCCGGCACTCCACCCGTACTTCGGCTCCACAGCCACCCGGGGATGGGACAGGTCGTGGCCACACGCACACGGCTCCTCGTCCACGCGCTCAGCGAGAAGCTCTTTTGCGCTTGCCGCTGACGCCGACGCCACGGCCACCCCGTTCTCTCCCCCTGTGGGCTCCGGGGTGGGCGTCGGCTCAAAGTCTTCGTCGCGCCACCAGAGCTCCGGGTCTTCGTCCTGCAGCTCCGGCTCTCGCTCAAAGACGTACTGGTCGGCGGCCCACTCCCCCGGCCCAAAGATGAAAACCACTACGAGCAGGACAAGGACGAGGGCCGAAAACTCAAGGGACTGATCGGCGGTCAGGAGCCCCTGCTCCAGGTGCACCAGAAAGACCGCCCCGGCCAGGATGGGGATCTGTACGAGCGCCGCGAGGCGGGTGAGCAGCCCCACGGCCAACATGAGCCCGCCCATCAGGTGCGCGAACGTCACGTAGTGGGCAAGCACCGCCGAGCCCACCGAAAACCCGGACAGGTCCACGAGGACGCTCACCCCCTGGCTCTCGTAGGCGAACAGCACGCCGCGGACGAACAGCCCGACGCCAAGATAGATGCGGACGAGATCGAGGGCCACCGCCCGATGCTCATTGATCCAACCGACGACATCACGATAGCGGGACATGGGCGGAGCGGGGCGGATTTCTGCAGAGGCACGAACGGCATTCGGGAGGCGCCCGAACCCGTCAGTTCAAGCTCACTTCTCTTTTTATTTTCTTCACATACCATATCACGACGGCCCGACGTCCTCGTTCCTCGGTTCGTTGCGGCCCTCGGCCCTGTTGTGGCGGTCCGGCGCCAGCCAGCGGCCTGTCGACAAACAAACGGCCGGAGCCGGCTTACAAGAAAGGACGTTCGACGCTTCTCCACCTGTCGCTCCGTGCCCCATGGCCGACGCCTCCGCCTTCTCCGCCCTTCCCGACGACGCGCGCCTTTGGATCCACGCAGCCGCCGCGCCGCTCGATGACGCCACGCAGTCGGCGCTGCTCGACCGGCTCTCGGCGTTCATGGACGAGTGGACCTCCCACCAGCGCCCCGTGGAGGGGACCGCGACCATTCTCGACGACCGGTTTCTCGTCGTCGCCGCCGCACCGGTCGGAGGGGGCGACATTTCCGGATGCGGCATCGACGATCTGGTTCACGCGATCGACGACGCGGCGTCCGCCCTGTCCATCGACTGGGTCCCTTCGCTCGACGTGCTGTACCGCACCGCCGACGGGGAGGTGGCCGCGGTCTCCCGCCGTACTTTTCAGCAGCGCGCAGACGACGGCGCCGTGACGGCCGATACGCCGGTGTTCGACCCGAGCCTCACGACGCTGGACGCCCTTCGCAACGGGGAGTTCGAGACGCCGGCCCGTGAGTCGTGGCACGCCCAACTGCTGAGCACGCCGGCCGGCGCTTAGCACCTCGTTCGCGCCGGTCCGCTGATCGCCGCTTTGTATCCTTCTCCTCGTCGCCTCATGGCCTTCATCCGGACCCCATGGGAGGCCCTGATCGCGTGGCTGGCCCGGATGGACCCGTCCCGCCGCGAGATCTTTCTGGCGGTTCTGGCGCTACTGCTTCTGTTTGCCGTCGGCACTGCGGGCTACGTCCTGCTCGAGGAATGGTCGGTGGCCGACGGGCTCTACATGACGTTCATCACCCTCTCGACGATCGGCTTCCAGGAGGTAAAGCCCCTGTCGGACGCGGGGCGGTTCTTTACCTTTGCCCTCGGGAGCACCGGCATCGGGATTCTCAGCTTCGTCGCCATCCGCTCCGCCCAGCTTCTCCTCGTCAGCGACCGCCTCCGCGAACGACGCATTATGAAACGGATCGACGCGCTTTCGGACCACTACATCGTCTGTGGGTACGGGCGCGTCGGGGAGCGACTCACGGAGGACCTGCTCCGGGAAGGGAAGTCAGTGGTCGTCGTCGACGTCGATGACGACATTGCCGCAGACCTGTCCGAGGACGAGCGCCTCCACGTGCAGGGCAACGCCGAGGACGAGGAAACCCTCCGCGCCGCGGGCATCGAGCGAGCCCGCGGGCTGATCCTCACCCTCCCCGAAGACAGCAGCAACGTCTTCGTGGCCCTCACGGCCCGCGAGATGAACCCGGACCTCTATATCCTGGCCCGCACCATCGACCACGACAACCTCAGCAAGCTGCGCAACGCTGGGGCCGACAAAGTCATCGCCCCGAGCGAGGTGGGCGCCGACCGCATGGCGCAGGTCGTGCTGCGCCCCCACACCGACGACTTTCTGGAGCGCGTCCTCCACACCAGCGCGCTGAGCCGCCAGATCGACGAGGTGCAGGTGCACCGGAACGCCCCCCTGGCCGGCCAGACACTGGCCGAGAGCAACTTCCGTCAGGAGTTTGAGGCGATCGTCATCGGCATCATTGACGCCGACACCGGTGCAATGACGTTCAACCCCTCCCCCACCGAACGCATCGATGCGGGGGACATTCTCATCGTGCTGGGGGAGACCAGCGTCATCGACGCCCTCCGCGAACGCGTATGCCTTCCGTAGTCGCCGAGCGCGCCGGCCGAGAAACGGACCCTTCCCACACGGGTACACGCTCTCGCCTTTCCGATACAGTCCGTCACTGATCCATGCGCACGTACAGGACGCTGCTCCTCGTCGGTCTCGGCGTGCTCCTGCTCCTGCCGGGCATGTCCTCGCCCGCCGCGGCGCAGGGGTACTTCGATCAGTACGCCATCGAGAACATCCTGGCCCGGCAGGCCGATAATCTCAACGACCTGCCCGAGGTGTACTACGAGTACGCCGTGCTCAACGCCCCGAGCGGCAACAGTGTGGTGGCCCGCGACCGGTTCTACCAGCGCATCGGGAACGGAAACTCCGAGACGGGCCGCGAACGGTCCCAGCTCGTCGAACTGCTCAACCGACAAACGGTCGAGAACACGCCCCTCGGCGACACGCTCGTCGTGCCCACCGAGTTTGGCCTCGACTTTCGGGCCTACTCCCCGTTTCCCCGCTACTACCCGGAGGCCCACCGCATCCAGAAGCTGTTCGTCATCCACAAGACAGTGCAGGCCTTCGCCGCGTACGAGTACGGCCAACTCGCGCGCTGGGGCATCGTGAACACCGGCAACCCCGACTCCACGGCCACGCCGACGGGCCGGTTCAACTTTAACTGGAAGGAGAAGGAGCGCGTCTCGACGATGAGCCCGCCCGGCGAAGAGTGGACGATGCGCTGGGTCTTTAACTTTCACGCGGCCCGCGGCATCCACGTCCACCAGTACTCGATGCCCACGGGCGGCCCTACGAGCCACGGCTGTGTGCGCCTCGTCGACGCCGATGCCAAGTGGATCTACGACTGGGCCGAGCCCTGGCAGACGACGAAGGGACACATGGGGCCTTCATCGGGCCAGGGCAGGCTCATGGAGCCGGGCACCATGGTGCTCGTGGTGGGCGACGATCCGGAGGGCACCCCGAAGCCGTTCGAGTACAAGGCCCGGTACCCGGTGCTGAGGCGCGTGGGGCTGCCGAGTAGCCCCTACGATGTGCCGGCCGGTACCAACCAGCAAGAGATGTGGGACCGGCTTCGAGAACAGCGGGCCTCCCGTTAGCGAAATCCCCATCTCGGAACGTGCGGGGGCAAGAGGCGGGACTAGGGCACGTCCCCGAGCTCCTCGACGCGTGGAGACCGATCCGTAACCACCGACGGGCGGGCCCCGGACGACGAGTCGGGACGGTGGCGGCCGGCCGTCTGGCCCTCAGGTAATTGGTTCATGACCGTCTGTTCGCGGAAGATGCCGTCGTCCGCGATGGGCCGCATGATGCGCCCGAAGCGCGGGAGCCACTCCTCGTGATCCCACGAGAAGTACGTGAGGACGGCCTTGCCCACGACGTGATCCATGGGCACGAAGCCCCAGAACCGGCTGTCCTGCGAATTGTCCCGGTTGTCCCCCATCGCGAAAAAGTAGTCCTGCTGAAACGTGTATGTGGTCGTGCGGGCCCCATCGATGGCGAAGGTGGAGTCCGTCATCTGCCGAGCGTCGTGGTCCTCATACCGCACGATGACCGGCCTGTAAAGGGCCCAGTTCTGGTCCGTGAGCTCCACGGTGGTCCCCTTCGCCGGAATGTGGACGGGCCCGTAGTTGTCCGGCGTGTACCCTCGTCCGGAGGGGTACATGAGATCGCTGTACTCGTCGCTGTTCAGAACGTAGGGCTCGATGGAGCGCACCCACGACCGCTGACGGATTTGCTTCGCCCCCCTGGGCGTCGCCAGCACGCGTACCGTCTCGGCCCGGTCGGTCCGCCGCACCTCGCTAATGCCCATTTCCTCCATGCGTCTCCGGGGGATCTGGTAGCGCGCGTCGCTTTTGGTAACGGTCCAGTACTGCTGCATGCCGCGCCCGATGGGCAGGGGGCTCCCATTGATGTTCACGAGCTTGTCCTGTACCGACAGGGTGTCGCCCGGCATGCCAATAACCCGCTTTACGTAGTGCACCTTGCGGTCGATCGGCTCGTCGTCGGGCGGGTAGTTGAACACGATCGGGTCTCCCCGCTGCACCTTCGAGAACCCGGGCAGGCGGTGATACGGAAACGTGACGCCCGGGAGGTGAATGGACGTCAGTGGAATGCCCAGCGAGACCGGCGTTCGGGGCCCGTAGTGCAGCTTCGATACGACGAGGTAATCCCCCACGAGGAGGTTTTCTTCCATCGAGGGCGTGGGAATGCGGAAGAGGTCAAACAGCAGCGACCGCACGATGAGGACGATCACGATGGCCACGACGAGAGACTCGCCCCACTGTCGAAGCTCGCTCTTGTGCGCGTCGGCGTCCCGGCTCGAATCGTCGGTCGACATGCTAGTGTGTAGGTGGAATGAGGTGGAGTGCGGTTCAGCCTGCCCGCCTTTGGGCTACGGCGATGATGGGCGCGAGGACGCGGAGGCCTTCGAGGTGCGCACCGTATCGAGACGGGGGCGGCGCCCCGGCACGATGTCGCCACGCGAGATTGGTGTCAAGAAGAACGACTGGCCGTCGAACCCGGCGCGGTACCACCGCTCGCGGCGCTCATCGTAGTAGTAATCAACATGCGGCGCCGTTCCCACATTCCGGAGGGGGGCAAGCAGGGTGTCCCGCAGTCCCCGAAGCTGGTCCCGATACGCCCGGTCTGCCGCTACGATGAGGCCGCGCCCCTGCGGGCCTCGTCCATCCGTGACCTGCACGGGGATGGAGTCGTTGACTACGAACCAGTACTCGAACTGGGGCCGGTCCGTTGGGGGATCATCGAGCGGAGCGTCGGCGAGCGTCTGGGTCGGATCCCCAAACTCGGCCTGCAGGCGCGCCCGGAGGGCGGGGGTCCGGGTCGTATCGAGGAACGTGTGGTCGGAGGTGTCGCCAAGAAAGGACCACTCCGCATCCGCGAATCGCTCCCGAAACCACCCACGCTCCAGGTGCCGCACCGGACGCACGTCCTCGAGGGGAAACGTTGGGGATTGGGCCGCTGGGGGGGCGGAGGTGGGACGGACGAGACGGAGCGAATCGGTGGGGGTGGGAATCGCCATAGGGGGGTGCGTCGGCCATGTGCCCTCCCGGCGCAGGTGACGACGCGCCAGGGCGCGGTACCGCTCGTCCTGGTAGCGCTCGATGAGGCTCTCATCTCCCCCCGTTGTCTGGGCGGCGGCCGGCCCGGCCAGTCCCATCGTCAGGAAGGCCCATCCCAGCAGATAGACGGCGCACAGGGCGCCGGAACGAAAGCCCTCCTGCGGGTGCCATCCGGGCGGGTGTCTCATGCTCGGGTCGTCGTTCCGGGGCGAAAAGAAGCGTGGCGCTTTACCTCCCCCTGCACTCCGTCGGCGGCTTCGCGCTCTGAGTGGACGCCTGCCTAGTCTTCGTCGACGGAGAGAATGGCGAGGAAGGCCTCCTGCGGGACGTCGATCTCTCCCATCTGTTTCATGCGTTTCTTGCCCTCCTTCTGCTCCTCCAGCAGCTTTTTCTTGCGGCTCACGTCTCCGCCGTAGCACTTGGCCGTCACGTCCTTGCGCTGCGCCTTGATCGTCTCGCGGGCCACGATGCGGCTCCCGATCGACGCCTGAATGGGCACCTCGTAGAGCTGTCGGGGGATGACGTCCTTGAGCTTCTTGGCGAGCTTGCGCCCCACCTCGTGGGCGGAGTCGCGGTGGACGATGGTGGAGAGGGGCTCGGCCGGCTTCTCGTCGATCAGGATGGTCAGCTTTACGAGGTCGCTCTCGCGGTACTCCAGCAGCTCATAGTCGAACGAGGCGTAGCCGCGGCTCGCGCTCTTGAGGTTGTCGTAGAAGTCGAAGACAATCTCTGCGAGGGGCAGCTCGTACTCGAGCTTCACCGTCTGTCCGTCGAGCCAGCGCTGGCTCCCGTACTCCCCACGCCGCTTCTCACAGAGCTCAATGACGTTGCCGATGTAGTCACTCGGCGTAATGATGTCGGCCTTCACGTAGGGCTCGTGGACCGCCTCGATGTCGCCGTAGTGCGGCATGTCCTCGGGCTTGTCGACCGCCACGGCCTTGGGCTCCCCCTTCTCCTCGACCTCCACCTCGTACTCCACGTTGGGCACCGTGGTGATGATGTCCAGGTCGAACTCACGCTCCAGTCGCTCCTGGATGATTTCCATGTGGAGCAGGCCCAGGAAGCCCACCCGAAAGCCGTACCCGAGCGCGGAAGAGCTCTCGGCCTGGTACGTGAGCGAGGCGTCGTTGAGCTGCAGCTTCTCGAGCGCGCCGCGCAGCTCCTCGAAGTCGTCGGTCTCGGTGGGATAGATGCCGCTGAAGACCATGGGCTTTACCTCCTCGAAGCCCGGAATCGGCTCCTCGGCGGGGTCACTGGCCGTCGTGATGGTGTCGCCGACGCGCGCATCCTGAATGTCCTTGATGGAGCCGATGATGTAGCCCACGTCGCCCGCCGTGAACGTGTCGACCTTCTGCCGCCCCATCCGCAGGATGCCCATTTCCTCGGCGTCGTACTGCTTCTTGTTGGACATGAACTCCATCGTGTCCCCCGCCTCCAGCGTGCCGTCGAAGACGCGGGCGTAGACGACAGAGCCCCGGTACGAGTCGTAGATGGAATCGAAGATGAGGGCGCGCAGCGGCGCGTCCGGGTCGCCGGACGGGGGCGGCACCCGGTCGATCATAAGGTCGAGCATCTCGTCGACCCCCTCGCCCGTCTTGGCGCTGATCTGGAGGATGTCCTCGGCGGGCTCCCCGATCAGGTCCTCCAGGGCCTGTGCCACCTCGTCGGGCCGGGCCACCGGCAGGTCAATCTTGTTGATGACGGGGATGATCTCCAGGTCCTGCTCCAGGGCAAGCCACAGGTTGGAGATGGTCTGGGCCTCGATGCCCTGCGCCGCGTCGACCAGCAGGATGGCCCCCTCGCAGGCCTTGAGCGCGCGGCTCACCTCGTAGGTGAAGTCGACGTGCCCGGGCGTGTCGATGAGGTTAAGCGTGTACTCCTCCCCATCCGGGGCGGCGTGCCTCATGCGGACGGCGTGGCTCTTGATGGTAATGCCCCGCTCCCGCTCCAGGTCCATGTCGTCGAGCGTCTGCTCCTTCATCTCGCGCTCGGTGATGGTCCCGGTGCGCTCCAGGAGCCGATCGGCCAGGGTGCTCTTCCCGTGGTCGATGTGCGCGATGATGCAGAAGTTGCGGATCGTCGAAAGGTCAGGCATGAGGCACGAAGGGCCATCGGATGGGCGTCCAGTGAAGGGCCGCGGCACGGCCGGGCCGGTGCGCCAAACCCGGACCGGGCCCTCAGTTCACAGGGCGTACAACGGGCCACCGTTCCTCGCGTTGCACGGCCGGTGGCCCGCTCCGCTCGCCGGAGCGGCTAGAGCTGCGTCTCCGAGACGGCCGACGACCGGGAGGAGGCCGAACCGTTTTCGGAGGCCGCCTCGTCGCGCGGCGCAGGGGCGTCTGCCTGCGTCAGGGCCGACGGGGGCGGCGGGGGCGCCTCCAGGCCCAGGTCCGAGAAGACCGCCGCGGGCCGTCGCCACGTTCGCCCACCGGCACTGGCCGCCCGGCGCTTCGCAATCCGGCGCTCGTGGAAGGCCTGGTGGAAGATCATGACCCCGACGACCCCGAGGACAATCGACATGTCGGCCACGTTCCAGATGGGAAACAACTCCATGTACGCCCCCCCAAACACCGGAATAATCCGGGGAATGAAGCCCTGCCAGAGGCTCACGTGAATGAAATCGACCACGCGCCCGGTGAAGTATGGGCCGTAGTCGAGCAGCACGCCGTAGAAGACACGGTCGACGATGTTGCCCAGCGCCCCGCCCAGGATGAAGGCCAGGCTCCATCGGTAGGGCGCGTAGTCGTTGCGCACCTGGTAGATGTACGCCCCGACAAGCACGGTCGCGAGGAGTGAGAGGATGGTCACGGTCCCGGGCGGGCCGATCGTGATGCCGAACGCCATGCCCGGGTTTTCCGTGAAGGTCAGCCGCAGCCAGTCCCCGAGGAGGGGGATGGACTGCTCGCGGTACATGAACTGGAGGACCGTCGCCTTGGCGGCCTGGTCGAGGAGCAGGACGGCGCCAGCAATCCAAAAGACACGCATCAGTCAGGGGGGAGGTATGAAAGGAAGAGGAGCCCGTCCCGGCGTCGTGACGGCCCTCTAACGCTACAGGTTCGATACAGGCTCCTCGGCGGCGAGCGCCTCCATGGCCTCGCGGTCCCATTCCATAACGATCGGAATGCGGCGGCCGATGCCGAAGGCCTTCTCGGTGACCCGGAGGCCGGGGGGCGCCTGGCGCCGCTTGTACTCGTTCTGGTCGACCTGCCGCAGCACACCACGCACGAGGTCCTCGTCGAGGCTTGTCTCCCCGACGATGGTCCCCAGTTCTTTCTTCTGCTCCACATACCGCTCCAGAATGGCGTCGAGCGTCTCGTAGGGCGGCAGCGTGTCGGTGTCCTTCTGGCCCGTCCGCAGCTCCGCGGAAGGGGGCTTGTCGATGGTGTTCTGTGGGATCACGTTCTCTCCGGCCCGCGCGTTGATGTGGCGGGCCAGCTCGTAGACGCGCGTTTTGAGCACGTCGCTCAGCACCGCCAGCCCCCCGTTCGTGTCGCCGTAGAGCGTCACGTAGCCGATGGCCACCTCGCTCTTGTTGCCCGTCGACAGCAGCAGGTGACCGAACTTGTTCGACAGCGCCATGAGCGTGACCCCGCGGGCCCGGGACTGGATGTTTTCTTCGGCCACGCCGGGCTCGGTCCCCGCAAATTCCTCGGCCAGCATGTCGTCGAACGCGTCGACCGCCGGCTCGATCGGGATCTCCTTAAACTCGATGCCCAGGTTGTCGGCGAGCGCCTGGGAGTCGGTGATGGACCCCTCCGACGAGATTTCAGAGGGCATGGTCACCCCCACCACGCGCTCCGGGCCCAGCGCCTCGACAGCCAGGGCGCAGGTGACCGCCGAGTCGATGCCCCCCGAAAGGCCCACGAGGGCCTTGTCGAAAATGCCGGTCTTCTCGTAGTAGTCGCGGACGCCAAGAACGAGCGCCTCATGCAGGTCTGCGGTCGCGTCGCGCCCCGTCGTGCAGGCCTCGTTGGAGGCCTCGGTGTCCCAGAAGAGCAGGTCTTCCTCGAAGGAGGCCGCACATTCGACCTGGGTGCCGTCGGCGGCGTGCACGCGGCTGTCGCCATCGTGGATAATTTCGGTGTTGGCGCCCACCTGATTGCAGAGCAGGAACGGGCGCTCGTGGCGGCGACAGATGTGCTCCACGAGCTTGTCGCGGACCTTGTGCTTCCCGATCGAGAACGGGGAGGCGCTGATGTTTACGAAGAAGTCCGGGTCCAGGGCCGCTAGCTCCGCGACCGGATCGTGTTCGTACTGCTCGCTCTGGTCGATCCCCTCGGGCTGATGCACGTTCCACATGTCTTCGCAGACGTGGAGCCCGATGCGCACACCCCGCCATTCGAGCAGGCGTCGCTCCTCGGCGGGCTCGAAGTGCCGGTCCTCGTCGAAAATGTCGTAGGTCGGGAGCAGGGTCTTGTAGACACGGTCCTGCACGGCCCCGTCCTCCAGAAGCAACGCGGCGTTGCGGAGGGGCTTGCCGAACCGGTCGCCGTTGGGCACCGGCGCCCCGATGATGACGCCGAGGTCCGACGGCAGGGCCTGGGCCAGGTGGTCGACCGTGCGCTGGACGGCCCGTTTGAAGAACGGATTTTCGAGCAGGTCCTCCGGGGGGTACCCCGTTACGCAAAGCTCGGGGAAGACGACGAGGTCCGCCCCGCGGTCATCCCCTCGCCGGGCGTAGTCGAGGATCAGTTTCCGATTGCCCTCCAGGTCCCCGATGGTGGGGTTGATCTGGGCCAGAGCAATGTTCATGGGCGCGAGCGACGATGGATTCAGGCAGTATGCAGGGCATCTCACACGACTGGTGCTAACAGTGCGTTCCGGACTTGGGGCCCCGTTGCTACCGCGGAACGCCCTGCACATCTTCGAGCAGGGCATCGTCGAGGGCCGGTGCGTCCGGAGGAGCGTGCAGCACAGACACGTCTCCCGTCGACTCCATGACCACGGCGCGCACCTGCACCAGTCGTGTCACGTTTGCTTCGCGCAGCTTGGCGTGCAGGTCGGCCTCGGTCATGTTGGCACGGCGCAGGTTGTCGGACAGCACCTCGGGGCCGTCCATGAGGAGGAGCGGCGCGTTGTCGACGAGGGTCTTGACGCCGGGAAGTCGCTTGCGGAGCGTCCCCACTACAAACTGCAGCCCAAAGAGCACGGCGAGCGCAACCGCTCCCTCCCACAGCGTCGGCTTCTGCCAGAGCGTGACGCTGGCAAGGATCGACCCGATGGCAATGGTGATGGCGAAATCGAACCCGCTCATCTTCGAGAAGCTCCGCAGCCCAACGAGGCGGGTGTACAGGATGAGTAGTGCGTACAGCGCCACGGCCGAGAAGACGATCATGAGCGGTGCATCTTCCGCCGCGCGGATCCAGGTCCAGTCGATCATCGGTGGGTCGAGACGAGACGAAGAGACGCAATGAGACGCTATGGCGCTTTGTCGTCTAGCGCTACCGAGGTGGGGAACCTGAGCTGATTCTGACTTGCGTCAAAAACAGCTCACTGGCATCTTCGGTCCGTAACGGTCCGATCCCGGAGCGTACGGCGGGATGACCCTCACAATCGTTCTGCAAGACAGCGATGAGGGCAACCAGCCCCTTCCTGCCTGTTCGGATTCGAGTTTGAGACAGGGGCCTAGCGCCCATTTTCTCGGGATGCTCTTCAGGGGGTAGGGAATCCGCTCCTCCCATCTCCCCCCCTGTAGGTACCACCTACTTAGCCGTCCGGACTGTGCGGGCGCAGGCGGAGCAAACCGGATCGGTGTGGACAGGCCCTCGGGCTCAAAATCATCGTGCTGGCAAGCGCCGGCCGCAGTGTTCTTCTCTGCGACTGGAACCTGCTGGTGCGTTTAGCCCAGCGGGGGGATCTGGGTCGCTAGGGCATAGACGATGGCGGCGAAGAAGAGCACAGCGACAGTGGCGTGCAGCCACCATCGCCTGCTCACAATCAGTCCGAAGAGCAGACCCGCAGACAGCAGGCTGGGGAAGGCCCCTCTGGCCCGATCCAGCGCGTTTAAAGTCATTTCGGTTGAGAGCGCACTGAAGGAGATGTTGACTACTTGATTGAGGATCAGCAAGGCGATGAACGCGCCGAAGAACCACCGACGGTGGGCCGCCGAGAAGTAGAAGGTTTTTAGGCTAAGCGCGGAGCTCTCCTCCGAGGCGGTCTCCGAGTCGAGCCCTGAGGCGGGCGATGACTCCCAGTCCGGATCCGGCAGGGCAAACGCGCAGATCAGATACAGCACCAGAAACATCAGCAGGAACGGAAGGAAACCTAGAACGTGGCCGAAGATCTCGCCCTGCAGGACGCCGAACGAGGCCCACCAAAATTGCAGGACCAACAGGAAAACGGTCGTGGCCCAGAGAAGGGGTAGCCAGTGCCAGCGGACAGCGCGGTCGGGGCGGACGAGCTCCCGGACGCTCTGGAGCATGTCGGCGAGCGCCAATCCGATGATGATGGAGATGAGGGCGACAAGGTATTCGAGCTGGCTCATCGGACGGCAGCGACTGGCCGTGTGGAAAGCAATCCGAGAAGGCGTCCGCGGAGCGTGTTCGCGCACGCGGGTTCCGCCTTCTTAGAACGTGCGGCGTTCTGCTATCGACAACAGGCACCTCCCCGCCCTGCATCCGATAGTGGCGGCTCGCTGATCGATGGCGCGTCGGTGGCGGCGCGTGACCGGGCGCCGGGGCATCACACCGCCTCTCCCGTCTCCACGTCCTCCAGCTTCGTTCCCTTCATCCCCATCGCCTCGTAGGTGGCGCCCGCGAAGGCATCGAGCGTGGACTGGACCTCGTCCATGATCTGCTCCGGGCCCTTCGGGTAGTTCATGTCTTCGCCGAGCTTCGCCGCGACTTCGGGGAGAATGTCCCAGCTGGGCTTGCAGTTGATGCGGTTCTCGTCGTTGTGCCAGCGGTCGAACGGTGTGCCGTGCTCATCCTCCCGGTTGGTGCCCATCTCCATCATGAGCGTGCGGTTGACACCCTGAATCTCCTTCGCCGGACGCACGCGCTGGGCGTGGCCGTCCTGATTCACGTAGGTGCCCACCGTCTCGACCACCATTGCCGCGGGCAGGGCCGCGGTGGCGCGGGGCAGCGTTTCGTTCGTCGTGTTGTAGTAGTGGAGCACCACGTCCGTGTCGGCCAGGGCCTCCGCGTCGCAGAGCCCCGACCCGACGGGGTCGTCTTCCAGGACGTACACCAGGTCATACTCGCCGCTCGCGATGCGGGAGCCGACCAGCTCTTCGTCGACCGGGCGGATGCCGAGGCGCTCGCATCCCTCGGCGTTGGGCGTCTTGTCGTCGGTGATGAGCCAGTCGTCGCCCGCACCCGGCTCCACGTGCGGGATGTATCGCGGCGCGTCGGCGCCCACCGCGTCGGCCAGCTGCGTGAGCAGGTAGTTGTCCTCCACCGTCGCGTGGGCCGAGCCGAGGAACAGGATGCGCTCCGGATCGGCACTGCCCAGCAGCGAGGCGGTCCGGGCGTAGGCCTGCTGCCAGTTGCTCTGCGTCCGCGTGTCGTTGCGCCGGATGTGCGGGCCCTCCGGGCGGTTGTCGTTGAACTGGTTGTAGACGAGCCGATCCTCGTCGGGGAGCCAGTACTCGTTGACCTCCATGTTTTGCCGGGGCGTGATGCGCAGCACCTGGTTGTCGCGCACCCAGTAGTGGCAGCTCGCGCCCGTGGCGTTGGTCGTCGTGATCGACGGCGTGGAGCTCATCTCCCAGATGCGCGCCTTGAAGCGGAAGTCCGACGACGTGAGCGCGCCCACCGGGCAGATGTCGATCGTATTCATCGAGTAGGGGTCGTCGAACGTCTCGCCCGGGGCAGTGATTGGGTGGTTCTTGACGCCCCGGTTCGCAATGGTGAGCTGGTTGCTCTCCGACACCTCGTCGGTAAAGCGGGTGCAGCGGGTGCAGTTGATGCACCGCTCGGCGTCGAGCGTCACGCGGGGGCCCAGCTTCACACGCTTCGGCTTGTGCACCTTGCGGAACTCGAAGCGGGAGCCCTCCGGCCCGTACTTGTAGGACTGAATCTGGAGCGGACAGTGACCGGCCTGGTCACAGATCGGGCAGTCGAGCGGGTGGTTCGTCAGCAGGAACTCCAGGTTGTCGGTCTGCGCCTGCTCCACCTCCTCACTGGTGCGGTGCGTCTTCACGACCATGCCGTCCCGGAGATCGACCGTGCAGCTGGCCTGCAGCTGTGGGAAGTACTGAATTTCGGGCTCCCCGTCGCCGTTGCGCACCACCTCGCCGGTCTCGCGGTCCTCCTTCGGCATGCCCACCTTCACGAGGCACTGCCGGCAGTTGGCCGGAATGGACATGGCGGGGTGGTAGCAGAAGTGGGGCAGCTCAATGCCCTGGTTCAGGCAGAACTGCAAGAGCTTCTGCTCCCCCTCGTACTCGTAGGTCGTTCCGTCGACAGTGACGATGGACATAGCGGTAGACAATCAGCGTTCAGGGTTGAGCGGAAAACATCAGGGGGTGTTCGGGGCCCGACTCCAAAGCCCCCTGTTTTTCGAGGGCATCACGGTGGGCCTTAAGCGGCGTGGCTAGGGCATTACGGTCGCCACGACACTACGGGTTCGACGGGGAGGCTGGGCTCGTGGGGCGGATGGGCGTGACCCGCACGCCGTCTGCAGTCAGGCGGAGTGTGTCGTCCGTGGTACGCAACGTGCCGGTGGCGACCGCAAATCCCTGCGCGTCCCCCGGCACGGTCCAGGCACAGCCGCTGGCCTCAGTGGCGGGGGCCGCCACGACGAGGGGCCGACTGCCGGCCGCGAGTGTGACCTCGCACCCGGCTGTCCCGACGGCGGCGATGCGCCCCTCCACGGCCACCGGACGCCCCTCATAGGCGCTCGCCTCTGCCGCAACGGCCGAAGCCAGGACGGCCTCCGTCGCGTCGACGGATGTACCCCAGGTCTCTTCGGCCCCGGTGACGTCTGTCTCGCCTGTGCTACAGGCCCCGAGCAAAACCCCTCCGAGAAGAATCGCGGCGCATCGGAGCATAAAGCAGCAACGGGGCGGCACTGAAGCAACTCGTCTTCCCAACGCGTGGCTGTGGCCTACTCCGTCGCCGCCACAGCCGACTCTGCGCCGGCGGACACCTCGGTGCTCACGGGGTGGACGGACGCCTGGCACTTCGCCACAAACTCCTCTCGGAACCGCTTGACGGTGGCCCGTACCGGCCCCACGGCGCCGTCCGCGAAGGCACAAATGGTGCGCCCCCCGTCCATGTTGTCGCAGAGCTCGAGAAGAAGGTCAATGTCACGCATGCGCCCCTCCCCCTCGTCGATGCGGGCGAGAATCTTTTCGAGCCAGCTCGTTCCCTCGCGGCAGGGCGTGCACTGACCGCAGGTTTCGTCCTGGTAGAAGTGCGCCACGCGGCGGAGGAACGAGACCATGTCGGTCTCTTCGTCGAGGACGAGCGGGCAGAACGTCCCCGTCCGCGAGCCCACCTCGCCGAGGCTCTCGTCGTTCATCGAGATGCCATCAATCTGGTCGGCCGGCACCGGCGGCACCGAGGACCCGCCGGGCACTACGGCCTTCAGGCCCTTGTCGCGGGCCATTCCGCCGCACACGTCGTAGATCATGTCGGTCAGCAGCATCCCCGTCGGGAATTCGTAGACGCCGGGGTTCTTCACGTGCCCGGACATCCCGTAGAGGGCCGGTCCCGGCATGTCCCCCGCCCCGATGTTTGCGTACGCCTCGCCCCCCTGCTCCATGATGAGCGGAATGTGGGCCAGCGTCTCGGCGTTGTTGATGGTCGTGGGGCACCCAAAGATGCCGCTCTGCGCCGGAAAGGGCGGCTTGTAGCGGGGATACCCGCGCTTGCCTTCTATGCTCTCCATCAGGCTCGTCTCCTCCCCACAGATGTAGGCCCCGGCTCCCTTGTGGAGGACGATGTCCATCGTGAAGCCCGAGCCCATGATGTTCTCGCCCACGTAGCCCGCCTCGTAGGCCTTCTCCAGTTGCTGCTTCAGGTGCACGATCCAGTCGGTGTACTCGCCCCGGATGTAGACGTAGGCCGTGTCGATGTGGAGGGCGTACCCGGCCAGGAGAATGCCTTCGAGCATCAGGTGCGGGTTGTACTCCATCACCTGCCGGTCCTTGAAGGTGCCCGGCTCGCTCTCGTCGGCATTGACGCCGATGAAGCGCGGGCGGTCGTCCGGCTCCGGCATGAAGGTCCACTTGATTCCCGTGGGGAAGCCGGCCCCACCGCGCCCGGTGAGCCCGGAGGCTTTGACCTCGTCGGTGACGTCGCCCGGCTCAAACGCGTCGTTCTCCAGGACGCGGCGGAGGCGGCCGTACCCCCCGTGCTCCTCGTACACGCCCAGCTTGTGAAGGTCTTGGATGGGCGGCAGGAGCATCCGCTCGTACGAGCGCCAGTCGCCGGCCGGACTTTGGGGCGTTCCGTTCGCTTCCATGTGCAGTGTTGAATTTCGAGGGGTCGAATAGCGAATGACCCGTGGACGGGAAAACAGCCTCGCGCCTCACGCGTCCCGATTCATTCCGTGTGCTCCGCCCGGGGCTGCGTCTGGTACGTCTCTGTGTTTTCGACGTCGGTGCGGCGGTTGCCGTCCAGCTCCTCTTCGTCCTGGGGCAGCGTCATCGATGTGAACGAGGGGACCTCCCCCGCGCGCAGGCTCTCAATGAGGTCGTCGATCTTTTCGGGGGTCAGGTTGTGGACGTAAACGCCGTTCGTAATTTCCATCATGGGCGCCGAGCCGCAGGCCCCGAGGCACTCGGCCTCCTGGACCGTAAACATCCCGTCGTCGGTCGTCTCGCCCGCGTGGACGCCCAGCTTTTCTTCCAGGTAGTGCAGAATGTCGTACCCCCCGCACACCTGGCAGGTGAAGCAGGTGCACACGTCGAACACGTAGGTGCCCTTCTCCTCCTTGAAATACTGGTGGTAAAAGGTCGCGACGCCGTAGGCCTGCGTGAACGTCATGTCGAGGGTGTCCGCGCAGAGCTGGATCACTTCTGGGGCCAGGTACCCAAACTTCTCCTGGGCCAGCCACAGCACCTTCATGATGGCGCCCTGGTCTTCCGCGTACTGGTCCTTCCAGGCCTCAATCTGCTCTTCTTCCTCGTCGGTCCACACGAGCTCGTCCTCCGAGAACGCCGGATCGGGGTCCTGGTCCGGAAGCTCGACAATGGGCTGTTGAACGTCGAAACTAGACATGTTCGAGTGTCAATGTTCGAATGGCGAATGCCTGCGAGCGAATGCGATGCCGGATGCCAGGCTCCTCGACACTCGACAGTCGCCGGTTGAACGCGGACTACTTGTCCGCCTCCCCCATGACCGGATCGAGCGAACCGATGATGACGACCGTGTCGGCCACCATTTCTCCCTCGAGCATGTGCTCCATCGCCTGCAGGTTCGTGAACGACGGGGCGTTGATGCGCACGCGCCAGGGCCGCCCGGTGCCGTCGGACGTCAGGTAGAACCCGAGCTCGCCCTTGGGGGACTCAATGGCGTGGTAGGAGTGGGCACCCTTCGGCGGCACGGTGCCCACGTCGGTGTACATGAAGTCGTGGATCATGCCCTCCATCGAGTAATAGACCTCCTCTTTCGACGGGTAGGCCTCCTTCGCGTCGTCGGAGCGGATGGGCCCCTCCGTCATGCGGTCGAGGCACTGCTCGATGATGCGCACGCTCTGCTTCATCTCGTCGAGGCGCAGGAAGTAGCGGGCCAGGCAGTCGCCCTCCTCGCGCACCGGGATGGTGAAGTCGACCTCGTCGTACTTCAGGTACGGCTCGAAGCGGCGCACGTCGTAGGGCACCCCGGAGCCGCGCAGGTTTGGGCCCGTCAGGCCAAGCTCCAACGCCTCCTCCTTCGTCACACGGCCCACCCCCTTGTTGCGCTCCACCCAGATGCGGTTCTTGTTCAGCAGGCCCTCCCAGCCCGCGATCCGGTCCGGAAACGTGTCGACGAAGTCACGGATCATCTCAATCGAACGGGGCGAGAAGTCATTGGCCACCCCGCCGATGCGACTGTGGCTTACCGTGAAGCGGGCCCCCGCCACCTCGTCCATGATCGAATAGATTTCCTCCCGCTCCTGGAAAGTCCAGACAAACCCGGATACGGCCCCTGCGTCCATCATTCCCACCCCGAGCCAGAGGCAGTGCGAGGAGATGCGCGCCAGCTCGCTCATGATCATGCGGATCCACTGCGCCCGCTCCGGCACTTCAATGTCGGCCAGCTTCTCCACGGCCAGGCACCACGCCACATTGTTGGAGTAGGGCGACAGGTAGTCCATGCGGTCGGTGTACGGCATGAACTCCTGGTACGTCTTGTGCTCCGCGAGCTTCTCGATGCCGCGGTGCAGGTACCCAATGTCGAGAACGGACTTCTCGATCGTCTCTCCGTCCATCTTCACAACGCAGCGCAGCACCCCGTGCGTGGCCGGGTGCTGCGGCCCGATGTTGAGGATCATCTCGTTCTCCAGTGGGTCCACCTCCGATCGCTGCGTCGTCGGCGGCTTCCCGTCCCCCTGCGCGGCGGCCCGCTTCTCCTCGAGCCAAGCGTGCTTGTTCTCCAGCCGCTCGTAGATCTTTTCGTTGTGCTTCGGCCAGAACCGAAACTGGTCGCCGAGATCGTTCCCGGGAAAGTCGGGCTTGTGCGTCTGAGGCATGCTGGGTGTGCGTCTGTGCGTTAGGGCGTCCGAGCGGTCGGCGGTGCAGCGCCTACTCCGAATCGGCGTCGGTGGCGGGCTCCTCGTAGCTCTTGACCGGCTGGGAGCCGTGGGCGGCGGCAAAGGGATCCATCGTGAGCTCCCCGTCCGGCGTCTGCGGCGGAAGCGGCAGCGAGCCCGGAACGCCCAGCTGCGGAAACTCCTTGCGCAACGGGTGATAGTCGAAGTCCTCCGGCATGTACATGCGCCGGGGATCCGGGTGGTCGACGAACGTGAAGCCGAACATGTCGTAGGCCTCCCGCTCGTTCCAATTGGCCGCCCGGTATACCTCCGTCACGCTCGGCACCCGCATGTCCTCCTCGTCGACCTGCACCTTGAGGCGAAGGCGCTTCTGCCGTTCGGTGCTCACCAGGTTGTAGAACACCTCGTAGCGATCCTCCGCGGTGAACCGGTCCATGCCCCCAAGGTCGACGAAGTAGTCGAAGCTCTCTTCCTCCTTCAGAAAGCGGCAGATCTCCCGGATGCGGTTCTTCTCGACGTAGACGGTATCCTCGTTCGCGTAGCGCTCAACGTCGAGAACGGCCGCCCCGAACTCCTCCCGCAGGGCGTCGATGACCTCCGGGACGCGGGTCGTGTCCTTCGCGTGGGTGTTCTCGGTTTCCTGCTCGGGCCCAGGCTCGTCGGTCGGGGTGTAATGGAACCGAAGCTCCTCGGGGTCTTTGGGATTCGAGTCGCGGGGGTTGTCGGGGTTGCTCATCGGCACTCCGTCGTGTTGGGGCGTCGCGGACGCTCGGACGCCGGCTTGCAAGAGGAAACGCAGCGGGCGGAACGGCGAGGTGCCTACGCGGCAACCGGCTCCGGCGTGGAGGTGCTCTCCGCGTCATCGGCGTCCGGGGCCTCCAGGGTGAGGTTCGAGGTCTTCGGCTTCTCGAGCTGCCCCGGGAACCTGCTTGTGTTCTCCGGCATGATCGGGGCGCGCTCCCGGGCCTTCCCAAACTCATAGTCCTGCACCACGGAGTACTCGTTGCGGATCTTCTCCTGAATGTCCATCAGCGCGTGCAGCACCGACTCGGGGCGGGGCGGGCAGCCGGAGATGTAGACGTCGACCGGCAGGAAGTTGTCCACGCCCTGCACCACACCGTAGCAGCGATGCATGCCGCCGGTAGAGGCGCAGGCACCCATAGCGATGCACCACTTCGGGTCGCCCATCTGGTCCCACACGCGGCGGATGGCGTGACTCATCTTGTAGGAGCACCAGCCGGCCACGATCATGAGGTCGGCCTGGCGCGGGGAGAACCGCATCGCCTCGCTCCCAAAGCGGGCCGAGTCGTACTTCGGTCCCGCGAAGCCCATCATCTCGATGGCACAGCAGGCCAGCCCCATCGGCATGGGCATGAGCGAGTTTGAGCGGGCCCAGTTCAGGAAGTCGTCCACGCGAGTCGTGAAGAAGCCCTGCCCGTTGGTTCCGGAAGATCCAGCCATAGCAGTGAAGAGTCGGGCGGTTCAGAAGGGTTTGGAAACGGAGCGTACGACCTTCCCAGGTGGGATAATGTAGTCGTATGCTTTTGGTACACCGCATTAAATGATACGGGTCCCCCCCTGTTTCACCCCCGCCCCACCCCGCGCGAACGTACAGAGGACGTCACGTTCTCGTTGGCCGCCCCGCTGGTCTCTGTCCCTACTGCTCGAAGTCCAGCCCGCCCTTCTTCACATCGTAGAGCAGGCCGACGAGCAGGATGAGCGTGAACAACGAGATGACGGCGATCACGCCCAGGCCCGCGCCACTGTCGACGAAGCTTTGGAAGCTGGCGGCCCACGGCCACATGAACACAACCTCCACGTCGAAGACAATGAAGATCATGGCCACGAGGTAAAACTTCACCGAGTACCGCTCACGGGCACTTCCCACCGGGTCCATGCCGCTTTCGTAGGGCATGGTCTTCGTGTCACTGGGCCGACTGGGCCCGATGTACGCGGCCGCCGCCAGCAGGGTGAGGGCCAGCCCCAGGGCCAGCGCAATCATGATAAACAGCGGCACAAAGTCACCAAACATGGCCGGTCGCGGTCAGACGGTCCGAGGAGGGGCGAATGTTCTTTGCAAAGGATGCATGGGAACAATGTACGGTACAGAACAGCCCCTACGGATGCAACGATGCGCCCGCTCCGCGGCCCAAAGAGCGAGTGAAACCACCGTGGCACGACCAATCGGGCTCCTGTTTGTTCTCTCTTCCGTCTGGGCTGGTTACGGAAGCTCATACACGAGTCGCGCAATGATCATGCGACCCAGGGCCGGCGCCCCCACAAACTCCCGGTGCTTGGTGCCGAGTACGTTTTTGGCGGTGATGTTCACACTCAGGCCCGGCACCGACGGCATGGCGGAGCGCAGCCGCACGTCGAGCAGGGTGTAGGCGGGACCGTGCCCGTATGGGGGCCGAAGCGGAGAGGAGGTGGAGAGAGCCGCTCGCATGATCGAGGCCAGCGCTCCAATCTGGGGGATCGACTACGAGTTTATTTTCAGTCTCTCGATGCACCTGGACGCCCTGCCCTGGCCGAACAGGCCGAGACCGACCGGGAGAAGGCAGCCGTGCAGGAGGCCCGCACGCAAATGACGGAGGCCTGGGGGCGGGCCGGCCGTCGCAACGGCGTCCCCCTCGGCCCTCCGGTCGCTTCGGACTGCCTTCGAGCCGCGCGGCGACGAAACGACCCTCGCCCGCATCGACGCACTTCTGGAAAGCAACGCGGTCTACGCCCCATACGTGCGGACCGACGGGTCTTTCCTCGAGAGCCGGACCGCCGGGAGAGCCTCATGAAGGAGCAGTTGATCGACTACATCTGGTAGTGGGAGGCCGAGCATGGCGAGGTGCCCAAGGTCGTTCCCAAAGACGCCCACACCACTAAACACACCTCGGACGGGTTCTATATTCCACTCGGGGGCTTCATGGCCGAGTGGGGCCGTGCGCGCGACGAAGACACCTTCCACGTGATGGCCGACTGCAACGGCGGGCAGGTCCGGAAGACCTGACAGGACGGGGCGGGGCGTGCACCACCTGGCTGGGCGGTGAGGACGGCCCCTTCCAAAAGCACCTGCGTGACGATGCGATCACGGTCATCGACCTGCGGGCCCTTTGCCCCCCGATACTTCGACTGAGACTTCCTCCCCGACAAGCTCCGCAAGGCCCTCGTGTCGATCGACGCCTACATTGCGATTCCGGACGTGCAGCACTCCAGGCCCCTGAATCCAGTTCCCCGGGGACAGTAGCTCCCGTTTGCGGGGGGACGTCCTACTCCGCGGGCGGCAACGTGCGTCGCAGCACCCGCACGACATTCTTCCCCATGATCTGCTCGGTCTCCTGGGGGGTAAACCCTTCGTCGAGAAGGGCCTCCGTGAGAAGCGGCAGGCCGGTGGCGTCGAACGGCACCGAGACCGTCCCGTCGAAGTCGGTGCCGAGTGCCACATGCTCCACCCCCACACGGTCAGCGACGTACCGCATCGCCGCGGCCGTGGCGGCGGGGCCGGTGCCGCACACCGCCGTCTCCCAGAGCCCCACGCCAATGACGCCGCCCCGGACGGCGACGGCCTCGATGTGCCGGTCGCTCAGGTTGCGCGGGCTGTCGCAGGTGGCCCGCACACCGGTGTGGCTCACGACGACGGGCCCGCTGGTCCGCGCCAGCACATCGTCGATGAGCGCCTCGGACGCGTGGGCGAGGTCAATTGTGACATCGCGGGCCGCGAGCCGATCGACCACCGCGGCGCCGAAGTCCGTCAGACCGCCGTGCCTTAGCCCCGTCGACGATCCGCCGAGGGCGTTGTCATGCAGATGGGTGAGGCTCATCATGCGGTAGCCGTCGTCGGCGAGCGTATCGACGTGCGCTGTCTCTCCCTCCAGCGCGTGCAGGCCCTCGACGGCGAGCAGGGTCCCCATCGCAGCCCGATTTTCGTCGCGCCGCGCGAGCAGAGTATCCAGGTCGGCCCGACTTCGGAGGAGCATCAGGCCCTCATCGCGGGCCGCGGCGCGACGGAGCTTCTCGGCCTGGTATCGGGCCCGTTCCAGGCGGCTCGTCCAGGTGCGGACGGGCCAGCGCTGGGCGGCAGCAAGAAACGGAATTTGGTCGAGGGCATCAGCGCTCGTTCCCTCGTAGCTGCGTCCCCGCGGCACCTGCGTGACGGCGGCCAACACCTGTAGGCCCATCCCACCCTCCCGCAGCCGCGGCACGTCGGTGTGGCCGCGGTCGTGGCGCTCCAGCGGATCGCGGCCCCACAGCAACAGGTCGTTGTGGAGATCCGCGACCATCAGGGTGTCGTGCAGGGCCTTTGCCCGCCCCGAAGGGGCATAGGGCGGCTCGGCCTGAACGGTGTTATACCGGGCGTCGGCAATGGGAGCGGCCCCCACGAAGTAGCCGAGGAGGACAAGGACGAGAAGCCCAGCGAGAATGTAGAGGCTGAGGCGGAGCACAGGCCCGAAGCGAATTGCAGAGAGTCGCAAGGCCGGTTGAGGCCTCTACCTGTGCTTCCTCGTAACGTTCATCCGGGGGCGGAACATCCCGTGCCGCATCGCACAGTTCTTACAGCAACCCCCCGCCCCCGAGCGGATAGAAAAGCCCGAGGAGAATCCCGTAGAGGATGTGCCCCACGATCGTCAGCACCGGGGTGCTGCGGCCGTAGTTCAGCGCCAGAAAGCCGGGCGGCTCCAGTTGCCGTGTGGGCGTGGGCCCCTGGTGGGTGCTCGCCATGCGCGGATGGAGATCCGGCAGTGCGGGCATCAGCACGGCGAGCAGGAACAGTCCGTGGAAGACGCCGAGCAACCCTCCAAGCCACCACGTGGCCCACTGCCAACTCTCAAAGACCAACGCGTAGAGGAGCGCGAAGCTCATTCCGAACGCGAGGTGCACCAGGAAGCCAACTCCCATTGCCCGGCCCCGATGAGACGTGAACATACTCCCAATCATGTACGGAAAGCTGATCCGGGACCACCCCAGACCCTGGCTCCCCGACATCAGCAGCGTGAGCATGCCCGTGGCGAAGAGACCCCACAGCAGGGCCGAGCCAAAATTGAGGGCCAGTAGTGACGTCATTGTGGGTCGGGATGTTCGTACAGGGCAGTGGGGGCCTCCTCCTCGGCCTTCGTGAGGGTGATGGCGGCGTTGATGAGCCCGACGTGCGTAAACGCCTGTGGAAAATTCCCCAGGAACGTCCCGGTCTCCGGATCGATCTCTTCGGCGAAGAGCCCAAGGTCGTTCGCGTACCCGATCGTCTCGCCGAGCTTCGCACGCGCCTCGTCGAGCCGCCCCAGCCGGGCAAACATCTCTTCGTCCCAGAAGCTGCAGAGGCCGAAGGCCCCTTCCTCGGACGTAAATCCATCGTCGGTGTCGGGCGGGTACCGGTGGAGGAGCCCGTTCTGGGCCAGCTCCTCATGGATGCGGGCAAAGGTGGATTTCATGCGCGGGCTCGTCGCCTCCTCGTACCCGTAGGTGGGAAGCAGAAGCAGGCTTGCGTCCAGCCGATCCCCGCCAAACGTGGCAACGTAGCTCTCCCTCTCCTCGTTGTAGCCCTGTTCCTCCACCGCGGCGCGAATGTTGGCGGCCTCCGTCCGGTAGCGGTCGACCGGAACGGTGACGTACCCCTCCTCGTGCAGCGCCAGAAGGCGCTCCAGGGCGACCCAGCACATTGCTTTCGAAAACGTATGGTGGTGGCGCCCGGAACGCACCTCCCAAATGCCCTCGTCCGGCTCCGTCCAACGCTCGCACACCTCGTTGCCCAGGCTGACGAGGAGGCGCCGGTGCCAGGCGTCCAGCTCGTGCTCCCGCTGCACGAACTCGTAGGCCGCGCTGATGAGCTCCCCGTACGTGTCGAGCTGGAGCTGATCGTGCGCGCCATTGCCCACCCGCACCGGCGGCGACTGCCGATAGCCCTCCAGGTGTGACAGCGTCTGCTCCGTTAAGCTGGTGTTGCCGTACACGTCGTACATGACCTGCAA
Organism: Salinibacter grassmerensis; assembly: GCF_947077765.1. Taxonomy (NCBI): domain Bacteria; kingdom Pseudomonadati; phylum Rhodothermota; class Rhodothermia; order Rhodothermales; family Salinibacteraceae; genus Salinibacter; species Salinibacter grassmerensis. Next base: position 447,958 of record NZ_CAMTTF010000001.1, on the reverse strand, counting down.
CTTCGGCGCGGTCGGTCGGGTGGTATGCAGGAGCCACGAGAAAAAGGCCCGCCCCTCATCTTCATAGCCCAGTTCGTAGAGGGCCCGCAGCGTCAGGGCCGCATCGCGGAGCCAGCAGTAGCGGTAGTCCCAGTTCCGCTCGCCCCCAATCGCTTCGGGGAGGGAGGTGGTGGGGGCCGCCACGATGGCGCCCGACGGGGCGAAGGTCATGAGCTTGAGGGTGAGGGCGCTCCGCACCACGGCGTCGCGGTAGGGCCCGTCGTACTCGCACCGCCCCGCCCAGTCACGCCAGTAGTTGATCGTCCGGGCCAGCTTTCGCTCGGCGTGGTCTCCCAGAAGCGGCAGCGTGGCGGGGGCATCCTCGTCGTACGCGAGGGACAGGAACCGGCGGTCGCCCGCCTGAAGGGTCTGTTCGCCCCGAAGGACGTGCCGGTCGGTCGACCGGCGGAGGGGCACCTCGCTCCGCACGACGAGCACGGCCCCGTCGTGGTTGCAGAAAAACCCGTGGTCGCCCCGGTCGTCAAAGACAGGGTCGGCCTGCGCGTAGTCGAGGCGCGGCTCGCAGACAACACGGGCCGTCACCGTTCCCTCCACACACTCCACCCGGCGAAGAATCTCGCGGGTCGGCCACAGCTCGCGCCGGTACGCCTCGGGAGGCCCCACCGGCATCAGGTCCGTCAGGCGAAGCACGCCCGTCTCCGTCGTGAAGGTCGTTTCCAGTACGTTCGTATCGCCCATGTACCGCCGTTCCACCGAAAACTCCTTCTTCGGCCGCACCTGAAATCGCCCCCCACGCTCCGCGTGCAGCAGGGCGGCGAAGACGGACGGGCTGTCGAACCGCGGCCAGCAGAGCCAGTCGATTGCGCCATCCGCGCCCACAAGGGCGGCACTCGCACAGTCGCCAATGACGGCGTAGCTTTCAATGGGGGCGTAGCGGTCGTCTGTACGGCGCATTCAGAAAATGGTGACCTACACGTGGGGCAATTCGTCCAGAGGGTTCTAGGGACGGAGGCGATTCACAAAGATCCGCGTATGTCCTGCGCACAAGATCCGTACCACCGAGTCGGAATCAGGAGGTGGGCTGAGAGGGACGTCTGTTCCTTGCGGGCCGGACAAAGCGGACACCGAATTTCCAGTGTAGCGGGCGATCCGCGGAATGCCCAAAGCGGCGTGCCCGTGTGCTGCCGGGACCGTTGGATGTTGCAGGAGAGTTTCGTCTTCAATCGTTCCGTGCTCCCACGTGTAGGGATCGCCGAGGACAAAGGCGGCGGGCGCAACCGGAGGTCAGGCTTATTCTGTACGGATTACAGCACCGGTTCTGTACGGATTACAGCACCGGCTCCGTTTCCAGTTGTGGCACCCGCAGGGCGTCGTCGAGCAGGTTATGTTGCGCGCGGATCCCTCCAGAGCATACCCGGCGTTGTCGCGCGCTCATGGGCGGTACGGAGCGTCTAACGCTGCACCGCGGCGCGGCGGACCGTCAACTGACCGTCATCGAGGCTGGCGAGGGGCGGGTTCACCCGGACGTACTGGGCTTCTCCACTGGGGATGGAATCGATACGCTTTCCCGCACAGAGCACGGCCATGGGGCCTCGTTCTCAGGCTCCGGCGACGCGGCACCAGTCAGATGGGCGGTTGCCGCTTCTCTCGACGAGCTACGAGGCCGGCCGTGCCGACGCCTCAATCGGGACGATCCGGTCATCACTGTCCTGCACAAAGAGCGGCGGCACATCCACCTTCCGCAGGCCATCCTGGAAATCGGCAGTGCCGAAGTGGCTTCACAGGCCCCGTCCAGCATGTCCTCAACACCATGCTCACTCTTCCAGCCCCACCCGTCGGAAGATGCGGTCCACGTTGCGGACGTGGTAGGTCGGGTCGAACGCCTCCTCAATCTCGTCCTCGGACAGCACCTCCGTGATGTCGTCGGACGCCGCCACGACCTCCTGGAACGGGCGCTCCTCCTCCCACGCGGTCATGGCGAGGGGCTGGACCCGGTCGTACGCCTCCTCCCGGCTGAGCCCTGTGTCGATTAGCTTCAGCATGAGGCGCTGGCTGTTGTAGAGGCCGTAGGTCTCCTCCATGTTCTCGCGCATGGTCTCCTCGTAGACCACCAGGTCGTCGATGATGCCGCGGAAGCGGCGGAGGGCGTAGTGCAGCAGCGTCGTCGCGTCCGGCAGCACGATGCGCTCGACCGAGGAGTGGCTGATGTCGCGCTCGTGCCAGAGCGCCACGTTGTCGAACTCGCTGTTCATGTAGCCGCGCAGGAGCCGCGCGCAGCCGGTGATGTTTTCGGAGCCGACCGGGTTGCGCTTGTGGGGCATGGCGGAGGAGCCCTTCTGGCCGGCACTGAACGCCTCTTCCGCCTCCCGCACCTCGCTGCGCTGGAGGTGCCGCACCTCCACGGCCATCTTTTCGAGCGTGGCCCCGATGCCCGCGATCACGCTCAGGTAGTTCGCGTGGCGGTCGCGCGAGAGAACCTGCGTGGAGATGGGCGCCGGCTTGAGGCCAAGGCGCTCGCACGTGAAGCGCTCCACCTCGGGCGGGATGTGGGCGAACGTGCCCACGGCCCCAGAGAGCTTGCCCATCCGCATCTCTTCGGCGGCCCGCTCGAAGCGCTCCTTCTGGCGGGTCATCTCGTCGTAGTAGCGGGCCATCTTGAGGCCGAACGTCGTGGGCTCGGCGTGCACCCCGTGCGTGCGCCCCATCGTGAGGGTGTGCTTGTGCTCCCGCGCCTTGTCCGCCAGCGTCTCGATCATCCCGTCGAGCTGGGTGCGGATGAGGCTGTTTGCCTTCTTGATCCGCACCATGTAGGCGGTGTCCACCACGTCGGTCGAGGTGAGGCCGTAGTGGATCCACTTCTTCTCCTCCCCCAGCGTCTCGCTCACCGCCCGCGTGAACGCCACCACGTCGTGCTTCGTCTCCTTCTCAATCTCGTGGATGCGATCGACGTCGAAGTCGGCCTCGTCGTACAGGGTCTCCACGTCCTCGGGCGGAATCGCGCCGATCTCGCTCCACGCGGCACAGGCGGCCAGCTCCACGTCGAGCCAGGACTGAAACTTCTGCTCTTCGCTCCAGAGGTCGCCCATCGGCGGGCGGGTATAGCGGTCAATCATTCGGGGCTGGGAAAGACTCGGTACAGGATGGGTGTGAGGTTGCTTCTGCGTGCAAGGTAACGGTCCGGAGGCGGAGAATGCCAGGACGATAGGGCACGCCACTGCGCGGAGGCGAAAAATTGGCGGGCCTTCAAAATTACCGCGCCGCGGGTTGGCCGGCGAGCCGGGGGTTCTTCGGGCTGCGAGGAATTGAAGACTGGGCCCCAGCACGAATTTGAGCGCCACTTCAAACCCCACGAGCACCGTGGGCGTGGCACGCTGGTCTTTTTGAAGTGGCAACATCCGGGCCTGACGCATACGACGGGGCACATGTCCTCCATTTCCGAAGAGGACACTCGAAGGACCACTCCCACGCCGAACGACATTCCTGCGTCTGGCGGGTCCCTCTACGCCCCGTAGAAACGGCCGATGCCCCGCTCGGGACACCGGCCGCTTCGGCGTTTGCTATGGGCTCCAGATGTCTTTTCGTTGGAACCGTTAGAACGTCTCCAGGTAGCGGTCGAGCTCCCACTGCGAGACCGACGCGAGGAATTCGGTGTACTCCTGCGTCTTGGCCTGGGTGAACTTCTCGCTCACGTGCGGCCCCAGGGCGTCGAGGACCACGTCATCCGCCTGCAAGGCCGTTACCGCCTGGCCGAGCGTGCTCGGGAGCGTCTCGATGCCGCGCTCCTTGCGGTCCGCCTCGGTAAACTCGTAGATGTTTTCGCGGACTGGATCGGGCGCGGAGAGCCCCTTCTCGATGCCGTCGAGCCCGGCGTGCAGCATCGTCGCAAGCGCGAGGTACGGGTTGCTGGACGGGTCCGGCGAGCGGAGCTCAATCCGCGAGGCCGCCGGGATGCGGGCCGCCGGCTTCCGCACGAGGGCCGAGCGGTTGACGTCGCTCCAGGCCACGTAGATCGGCGCCTCGTACCCGGGCACGAGCCGCTTGTACGAGTTGACGGTCGGGTTGCAGATAGCCGTCAGGGCCGGTGCGTGCTCGAGGATGCCGCCGAGGAAATCGTACGCGGTGTCGCTCAGGTCGAATTCATCGTCGCCGTCGTGGAAGGCATTCTCCCCGTCCTCGAACAGCGAGAGGTGCGTGTGCATGCCCGAGCCGTTGATGCCGGCGATCGGTTTCGGCATGAACGTGGCGTGTACGTCGTGCAGCTCCGCAATTGCCCGCACGACCGACCGGAAGGTGGCGATGTTGTCCGCCGTGGTCAGCGCGTCGTCGTACTTGAAGTCGATCTCGTGCTGGCCCTGGGCCACCTCGTGGTGGCTCGCCTCCACCTCAAAGCCCATCGCCTCGAGCGTGTAGATCACCTCTGCTCGGATCTCCTGCGCGAGGTCCTTCGGCGCGAGGTCGAAGTAGCCGCCTGCGTCGTGGGTCTCGGTCGTGGCCCGTCCATTCTCGTCTTTCTCGAAGACGAAGAATTCGGGCTCGGGCCCCGCGTTCAGATCGAAGCCCATGTCGGCGGCCCGGTCGATGGCGCGCTGTAGCACGTAGCGCGGGTCCCCCACGAAGGGCTCGCCGGTGGAGGTGTCGATGATGTTGCAGATGAGACGGGCCGAGACGGTATCGTCCCCGCGCTGGCTGCGCCAGGGGAGGATGGCGAAGGTGTCCGGGTCCGGGTCCAGGCGCATGTCAGACTCCTGGATGCGGACGAAGCCCTCAATGGAGGAGCCGTCAAAGTAAATGCCCTCTTCGAAGGCCTTCTCGGCCTGGTGGGCCGGTACGGAGACGTTTTTGACCGTCCCCAGAATGTCGATGAACTGAAGGCGCAGGAAGTCCACGCCTTTGGCCTCAATTTGCTCAAGGACGTCGGTTTTAGTCGGCATTGATGATCGGGAGGATTGATTTGGGGAAACGAGGAATGGGGGAGACCCGAACCGCACCAGTCGGGCCCCGAAGAAATCCGCCGTCCAGGGGCCTACTCGCCGGACGACGCGTCGTAGTCGTACAGCTCCATCGGCTCGGTGCGCACGGTGCGCTCTTCCTCGAAGGTGCTCAGCACGATGCTCGTGGTGGTCCTGCTGACGCCGGCAATGGCCTGGATGTCGGAGAGGAACCCTTCCAGGGCAGTTGTGTCCGTCGTGCGTACCTTCATCAGGTGCGAGCCGTCGCCCGTGATGGAGTGCAGCTCCAACACCGGGTCCATGTCCTTCACCTGATCGACGAAATCGGGGTAGTGCTCCGATCCGTCGACGGACACGCGAATGAACGCCGTGATGTCGAGTCGTAGTCGCTTGGCATCGACGACGGCCCGGTACCCCTCGATGACGTCTCGCTCTTCGAGCTTCCGCATGCGCTCGCTGACGGCCGAGATGGAGAGGTCCACCTCCTCGGCCACGTCGCTGCGCTGCATGCGTCCATCGCGCTGGAGCAACTCCAGAATCTTCGCGTCGATTTCGTCGATGCGGTGCGGCATGGCCTCGCTGCTTCTATCTCTTTTTGTTACGACCCTACCTTACGCTACTTTCTTTGGTTTGTCAAGCATCTCGGACAAATAATTTTACAGAACCCGTAAAAATTTTCGCTGGAAGCGCTTCGCCCATCCCCGAGAACGGCGGCAGTCGGGTGAAAGCGGTTCCGAACGGACAGGCGCACGGCCCGTAGAGTATCTTCGTCGTCGCAACGTCTTCTCGTTGCAGGGTTTTCCAACCTGTCTCGAATAGCGTTTCTGGAAAGGGCCACACTGAACCCGCGGTTCGGGGGCAAGTACGACACGTCTCGCATGGGGGCTCACTCAATTCTCACCGCACACGTCCGAGTACATGCGCATCCTGGTCACTGGCGCCAACGGCCAGATCGGTAGTGAACTCGTCGAGGCACTGCGCGGGCGTCATGGGCCCGGGCAGGTGGTGGGCCTGGACTTGAACCCGCCCTCGACGGCCAATGGCCGGTCCGCCGCCGCGCCCTTTGAAGTGATGGACGTGCGCGACCGTGAGGCCCTGGCCGATGTCCTCGACCGCTACGAGATTGGCACGATCTACCACCTGGCGAGCCTGCTCTCCGCCACTGGCGAGCAGGACCCCGACCGCGCCTGGGACGTCAACATGAACGGGCTCAAAAACGTCCTGGACCTTGCCCGCCGCCGCCCCGTCGATACGGTGTTCTGGCCTAGCTCGATCGCCGTGTTTGGCCCCACTACCCCGCGGAAAGGTACGCCCCAGAACACGGTGCTCGACCCCACCACCATGTACGGGGTCACCAAGCGGAGCGGAGAGCTGCTGTGCCGCTACTACCACCAGCGCTACGACCTCGACGTGCGGAGTCTCCGCTACCCGGGCCTCCTCAGCTACAAGACGGCCCCCGGCGGGGGCACCACCGACTACGCCGTCGACATGCTGACCCAGGCCGCGGCGGGCGAGGACTACAGCTGTTTTCTGGCGCCCGACACGCGGCTGCCCATGATGTACATGCCGGACGCCATCCAGGGAACCCTCGCCCTGATGGAGGCCGACGCGGACGCCCTGTCGGTGCGGGACAGCTACAACGCAGGCGCCCTTAGCTTCTCTCCGGCGGAACTGGCCGCGGCGATCCGGGCACGCGTGCCGACGTTCAGCTGCAGCTACGAGCCGGACGAGCGGCAGCGCATCGCCGCGAACTGGCCGTCCTCGGTCGACGACGAGGCGGCCCGAACCGACTGGGGCTGGGCCCCGGAGTACGACCTGGAGGCGACGACCGACGACATGCTCTCTCACCTGCGGGCGGAGACGAGGGAGAGTGGAAGCGTGGACGCATGAGGGAAAAGGCGCATGCGGGAAGGCATCGGTCCTTGACGGATCGCATGCAATCTCCACCCCCATAGCATCCACGCCTGCACCACCTCGGCGGCCCCACGACTGCTCACCTAGATTTCAACCCAACCCTCCCACACCGCCATGCCTATGACCGACGACGTTGCGGCCGACTTTCGGCAGACGCTGCAAGAGATCAAGAACGCCGGCACCTACAACGAAGAACGCGTCATCACCTCCCAGCAGGACGCCGACATTGAAGTTGAGGGCGGTCAGCACGTCATCAACTTCTGCGCGAACAACTACCTCGGCCTCGCCAATCACCCGGAGATCATGGACGCCGCCAAGCGGGGCGTCGACCGGTACGGCTTTGGCGTGGCCAGCGTCCGCTTCATCTGTGGCACCCAGTCGGTGCACAAGGACCTGGAGCATGCCCTGTCCGACTTCCACGACACAGGCGATACGATCCTGTACAACTCGTGCTTCGACGCCAACACGGGCCTCTTCGAAACCATCCTCGGCGAGGACGACGCCATCATCAGTGACGCCCTCAATCACGCCTCTATCATCGACGGCATCCGGCTCTGCAAGGCCGACCTGCATGTCTTTGACCACAGCGACATGGACGACCTGGAGGCAAAGCTACAGGCGGCCCAGGACGCGGAGACCCGCATGATTGCCACCGACGGCGTGTTCTCGATGGACGGGGACGTGGCCAAGCTCGACGAGATGTGCCGCCTGGCCGACGAGTACGACGCGCTCGTGATGGTCGACGAGTGCCACGCCACGGGGTTCATGGGGGAGGAGGGCCGCGGCGCCAGCGAGGCGAAGGGCGTGCTCGATGAGGTGGACATCATCACCTCTACGCTCGGCAAGGCGCTCGGCGGCGCCACTGGCGGCTTCACCACGGGCCGGAAGGAGATTATCGACCTGCTGCGGCAGGAGTCCCGCCCCTACCTCTTCTCGAACGCCATCGCGCCGATGATCGCCAACGCCAGCCTCAAGGTGCTGGAGATGCTGCAGGAGAGCGGCGGGCGGCGGGAGCAAATCTGGGAGAACGCCCGCTACTTCCGGTCCGAAATGGAAGACCGTGGCTTCGAGATCAAGCCGGGCGAGCACCCGATCGTGCCCATCATGTTCTACGACGCGAAGACGAGCGGCGCCATCGCCGACGAGCTGCTCGACCGCGGCATCTACGTCATCAGCTTCAGCTACCCGGTCGTGCCGGAGGGCGAGGCGCGCATCCGCGTGCAGATGTCCGCTGCGCACTCGAAGGAGCAGCTCGACCGCGCCATCGACGCATTTACGGAGGTGGGGCGCAAGCACGACGTCATCTAACGCAGTGTACGGCCAAGACGGCAAGGGGGAGGGGCGGCCCCCCGTCCCCCTTCTTCTTTTTGATCCATCCCCTGTCTTCTCTCCTCAACCTGCATACCGAGTTCATGACTGACGCATCTCCCCTTCGGTGGAGCATTGCCGCTGTTCTCCTCCTTCTGCTCGGCGGGACGGCTCCCCTGGCCCACGCTCAGAACATGGAGTCGTCCCCGCTCAAGCGCAGCCTTCCGCCCGACACGGCGATTACAGCGACCGATCGCGTGACGGTCAAGGGCGAGGAGGTGCCCTACGAGGTTACGACCGGCACGCAGCCGGTGTACGGGGACGACGACACGGCCGTCGCCTCGCTCCACTACACCTACTACCGCCGCTCGGACGTCGACGACCGGGCGGAGCGCCCACTCATGGTCTCCTTTAACGGCGGTCCCGGCTCCGGCTCCCTCTGGATGCACCTCGGCTACACCAGTCCCAAGCACCTGCTCATCAGCGACGAGGGCTACCCCGTGCAGCCCTACGGGGTCGAAGACAACAACCAGTCCATCATCGACGTGGCGGACATCGTATACGTCAACCCCGTCAACACCGGCTTCTCCCGCGTGATCGACGACGACACGGACGCGGAGCAGTTCTTCGGGGTAAACGCCGACGTGGACTACCTGGCCGACTGGATCGACACGTTCATCTCGCGGCACGGCCGGTGGCGCTCCCCAAAGTATCTGATCGGGGAGAGCTACGGCACCACCCGCGTCGCGGGCCTGGCCGGCGAGCTCCAGAACAGCCACTGGACGTACCTGAACGGCGTGATCCTCGTCTCCCCCACCGGCCTCGGGATGGAGCCGGCCGGCCCCTCCCCGCGCTCCGAGGCGCTCAAGCTGCCCTACTACACGGCGACGGCCTGGTACCACGAGCAGCTGCCCGATGCCCTTCAGGACCGGGACCTCCAGGACCTGCTGTCCGAGGTGGAGAACTACACCGTTGAGGAGTACATTCCGGCCCTCACGCGAGGGGGCTTCATCGACGACGACCGGCGGCAGACCGTGGCCCAACAGGTGGCCCGCTACTCGGGGGTCTCCGAGCAGTTTGTGCTCAACCACAACCTCGCCGCGCCCGCGGATGCCTTCTGGAAAGAACTTCTCCAGGAGGAGGGCCACACAGTGGGCCGCCTCGACTCCCGCTACGAAGGGGTGGACGTGACCAATGCCGGAAGCGAATACGACTATCCGGCGGAGCTCACGTCCTGGAACCACGCCTTTACCCCGGCCATCAACCACTACCTCCGCGACGAGCTGGGCTTCACGACGGACCTGCAGTACAACACGTTCGGCAGCGTCTACCCGTGGGACGACGAGAACAACGAGACCGGCGCACATCTCCGGGAGGCGATGGCACAGAACCCCTACCTCCATGTGATGGTCCAGTCCGGCTACTACGACGGGGCCACGGACTACTTCTCGGCCAAGTACGTGATGTGGAACCTCGGGACGCGGGAGACGATGCGTGACCGGCTCCGCTTCGAAGGCTACCGGAGCGGCCACATGATGTACCTGCGCTCGGAGGATCTTGCGACCTCTAACGAGGACATCCGCACGTTCATCGAGGAGTCGATCCCGGACGAGGGCACGCCTGCCAAGTACGGCCGGGACCAGTAGGGGGGACGGAGAGCAGGCGGGCAGGCGGTCGCGTGCTGGACACGCCCCGCCCTTCCCCCCTACATCGTCGCCACGACCTCCAGCATGTCGAGCGCCGTGATGACACCACGGACCTCTCCGTCGGTCGTCACGAACACCCGGTGGATCCCCCCACGATGCATCACTTGTGCCACCTGCTGGACCGAAGTGTGCTCGTTCACATCGTAGACCTGCGGGGTCATGACGTGCTCAGCGGTTGTCTCTCCTCCCTCGCTAATCTGAAGATCCTCCAGGTCCTCCTCGGCGTAGTCGGTTTCAAGCTCTGATCGGTAAAACGAGGCGGGGCGGTCGGAAGCCGGCTCGCCCGCCGTGCCATTGTGCCGCGCGATGTCCGTCAAGGAGATTACGCCCACGAGTTGGTCATCCTTTACGACGGGTGCACCGGAAATGCTGTGGTCGGTCAGGAACTGGGCAACCCGGTCAATCGGCCAGTCGGCGTCGACGGTCTGCACGTCCGCCGTCATCAAGTCCTTGGCGCTTTTCAACTTCATGAGGGGCGAAAGGACGGTTGTGGGAAAGGGATCGAGATGTGAATCGCAGTACCTCTATTGGTCACCCGAATCCGTGTTGCATGGGTCGCGTGGATCGGCGGCGAATTCTCGCGGCCACCACGCATCTCTCCGTCCGGGAAACGGAACCCGATGGGTCTCCACTTCGTGGGCACAGCTACGTCGGTCGGGCCCGTAGCTCAGTTGGTTAGAGCCGCCGACTCATAATCGGCTGGTCGCAGGTTCGAGCCCTGCCGGGCCCACCTTTTTGTGCCCGGTCGGGCCACGACGCGTCCCCGGGCACGAGGTCCCTCCGGCACTCTTCCTGCATCAGTCCGGTTGCCCATGACTCGGTCTATCCAACAAGTCGAGTGGCAACGGGCGTCGGACGACGTCTACACCGACATTACCGACGCCATCGACGAGGGCGTGGTCTCGGCCACGCCCCATCCGGATGACGCCATCGACCGCCCGAAAGGCTACTCGGTTCGCCTGACCCTGCTCCCCGACAGCACTGTTCTTGCCGATGCCCTCCAGGACGCCCTTCTGGACATGGATCCGGCCCGAATGACGCTCCACCTTGAGGGGGTCGACGAACCCGTCTCGTCACTCCCCGTCAGCGTGAGCAAGGTGCCACACCTGGGGACTCAGAACACGGCGGAGCTCGGCGTTCCGTCGGAGGGGCATGACAAGCTCCACGAGCACTTTTAATCGCCGCCTGCACTCTTTGGGCCTGCGGCACGCGGGCCGGCCAGAGCTACTTCTTGTGTCTGCTCGCGCCGCCCTGCCTGTTTTCTCTAACCCCCTCTTCTGTTATGGAGCCTCCTGAGAGATCTTCGACCGGCGACGGGTCTGCGCGGCAGCCCTTCTCGTGTCCGGAGTGTGACCGAACCGTCGGGCACGCCAATGTTCTCACTGGGGACTTTACCTTCGACGACGTGACGCCCAAGACGACCCGCCCGGACGGCTCGCCGGAGTTTCAAAAGACGGGCATGGAGGGCGGCCCCCAAAAGGCCATCGAGTTGCGATGCGACTTCTGCGGCGAAGAGTTCATGCTTGGGGTCGAGACCGGCGACGCGGACTAACGCCTACCGTGGCGGCTCGTCTGGTCTCGACCGCCGGCCGGACGGGCCCTGGGTTTCCGACGGCAGCTCGGCACTGTAGAACCAGGAGAACCCCCCTGCGATCACGATAAATGCCAGGGCAAGCCCTCCCATCTCGCCGAGCGAGGTCTCCGGCGCCCCAATCTCGGGAAGAGCTACGAGCCCCCCTACGAAGACGACGAATGCGAAAATGAACATTCCGAAGTACTCGACGAGTACCTTCATTAAGCAGCGGCGGTCTCGGCCTGGTCAACGAGATCAGCTAAAATCCAGAGCGACGGGACCCATAGGCCCACAAAGATCGCGGCTTGATCGCTGCCGCTGAACCAGAGATAAAGGGAGAGGGCGAGCGCCACTACGCCAGCGGCAAAAATCCACCCTTTGCTGTTGGTCATGAACCGATTGGGATTCTGGGAGACGCAATGCGCGGGGAGCAGGCGGGAAAATCAGCCCACTGCTCTTGGGGAGTGTTCTCTTTTCCACATCTCGTTACGTCAGCCGGTGCACACAGGATCCGCCCCCCGAAGATTATTGCAGCGGTTCCACATTGTGCCGGTCCACAGCCGTTCTACTCGGACTCCCCCGCCGCAGCGTCCCGGTGGCGGAGGGCCAGCACGCTCCCAATCACTAAGTTGACGGCGGTGCCCAGGGCCGTGTACCAGGGCCAGCCAATCGTGCGCAGGTTCGCCGCCTCCACGCGGGCATCCGACGGGTTCAGCACGAAGAGCCACCCCTCCGCGGGACTGTGCCACACGCCGAAAATGACGAGCACCATCCCCCCAATCGAGACGACGAACGCCACCAGCGCGTCGGCCTGACGCGTGCCCCCGTGGCACAGGCCGAGCAGGAAGGCCCCAAGCAGGCCCCCGTAGGTGAACGAGGCAATCGAGAGCCCCAACTCCACGACGGGGTTGCTGCTGTCCTGAAAGAGGCTCGCGAAGCCAATGAAGACGCCCCCCCAAAACAGTGTGAGCAGCCGCGAGACGAGCAGCCCACGGTCCCCGCTCATGGAGTGGCCCGAGATGCGCTCGTAGAGGTCGTTGACCGACGACGAGGCCAGTGCGTTGAGCGACGAAGAGAGGGAGCTCATGGCCGCCGCCACGATGCCGGCCAGGATGAGGCCCGAGAGCCCGGCCGGCAGACCCTCGATGATGTACTTGGGAAAGACCTCGTCGCCCCGCTGAAGCCCGAGCGCCTCGACGGATGCACCGCCGTAGTGTGCCCACAGGAGCAGGCCCACCCCCAAAAACAGAGCAAACTGCACCATGACGATAAGTGCACTTCCCACGACCGCTTTCCGGCTGTCCGCCTCGTTGCGGCAAGCCAACAGGCGCTGCACGATGAGCTGGTCGGTGCCGTGGGAGGCCATCGAGAAGATGGCCCCGCCCACCACGGCCGTTCCCAGCGTGTAGGGCTGCGTCCACCAGCGCCCGAACGACTCGTCCAGGCCGAGGTCGATCAGATTGGTCTTGCCGGCCGCCCCCGCCTCGCCCCACCAGCCCGGGGGCACATCGCCCAGCAGGAAGCCGATGGCCGCGAGCGCCCCGCCCACGTACAGCAGCATCTGCACCACGTCCATCCACACGACCGCCCGAATGCCGCCCACCAGCGTGTAGACGGCCGTCACGACGCCGATGACCAGGATGATCTGGAAGTAGCTGACGTCCAGCCCCGACATGTTCGCAATCACCTTCAGTGGGATGGCCGTGGCGAAAAGACGCACGCCGTCCGCCAGCAGGCGCGTCCCGAGAAACGTCACCGACGCGGCGCCCTGCATCACGGAGCCGTAGCGGTCGCCGAGGAACGCGTAGGCCGTCTCCAGCTGGCCCGCGTAGTAGCGGGGCAGGACGTACACCCCAACCAGGATGCGCCCCACCAAGTACCCGAGCGTAATCTGTAGGAAGGTCAGCGTGCCCCCGTACGCCACGGCCGGCACGCCCACCACCGTAAGCGTGCTCGTCTCCGTGGCCACCACAGAAAAACACACCGCCCACCACGGCAGGTCCCGCCCCCCAAGAAAGTAATCTTCGGTGGACGTTTGTTGCCCGCCTGCCCAGACGCCAAAGGCCGCTACGCCGAGCAGATACACCGTCAGAACGACGAAGTCGAGCGTCGTAAGCATGGGCCAGGGCGGCAATTGGGGACGCAGGGGAAATAGACGCGGGGCTCTTCTCGCATCGAACAACGTCACGGCGAGAGCGCAGAAGCGCGAACACGGCCTCCCACGATCTCGACGCCGGCGCAACCGGCGGGCCATGTGATGAGCCGTGGGCCTCGTCACCTTGCCCCGCCCCAGCACGGGTCCCCATGGTGACAGCCCCTCCCGCGTGCCGGCGTCACCATCGACTCGTTCCTGCCGGGGCGATGGGAAACGAGCAGGCGTGTCCGAGTTTCTTACTCATCCAAGCGGCGCGCACGGCGCAGGGCCCCTACGGCCGGCTCATGCCGGAGCACCTCCACCGACCAGTCCGGGATCTGGTCAACAAGGGCGCGTCGGAGTGCCGCTGCGTAGTGCTCGTTCTGGAGCATCCCCCCGAGCAGTGCAATTCGGGGCGCCACGTCGTCCGTTTCACGAAGCAGCCACTCGACCTGCCGCACCAACTCGGCCACCTGGGAAGTCAGAATGTCCGTTGCCACCGCGTCCCCGTCCGCCGAGGCTTCAATCACAAGCGGAGCGACGTCCTGAAGGGGGGGACGGTCCCGATACACCCAGTGAAGGAGAGCGGCCCGTTCATCGACGCCGTACTCCCTGGCGATGCGCGGGCGGAGGGTCGTATCGGCCCCTCCGTCGAAGGCCTCCGCGACGGCCCGTAGGCCCGCCTGTCCCATGGCGTACCCGCTGCCCGGATCCCCAAGAAGGTGCCCCCACCCTCCGACCCGGTGGGCGGTCCCTGCCCGCGTCCGGGCAAGCACGACGGAGCCGGTACCCGCGATGACCACGAGCCCGCTCTCCGAACCAAAGGCCGCATCCAGGGCAATGTAGGCGTCGTGGACCACCTCTACAGCGACCGACTTTGCGTCGTCCCTCAGTTTCCGGCGAAGCCGGTCGGCCAGGGCCTGCTGCTCGTCGGGGCGGCCCGCGCCGGCCACGCCCGCACAGACCGACAGCTGGTCGACGGGCCGTTGGGACCGAAGGGTCTTCCGTACCAGCGTGGACAGCACCTGGACCGACTGGTCCATTCCGACCCGTTGCGGGTTGGCGGCGGGTCCATGACGATCAATCCGTTCCGGGCATGCTTCGCATTCGGCGAGCAGCAGCGTCTTGGAACCGCCGGCGTCAAGGCCAGCGAAGAAGTGATTTTCGGACACGGAGGCAGGGCCGGTGTCGAGAATAAGATGCGGGATGCGTGCGGGCTCTCGGCCCACGACCGCCGATTGGTCAACGGTGCTGTTACGACGAGGGTCAGTATAGGAACTGGAGAACAGAACTGGAACGCTCCCCTAGAAGATGGAAGCGGTTCCACCCCCCCCTTGGTGCCAGTGGGCCGTCTTGAGCGGTCTGCGCGGGAGAGAGCGACGAGACAGGGACCGGTTCCAGAAGATTCCCCTCTGGCCGAATGCCCTTTTCCGCCACTCAGCCCCGTCGGGCGTCCGTGCGGCACGGGCGTCGAGCTCCTTGATTGCACTCGCCATGGGATCTTTTCGGGCATGCCGTCACTGCCCCGGTGCGGGTCCGGGAAGCAGCGGACGGGGCGGCCCTTCAATCGCGCGGTGCACGATGTCGGCCGCCCGTGGACGAACCTGCGTAATCTGATCAGAGGTGTCGTCCGGGTACACGCGGTTCGTGAGCAGGACGAAGAAGAGATCCTCCGCCGGATCGACCCAGAACGAGGTCCCCGTGTAGCCGGTGTGCCCGAAGCTCCCCGCCGAGAAGTCCTCCCCGGCCGAGGAGTACCCCTCCGAGCTCTTGGTGTCCCACCCGAGGGCCCGGGTGCTACCTGGCACGTCGGTCTGTGCCGTAAACGTCTTGATCGTCTGCGGCTCTAGAAACTGTCGCCCGTCGATTCGGCCCTCGTGGGTCAGCATGTACCCGAAGCGGGCCAGGTCGGCAGCGGTCGAAAAGAGCCCCGCGTTCCCCGAGACCCCGTTCATATCGCGGGCCATCGGGTCGTGGACGCCTCCTTGACGCTGCGTGCCCGAGGTATCGGTCGTCGGCGCCACCCATTCACGGGTGACGTCGGCGTCGTAGAACCCCGTCTGATCCATCCCGAGCGGCTCAAAAATGTGCGCCCGGCAGAACGCGTCGAACGACCGGCCGCTAATCGTCTCCACGATGCGCATCAGCGTAATCGCGTTGAGCCCACTGTAGGTGGCCTGGGTGCCGGGCGTGTACGTGAGCGGCTGGGCCATGACGGTGTCGAGGAGGGCCGCCCGGGTCGGGCCGCGCTCGTCGGGATCCAGGTATGGCTTCAGGCCCGACGAGTGGGCAAGCAGCTGGCGCACAGTGACCGCCTCCTTGCCGTTCTGGGCGAAGTCGGGAAGGTAGCGGGCCACCGGGGCGTCGAGCGCGAGGGAGTCGGCCTCGTAGAGCTTCATGACGGCGGTGGTTGTAGCCACCACCTTCGTGAGCGAGGCGAGGTCGTACTGGGTGCCCGTCTGTACCGGCTTCGTCTCGTCGTAGGTATGGTAGCCGTAGGCGTCGAGCTTCGCGAGGGCCGGTCCGCGTCCCACGGCGACGGCGGCGCCCGGAAACGCGCCGTCAAGCATGGCCGAGCGGAGCAGCGTGTCGAGGCGGGCAAGCTGCGCCCCGTCCATCCCCACCGATTCGGGAGTCCCCTCACGGGGCGAGACGGGATCGAGCCGGCGCCCCTCTCCCTTCTCGGCCACCCCCGGAATGGTGACCGGCAGGCGCCCCGGCGTGCCGGCGCCCCCGCCAAGCGCCTGCGCGGCGGCCCGCTGCGAGGCATCACCGGAGCCGTAGGCGGCCAGAATGGCGTCCGGGGCGGGCGCCAGCCCCGTCGGGGCGTAGGGGTTGCCGAAGGCCACGAACGCGACCGGCGTGTCCGTACCCGCCAGGTCCTCGAGGAAGTCGTGGTGCATGTCGCTCAGTCCGATCGACCCGCTCCACGCCTGGACGCGGAGGAAGGACGGCACGACCACGACATCGTAGTCCGACGCGTCCGCCTGGTGGTCCTGCACGTCCGCCGAGTCGGAGCGCGGGTCGAGGCGGCGCGTGTCGAGAGTTTTGATGGCGGGCTGGTCCCGAAGTCGATCGACGAATGTATCGCCCGTCCCCGGATACTCACTGTCGCTGAGCGTAACAACGAGGACGTCGTGCTGCTCCGGCGGCGTGAGGGGCAGAAGAGAGTCCGCGTTGGCAAGGAGCGTGAGCGACTCGCGGGCCACGGTGTGGGACAGCACCTCGTGGGACCGCCGTGCCACGCGGTGCCGGGTCGTGTCGAGCGAGACCCGTCGGGCCTCGTGCAGATTGAGGTTCTGTTTCACCTCAAGGAGCCGCCGCACCGAGTCGTTGATCTCGGTCGTGTCGATGCGCCCGGTGGTCACCGCCCGCCGGACCGCCTGGTGCGCCGCGTGCGGGTTGGTGGACATGAGCACGAGGTCCGCCCCCGCCTCAAGCACGCGCACCGCCGTCTCGCCAACGCCGAACGTGCGGGTGACGGCCTGCATGTTCAAGGCGTCGGTCACCACGAGCCCGTCGAACCCAAGCTCCTCTCGAAGAAGATCGTGGGTCAGGGGACGAGAGAGGGTGGCCGGCACACTGTCCGCCGCAATCTTGGGAAGGGCGAGGTGGCCAGTCATGACGCTCTCCACCCCCGCGTCGAGGGTCTGCCGGAACGGCATCAGTTCGAGGGAGTCGAGACGGCTTCGGTCGAACCGAAGGATCGGCAGGTTGATGTGCGAGTCGACGTCCGTATCGCCGTGGCCGGGAAAGTGCTTCACCGTCGCGAGGGTCCCGCCCCGCTGCGCCCCCCGAGTGAAGGCCGAGGCCATCGTCCCCACCAGGGAGGGCGACTCGCCAAACGAGCGAACGTTGATGATGGGATTCTTGGGGTTGTTGTTGACGTCCGCCACCGGCGCGTAGAGCTGGTGCACGCCGAGCGCCCGGGCCTCCCGGGCCGTTGCGTAGCCCACCCGGTAGGCATGGGACGCATCCCGCGTGGCCCCAATCGCCATGGCCGGCGGGAACGAGGTGGCCTCGTCGATGCGCATGCCCACGCCCCACTCCGTGTCCTGCGCCACGAGGAGGGGCCGCTCGGCCTTCGCCTGCAGGTCATTGGCCATCGCGATCTGGGTCATCGGCGTGCCCGGCCCAAAGATGAGCCCGCCCGCCCCAAACTCTTCGACAAGCGCGACCGTCTCGCGGTACGAGGGGGTGTTCGCGTTCTGGAACTCCCCGTCGATCCGGACCACGAAAAGCTGCGCGATCTTCTCGTCGAGGGTCATGTCCCGGAACTGCCGCTCGGCCCAGGCCGCCGTCGCCCCGTCCGTCGTGTCCGGCGTCTCGGACGGCGCGCCCATGAGACTCGCCGCAAAGGGGGTGGTGCCAGGCGTACTAAACGCGACGGAGACAACGACGGCCGCCACCGTGAGGCCGGCGGCCGTGAGAAGGTGGCGCAGGGAGGTCGTCATCATGGGTGCAGCCTTCAGAACGTGCAGACATCGTGCTCCCCCCGGTTCAGGTTATTCCTCCCCCATGCCAATCAGCGAGATCTCGTCCCGCTGCAGGTCCCGCCACAGATACGTCGCCGCCGTCAGGGACACCGCGATACAGGCCAGGCCCCAGAGCGTCCATCCCAGGATGAGATACCCGGTGCCAAAGAGGGTGCTGTACACGAGCACGACCCCCACGAGCCAGTCCAGTGCGAGGCGGCCCAGTCCCGAGTCCGCCGTCACGTCGGGGTGCCGCTCCGCCACCGGCGTCCAGCCGGGCCCGCCGGGATGGACCTTTCGGTAGAACGCATCGAGCGTCTCCTCGTCAGTCGGGCGTGTGAGAAAGGTTGCCGCGAGCCAGACGACCGTCGTAAACCCGACCACCGAGTAGAGGTTCAGGGGAAAGTCGGCCTGCAGGCCCGGCACCTGCACACCGAACACGTTCAGCACGAGGGCCACCACGGTCAGCCCGATCGGGGCCAGGGTGGCCGCCATCTCGCTCCATGCGTTCACGCGCCACCAGTACCAGCGCAGGATGAGCACGAGCCCCAGCCCGGCGGAGGCGGACAGCAGCAGGCCCCACGCCTCGGCGATGGTGTTCAGGAAGAGGGTGACGACGAGGCTCAGCAGGGCCACCACGAACGTGAGGATCCGCGAGACGAGTACGTAGTGGGCCTCGTCTGCGTCGGGCCGCACGAAGCGTCCCCAGAAGTCGTTGACGAGGTACGAGACGCCCCAGTTCAGCTGCGTGGAGACCGTACTCATGAACGCCGCCAGGAAGGACGCAAAGAGGAGCCCGAGAAGGCCAGGGGGAAGTACGTCCTTCATCACCAGCACGAACCCGGCGCGCGGCTCGTTGAGGTCCGGGTAGAGCACCAGTGCGGCCAGCGCCACGATAATCCACGGCCAGGGCCGCAGGCAGAAGTGTGCGATGGTGTACCAGAGCGTGGCGAAGAGGGCATTCGGCTCGTCCTTCGCGCTCATCATGCGTTGGGCGATGTAGCCGCCGCCCCCCGGCTCAGCCCCCGGATACCAACTGGCCCACCACTGCACCCCGGCGTACGCCGCAAACGCCAGCGCCGAGAGCGAAAAGGTCGCCGCCCCCTCCGCCGCCCCGCCGATCGTGGGCAACAGATTGAACGTCTCATCCGGCAGCTGCTCGCGGAGGCCCGCCACTCCTCCGATCTCCGGCATGTCGAGCACGAGCACGGCGAGCGTGATGGTGCCCCCCATCGCCACCACGAACTGGAATAGGTCCGTCACCATCACGCCCCAGAGGCCCGACAGCAGGGCGTAGACGGACACCAGTAGGATGAGCCCGCCCGTCACCACGAGGGCCGCGCTCATTTCCCGCCCCAGCACCGAAAAGGCCGCCTGTCCAAACAGGGTCAGGTCGGGGAAGAGCCGGTCGATGACCGTCTCCATCGCCAGCGACACCCATCCGATAATGAGGATGTTCAGCAGGAGGCCAAAGAAGAGCGCCTTGAGACCGCGCAGCCACGCGGCCACCCGCCCGCTGTACCGGAATTCGACGAACTCCACGTCCGTCATCACGCCGCTGCGGCGCCAGAGGCGTGCAAAGAAGAAGACCGTCAGCATCCCGCCGATGGCGGCGTTCCACCAGAGCCAGTTTCCCGCGATGCCGTTCTGGGCCACAATCTCCGTCACCAGAAGCGGCGTGTCGACGGCAAACGTGGTGGCCACCATGCTCGTCCCGGCCAGCCACCAGGGCATCGCGCGGCCTGACAGGAAGAACTCCGAGGTGTCCTCGCCAGCCCGCTGGTAGAAGTACAGCGCGATGCCGAAGGAGAAGATCAGGTAGGTGGCGACAAAAAACCAGTCAAAGCTTGTCACGGGCGGGGGCGGGGCCAACCAGGAAAAGGCGAGCAGGAAGCGGCGGCGGCGAGCGGGTCAGGCGGGCCTCAACGCAAGCCCCGCAATTGGGGACCACCCGCGCCGGCACAAGGAGTGTCTTTCGGGCGACGCCTGCGATTCGACATCTCGTCTCTCCACCTCCATTTGCGTGTCCGGGTCAGGTTGAAGTCCAGAATCCGTGTCTGCGGCTGGGACCACGGGGGACTCGAAAGACCGATGCTGATTAGCCATGGCGGGTGGCGAAACGGCTGTTCGATTCGGTGTGTGGCTGCGTGTCCCCACGTCCAGGGGCAATAGCCTCAGCAAAACCTAGTGGCGCGTGCGCTTGCCACCTCCACGTTTCGTCACTCTCCGGTCACCCAGACCCTTCCGTCCTGACGGATGTGAACGGTGGTCCCCCTTACCCCGGGCGCCGAGATTTCGTACATCGTCTGGGTCGTTCGGAGCGTGGGGGCAAAGTCGCGCTCAGGAAGCTGAACGTTCGAGGCATTGAGGGCCGAGAGGGCCGTGGCGTACGTGCCGTGTTCGTCGCGGTGCGCCTGCTGGCGATGGTAAAGGCGCCGTAGCGCCTCTTTCACGCGCCGATTGGGACGCTCCTCCACGGACACGGTCGCGGTCCCGACCTCGGCGTCCGCAAATTGCACGATGCCCCACCGTTCGGGCCGGTGCATGTCGATGGCCCCCTGCGGCGACCACACCCAGTTGCTCTCCGGATGCGCCTTCGTGGTGTCGAGGTCTTTTTCGTAGGTCCCATTCTCGACGGCAAGGGGCCAGTCGACCCGCGAGAAGTTCAGGCGCCACTGGTCACCGGCACGCGGGGGCCGCCCGCCCGGTGCGGCCTCCTCCAGCGCGCCCCAGGGCAGCACCATCTCCACCGTCCACCCCTCGTCGGTGTCCGAGGGATCGTTGAGGGTCCCCTTCACGTCAACCGCCGCGTCGATGCCCCGCACGTCCCAGGCGTCGACGGCCGGACCGCCGTCGCGGTAGGGGCTCAGGAGCATGAGGTCCCACACGGTCTCGAGGGCATTCACCTCGACCTCGTAGTAGTTGTGCGTCGTCCCGTTGGGATCGATGAAGACCTCAAAGTCGTCGTCGTAGTAGACCACCGTGTCCCGCTGTGTGAGGGTGCCCCACACGTCGGGCTCCTCGAGATGGGCCGCCACGTAGAGGGCCTCGTCGTCCCACAGCATCTTGGCCCGGGTCCGAAACCGTGGCGTCGGGGCGTCGCGCCCGCGGATGTCTACGAAGTCGGCGGTCCACGGCGCCGCGCCCCAGTCGTCTTCGTCGAGTCGTCCGTCCACCGAAATCGAGTCGGTCGTGCGGTAGATGGCGTAGGTACGCGGACCCGCTTCGGGCACGGGATTCTCCTCCGCAGCGTATTCCGACTGTGCCATCGCCGGGGAGACCAAGCCGCCCCCCACGAGAAAGGGAACGAAGACCCCAAGGATGATACGGGAGAGAGTGCGTCGCATGGGACCGCGGACCGACTGGAAAACAATGCCTCGCTGAACAGCGCCTCACAGAATAGAAGGCACAGGATCGGTCCGCAACGGGGTCGAAAAATCGGAACCGCTTCCAAACCCTCGGTGGAAGAATAGGCGGAGATCGGCGTCACGAGGCGATGCGTCGTTCGACCGCTCCCCCTCTGCGCCCCCCTGGTGGAGCCGCCGGCCGTGTCGGAAGCAGGGGCGTTCGTCGCAGAGCCCCTCGGGGTCTAGGCCCTACCGGGCCCCGCAGCTCTGCCGCACCACGAGCTCCGGCTCAAGCTCCGTGTGGACGGGATCGGTCTCGTCGTTCTCGATGTGATCGATGAGCAGGTCGATCGCCGCCTGGCCCTTCTCATACACCGGCTGGCGGACCGTCGTAAGGGGGGGGATGGTGTACTGGGCCGCGGGCAGGTCGTCAAACCCGACGATCGCGACCTCGTCGGGGACCTCGTAGTCGGCCTGGTTGAGCGCAAGCAGCGCCCCCATTGCCATCGTGTCGCTCGCACAAAACAGGGCTCGGGGCATCCGCCCCTGCTCCGCCCACGCCCGGACGATGGAGTGCCCGCTTTCCTGCGAATAGTCCCCCTCGGCGACATGCCGGTCCGACACTGCAATCCCGGCCTCCGACAGGGCCCGCTCAATGCCCTGCCGCCGATGCGCAGACTCCTCAAGGGCACGGCTCCCCAGGATCAACCCGATCTCCTCGTACCCGAGATCGCAGAGGTGACGCCCCGCTTCGTAGCCCCCCTGCTCGTTGTCGATGTCGACGGAGCTAAAGGCGTCCCAACTCGCGTCCTGTCCGATGAGCACCGTCGGGGCCCCGTCCGCTTCGAGCGTGGACGCGACGAGGTCCGTGACCTCCGTGGTGACCAGGACGTATCCGTCGAACCGAGAGTCTCGAGCCCGGTCCTCCACCTCGTCCTCCATCCAGTCGGACACCATCGACAGTGACACGAAGTACCCGCGCTCTAGGCACCGCTCGAAGAGCCCCGAATACAGCAACGGCCAGTAGCCGTTGGCCAGGGACTCGTCTCCTCGCCGGGGGGTGAGCACACTAATCTCGAAGGATCGGTCGGTGGCGAGGCTCCGGGCGACCGAGCTGGGGCGGTAGTCGTGCTCCTCAACCACGCGCATCACCCGCTCTCGGGCCTCCTCACTGACGTTTGGGTGGTCGTTCAGCACGCGGGATACCACCGATCGGGACACGTACGCCAGCTCGGCCACCTGATCGATCGTCATGTCGTCTTCCATGGCGGGATGGGGGCGAATGTTCAGGAATCGACGAACCCGTCGCGCAAACAGACCCGAGGGGGGCGGCACCGCGCGTTTGTGGACAGGCATTTTGCCGCATCCACAAGGTAGGACGTCAGACCGAGGGAGACAACCTTCGCGACGTCGGAACGGCCGATCCTTCCTCCCAGCCTCTACGGGGACGTGGGGACCGTGACGGTTCGCCCGCCCCGCCCGAGCGTGTCGAACGTTCGCAGCCGGACGGTGGCCCCCTCGGGCACCGACACCGGACCGGTGTATCGGGGCGACGCGGCGGTCGGACGGGTGCCGTCGGTCGTGTAGCGGACCGACAGCCCCGGGAGGGCCACGTTTGCCTTCAACGTTCCCTTCGCCACCGTGCCCCCGGGTGGGGGGAGCCGGTACGACCAGTCCGGATGGCGACTGCTCAGGCGAGGCAACTCACGGTGCCCGAGCCGATTCGCAAACGCCGTCCAGGCCTCGGCCCGCCGGGCCCGGAGCGCCTCGCTGTCGTCGAGTGTTGCCCAGCCGGGCTGCCGGGCCCACGCCCGTTCGGCAAGGCTCAGGAGCCGGGGGACGGCCATGTACTCCATCCGGTCGGTGCTTCGAAGCGTCTCGCCCCAGAGCTGTCCCTGCAGGCCCCGGATGTTTTTCCGTGCGGTGTCGGCGAGCCGCACCTGATCGGCAAAAGCCGTGTCGGGGTCGATGGGCTGCCCCATCCCCGTGCGGTCGGCACTCTTGTAGAGGTCGAACGGCACGAAGGCAAAAGGCGCGTTCGTGTCGACGAAGCCGGCCCAGTAGTAGCCGTTCTCGCCCGGGTGCTTGCTGTAAGCCATGTCGAAGTAGAAGTTGGTGGCCTGCGACATCACCACGTCGTAGCCCGCGTTAGCGAGCCGGTAGGCCCGGTCCTCAGTTCCGCCGCCCCAGATGTTGCTCCAGACGTAGGGGCGAACGCCCTCGTCGACCAAGGATTCGTTCGGCGTCGTGGTCGTGGACTGGTGGTCCGCCTCTTCCAACCCCACCTCCTCCCACCCCGCCATGGTGAGGTCTCGCGTGGCCAGCGTGTCCTGAAACCGACTCAGGAAGTGGCCGAAGAGGTCCTCGGCGCCGTCGACCCCTTCGGTGCGCGCAATGTAGTCGTCGCACATGGGGGAGCCCGCCCACACGCCCTCCGGCACCTCGTCCCCGCCCACGTGAACGGCCGGAAGCGGCGCCCCCGCCGTCGCGTGCAGGCCCCGAAGCTCATCGACGACAGTCGACAGGAACCGGTAGGTAGACGGCCGGCACACGTTCATCACGTTGTCGTCCCACCCCTGTACAGACTCGTAGGTCGACGTGTCGGCCGGATCTCGAAGCCGGTACGCGTGGGCCGCCGCCGAGTCCCCCGCCGCTCGAAGCCGGCGTGCTCGCGCCTCCATGGCCTGAATGGCGGCACGGGCGTGGCCCGGCACGTCGATCTCGGGCAGGACGGTAATGTGACGCTCCTTCGCGTAGCGCAGAATTTCGAGGTAGTCGGCCCGACTGTACCAGCCACTTCCGGCGGAGGCATCTGGGGCCGGACTCGGCCCCGACCCGTAGGACGGCATCAGGTGCTCGTGCTCGTCGAGCGTGTGGCCGCGGCGGCCGCCCACACGGGTCAACTCGGGCAGGCCCTCGACGGCGAGGCGCCATCCTTCGTCGTCGGTGAGGTGAAAGTGAAAGGTGTTCAGCTTGTAGAAGGCCATGACGTCGAGAAGCCGCTTCACCGCCGCCACCGGCTGGAAGTTGCGGGCCACGTCGAGATGCAGGCCCCGATACCCGAACCGGGGCGCGTCCACGACACGGGCGGCGGGCACGTCCACCGGCGACGACGGCGCTCGGTAGGCCTCCACGGGGAGCCACGCCTCCAGGCTCTGCACGCCATAGAACACGCCCGTGTCGGTGGCGCCCGTGACGGTGATGCCCGTATCCGGATCGACCGTGAGCCGGTAGGCCTCGGCCGACGCCGAATCGGTGGCGGGCGGCGTCCCCGCGGCCCGGCGAAGCGTGATGGCGGCGGCGGAGTCTGTCGTCGTCGTTTGGGGACGTCGCCCCAGCACCGCGGCCAGCCCCTCCGCGAGCTGCCGGGCCTCGGCGGCCAGGCCCTCCTCGTAGCGGATGGTCGCGTCCGCCCGGAGCGCAAACGTCCCGGGCCGCCGATGGATAGAGTCCGGCGTCGGGACGATGCGTCCCTCTGCGCCGGGCGGGCGGTTCGTCAGGGAGGCGTTGTCCGCGTACCGGGTCGCAGGGGTCGGCGTGGGCCAGACATCGTCTGGGCCTCGGGTCGTCTGGGCGGGACGGGTGAAGGGCTCGACGGTCACGTCCGACACGGCGGCCGGCGGCCGGGGCCGCCCCTCCGCGTCCGTAAACACAACGTAGAAGCCGGCCGGGGCGTCGACGCGCTTGATGACCGACCCGGGTGCCTCCACCGCCACCCGCAGCTGGCCACCGGGCTCAATCGGGGTGAAGTTTTCATCCGGCGTCAGCTTATAGAAGTCGCCATTGACCCGTGTGATGCGCACCGGCGCCGTCACGCTCGCCGGATCGATGGAACGCGCGAAGTTGAAGTAGAGCGCCCAGTTGGTCGTCCCCAGCGCCTCGTCCCCGTGGTTGGCAATCGTGAACGACGACCGAAACCGCCGGCCGTCGTCGACCCGATTCGTCTCCACGCCCCAGCGGATCGAGAGCTCATCGGCGGACGGGTGCGCGGGGGCAGGCTCGGTCTGAGCGTGCGCGGCCACGGCCCCACCCAGGACTAGAAGAAGGGAAAGTACAATCTGACGCATGGAGCGGGCGGAGCACGGTCGTAGTTCAGACAAAGAAAAAGGAGGGCCTGGGTCGGCCCTCCTTTGTAGATTTTCTGGTGGAAGAGAGATGCCCTCAGATTTACTCGGCGCACTGATCGGCGTACGCCCCACAGTCCCACCACACGCGCGGCGTGAGACGGTTGGACTGCGTAATGTTCTGGCGTTCACGGGCCTCCTGGTAGTTCTCACCATTGAGGTCCCTCTCACCCTGCGGATAGTCCAGACGGCGGATAAACTGGCCGCCCGTATCTCCCTGCTCCGGGGCAGGAGTCAGCTCCGGGTAGCCCGACCGGCGCCAGTTCGACCAGGACTCGATCCCATTGAGGAAGGTCGCCGCCCAGTACTGGTTATTGATCACCCGCAGGCGTGCTTCCCGCCCACTCGGGAGAGGATTGTCGGAGAGATACTGGGTGATCTCCGAATCGCTCACTTTGGTATTGTCTTCATCGTACCTGGTTATATAGTTCATGGCTGCCCGTACCCCATCCTCGTAGTGGGCCTCCACCGACCCAGGCACGTTCCATCCCCGTACTGCTGCCTCGGCGAGCATCAGCTCCACCTCCGCGTAGGTCTGGAAGAACATCGGGGCATCGAGCCCCCGAAGATTGGGATGAATGCGCGTGTACTGGTCCAGATCATCGGTGTACTCGTCGCTATCAGCGAGTTCGTTGTTGTCGAAGCCATTGGGCATGCCGCGCTGCTGGACTGGATCCTCGACCAGCGCACTGTCGAGGCCGCCCGGAGCAAGCGCCCCGTACTCCGTGAGACGGGGGTCATTCTTGTCCTTCATCCAGTCTACGAACGTCTCGCTGAGCCACTGCCCCGCAAATGTTTGCATGACCTCGCTATTGGCGTTCGTATTGAAGCCTGCCGGGCCGCCCGACGGCCCCGATTGATGAGACACATACGCGTCATCGTCGATGCCCTGCATGACACCGCCGTCGGCATTGACTGCCTCCTCGGCCCAGCTCTGCGCCAGGTCCGGCCGCACCTTTACGAGACGAAGGGCCAGGCGCAACTGGAGCGAGTTGGCAAATCTTTTCCACTGGTTAATGTCGCCTCTAAAGAGTAAGTCTTCGTCTCCAAGCGCTGGCTGCGACGCATCGAACTGATCAACCGCCGCCCGGAGCTCGTCGTGCAGGTCCATGTAGATGCTATCCTGACGTGTGTAGTGGGGCGTAAATTTCCCCTCCAACGCGCCCTTCCCCGCGTCGAAGTACGGAATGTCCCCGTAGACATCAGTGAGGCGCTGAAATGTGAGCACACGCATAATGCGGGTGGCTGCAAGCAAATTGACCTGCTCTGGCTTTCCCTCAATCTCATCGATGAGGGCGTTCGCATTCATGACGGTACGGAGGAAATTCGACCCGTTGGTTCCTCCTCCGTATCGAGTTTCGAAAAAGGAGGCCGAGTAGCCAGGGGAATACCCGTTAAAGTTGCCTACATAGGTGCCTGCCGGGTTTGCGATATGCTGCACCATCGGCATTGTGTAGATCAGGTTCGTGCGCCACATTTCGTACCGACTTCCCGCAACCCCGAGTTGAAGGGTCGTCAACTCAAGATTTGGGGTTGACTCTTCGGCAGTCGTAGGATCTTTGTTCATATCTCCAAAGTCTCCTACTCCATCACAGGACAGGAGGACGAGCGTCAGTACTCCGACGGAGACGAGGGAGGCGACGTGAGCAATTCGCGAGCGAGTCAGAAACGGCATGGCGGAAGGATGTAGAGGTAGATGGGAGAGCAGAAGAGGTCGGGACGGACCCGTAATCAGAATCGGAGATTGACCGACGCACCAATGCTTCGCGACTGCGGAACGCCCGCCTGCTCGAAACCCGGCGCGGCCTCGCTGTTGTAACTCGACTCGGGACTAACATTCGGCACCGAGTCGTACAGGTAAAACAGATTTCGCCCAACCACCGAGACACTCGCGCTGCGTACCGGCACCCGGTTCATCACACTGCCCGGCAGGTCGTAGCTCAACCGGAGCTGGCGGAGCTTGATGAAGTTGGCGTCGTAGACAAACTCCTCGGCAATCTCCCCCGAGATCCGACCGTAGTACTCGGAAGGTCGAACGCCGACGTCATTCTCGCGGTCGACGGTCACCTTCCCCTCACTGTTCACACTGCCAATCACGCCCTCTCCGACGAAGCAATCTTCCGGGTATTGCCCATCCGGTCCGGCCTGCTCGTCACAAGCAGCTCGCCCATCGAGGGTCGCCTTGTGAAGTCCGTTGCCGTAGGCGTTGGCGTTGGTTCCGGAGAAGACCTTGCCGCCCCACTTCGCGTCGATCAGGAAGTTCAGACTAACGTTCTGGTAAGAAATAGTATTCGAGAAGCCGAGCGTCCAGTCGGGCGCGCCGGTCCCCAGCACTTCTTTTTCGCCCGACAGGGGCAGCCCGTCCTCCCCGTGGACGATGCGACCCTGATCGTCGCGGACGTACGTATTTCCGTAGATCGCATTGACGGGCTGGCCAGCAACCTGAGCGATGCTGGCCACCCCGTCCGTGCTCTCCGCACCGATCCGCACGTCGAGACCTGGTGCGAGGGATTTAACTTCACTCCGATTCGAGCCGAAGTTGACCCTCGAATCCCAGGTCCAGTTCTCCGTCGAGAATGGGATCGACGTCAGGAGCAGCTCGACGCCCGTGTTCTGAACTTCGCCACTGTTGACCGTCCGCGCCGTGTACCCAGAGGTCGAGGAAACGGTAACGTCCAGGATCTGGTCGACCGTGCTGCGGCGATACCAGGTGAAGTCGACCCCAAACCGATCATCGAAGAACTGCGTCTCGAATCCGAGCTCCACCTCCCGCGTAGATGTCGGGGTCAAATCGCGCTCCGGGACGCTCAGCTGCGAAATTGCCTCCAGCGGCTCAGCAACGTCGCCACCGTTTTCGTGCCGCCCGAGCACCCTGTAGGTCAATCTTGTCCGGTACGGGTCCGTGTCGCCCCCGATCTCCGCCCAAGACGCCCGGACTTTTCCGTAGCTCAGTACGTCCGGCAGGTCGAAGGCATCCGAGAAGACAAAGCTTCCACTCACGGACGGGTACACGAACGGGTTGTTGTCCTCCGGGATGGTCGAGGACCAGTCACTGCGGGTCGTCAGCGTGAGGAACAGGTAGTCTCGGTAGGTGAAGGACGCCGACCCGAAGACGGAACGAATCTGCTGCTCCGAAAAGTCGTAATTCCGAGTAGGATTGGCTGTATTTGAGATGGTCTCTAGGTCAGGAATGCCGAAGTTACGACCGAACGTACCCACTTGCTCGAACTGGCGGTGCCGCAGGCTGCCCCCGACGTCGAGTCGGAGGGAGAGCTCATCGGTGAGAGAGGGCGTTGCGGTCGCCAAGAGCTTCGAGTTGCTCTCCCAGACTCGATAGGTATCCTCGGTCATAGACCCGCCAGGTTCGAACGCGGATCCGAATGCATCTACGTTTGTGCGTCGGAGCGAGTACCAGTCAAGGCCCGTTTGTCCCTGCAGGGAGAACCAGTCGTTGACCGAGTAATTCAGATTGACGTTTCCCAGGATGCGGTCCTTGTCGTCGTCGGACTCCTGCTCATTGACGGCCCAGTAGGGGTTGGTCGGGAGCCCATTGGACGTGAATTGCTTCTCGACGCCCTCTTCAGTTGCCCCCGGCTGAAGGGCGCTTTTCGGAACGTTGTTTGGCAGAAACGAGATCAGGTAGTTCGGATTCCGGGCCCCATCGTTTAGAAACGTCCGGTTGTCTGTGAGTTCGTTCTGATACGTGACGCTCGCGTCGGCCGTTAGTCCCCCGAGCTGGGTCTTCCCGCGAAGACTGACATTGGTCTGCTCGTAGCTCGAATTCGGGACGACGCTTTCGGTGTTCTGATGCGACGCCGACATGCGGAGTGATGCGTCTTCAAAGCCCGCATTGATCGAGAGGGAGTGCTTCTGTGAGAGTCCCATTCGATAGAATCCCTGTCGATTGGCCACGTCGCCGTACGGGCGCACCGTTCCGTCAAACTGAGGGGCCTCGCCTACTGCATCGAGAGGCGCTCCCCAACTCGAAAGGCCGGCGCTCAGCGCCGCGTCCTGGTTCGACGGCGCTCGGCCCTGCGTGCCCTGGCCGTACTGACTCTGAAAGTCCGAGAAGCCACTGACCACATCCTTGGCCGTGACGGTGGAGCTGTACTGTACGTTCACCTCTCCCGGAGCCGACGTACGGCCCGTTTTTGTCGTGATCAGCACCACCCCGTCTCGGGCCCGTGTCCCGTAGAGCGCGGCGGCTCCAGCCCCCTTCAGGACGGAGATGTCCGAGATGTTTTCCGGGTTGACCACCGATAGCGCACTTCCCCCGTCCCGGCCGCCAAACTTTCCGACCTCTCCAATGACTGTGTTGTCGATGGGAATCCCGTCCACGATGAAGAGCGGATCGTTATTTCCCGCGATCGACGAGACACCACGGATGTTGATGTTCGAGGACGCGTTCGGACCAGACGCGTTCGAGCTGAGAACCAGCCCCGGCACATTTCCCTGCAACAGGTTGGCCGGGTTGGATTCCGTGACGCTCACGAGGTCTTGAGCCTCAATGCTACTCGTCGCGTAGCCGACGGAGCGCTGCTGCCGTTCGATGCCGAGCGCCGTCACCACGACCCCCTCGAGCTCCTGCGATTGGGTCTCGAGCACGACACGAATCTCCGAACGCCCATCGACCGGGACCGTCTTTGTTTGGTATCCGATGAACGAAAACGTGAGGGTGTCCTGGGGACTGTCCACCACGAGACTGAAACCGCCGTCCGGGCCCGTGACGGTCCCCCGGCTGGTGCCCGCGACTCGAATGTTCACCCCGGGAAGTGAGGACTGGTTGTCGGCGGACACGACGGTACCGGTCACCTCAAGGTCTTGTGCGTGCACGGCCCGTGTTCCCCCCAGCAGTCCACAGGCGAGCAGTGCCCCGAGCACAGCCACAAATATGAGCGTGCGGGGCGAACACGAAGGGATGGCGTTGAGCATGGCAGTATGACCTGCGGTCCGTGAGGAAGGCACAATGGAGACGGTGTCGGTGGAAACCAAAGTCATCGACCGCCGGACGGTTTGGCTTTTGACGCCGACGGTTTTGCGGTTTCTTTAGCAAACACGTTTTTATGATACCCCGATTTCCCCTATCAGGTCAAGGAACTGTTACCTTTTGGGACCGCTTCCACACGTTTTTTGGAAGCGCTCCCAAATGAGAGAAGCTGGCCGCTGGCCTGCCATGGACCCGTCGTCACGGCGACCGGTCTTCGCCCTCTTCCGGCCCGGCTCCTTGGCCCCGCCGCACGGCGAGCCCCGCGCTCAGGCCCGCCCCGAGCAGGGCGATGCCCGCCAGGACGCCAAAGAGAAGCGAGGGGCCCGTAATCTGCAGCAGTCCCCCGGACAGGGCCGCCCCCGCCGCCCCAATGCCGAAGACGGCGAGGTACGTGTAGCCGTAGGAGAGCCCACGCGTGTCGGGCGGGGTATACTCGGCCACCGTGGCCTGGTAGAGCGGCTGCACCAGGAACAGCAGGAAGCCCAGGCCCGCGCTCGCGATGAGTAGCGCGCCGGTCCCCCACCCCGCCACTGGCAAAAAAACGGCGGCCACCGCGGCCAGCAACCCCAGCGCGCCGGCGAGGATCCACTCCGTCCCCGCCCGGTCCGACAGGCGCCCGCCTACGTACTGCCCCGCGATGCCCACCGTTAGGAGGCCGGCGTAGACGTACCGGCCCGCCGACACGTCGATCGGCAGGTCGACCGCCACCAACGGCGTGAGCAGGTCCGGCAAGAAGGTGAGCATGCCGCGGTAGTACAGCCCCGACAGGGCCACGAGCACAAACACCCCCGCAAATCCCGACGCGAAGAGCTGTCGGGTCTGCCGCCACAACGCCGTGCGACGCGCACTCTCCGCCGGGGCCGCCGACGTGCCGTCCCCCGTCGCGCCGTGGGCGCCCACAGCCGCACTCTCGTCGACGGACGCCCGCCACGCCGCGGCCGCCGCGACGAGGGCGGGCAGGCCAAGTAGGACGGCCACCGTCGCCCAGTCGAACGCGAGCAGCAGGAGGGCCGTGACGAGTGGCCCGCCCGCAATGCCCACGTTGCCTGCGATCCCGTGGTAGGCCAGCGCCCGCCCTCGCTGCCGCACCCCCGTACTGATGAGGGCGAGCCCGGCGGGGTGGTACACGCTGGCCGCCGCCCCCCACGCCAGCAGTGCCGCCCCGAGGCCCCATAGCCCCGGAAGAAGCCCCAGCAGCACGAACGCCGCCCCCATCCCCGCGAGGCCGCCGGCAATGAGCCGCCGCGATCCGAAGCGGTCCACGAGAATGCCGCTCGGCAGCGCGCCGGCCCCAAACAAAAAGTATCCGGCCCCCACGACGGCCCCGAGGGTCGCTTCCGCAATCCCCAGCTCTGCGAGCCAGACGGTCATGAAGATCGGGATCGACAACTCGTAGGTGTGGACCAGTCCGTGACCCGTCGTCACGAGCGCGATGATGGAGCGGTCGTTGGCGTTCATGGAAGGGTCGGTGCGGGATGGAGGGGTCGGGCAAGGAGCAGTCCAGCCGTGGATTGAGCGCCTCATATTTCCCATTGCGTCTTTCGTCCCCCCTTGCGATCCCCCACACGCGATTCCCCGCACGAAGTGCGCTCCTATCCCCGAAGCTGCCGAAGGACGGGCATCTCCTCCAGGTCCGCCTCCGAAAGGGCCGTCCAGTCGATGCCCGTCGGCGGCGCGGGCGAATCCGTAGCCTCGATCGTCTCCTCCGGAGTGACAATCTGGGAGAGCGGCAGGTCGTGCGGGTCGGTCGGGACCGACGCGACGCATTGGAGGGAGTGTACCGTCGTGGCCACCGGAACCGGATCATGCCCGAGCTCCCGAAGAATTGCGTACTCGAGGTCGCTGTACCCCTCGCCCTTCCCGCAGCGATGCCCTTCCCGCGTCACGGCCACCGAGCCGGTCACAATTGCATCAAGTTGCGGGAGGTTGTTGAGGGCCACCGGCTCCGCCCAGCGGTCCATCTTCGAAAGACTCACGGCCGGCTTGATCTCATCGTCGGGAATCGACGTCGGGTCGAGCTGCTTGAACCCGCCGCGCAGGCGCGGCGTCGGCACAAACACGACGCACCCGCGCCGCAACGCCTCAATCCGTACGTGGCGCTGGGGAGCGTCGGGGTTGACCTTGAGGCGACGGGCCTCCGCCAGGGGCGGCTGCTCGAACAGTCGTTCGGCCGCGGCGGGCGCCCCCTCAAAATTGGGAATGCGGCCGTGCGGGGGAAATGGAAAGCGCGCGATTCCTTCGTTCTCCAGCGCATCCCATACGGCCTCTCGGGCCGCTGATTTGGTGTCGAACCGCGCGTCCATCGAGGCCATCCAGGATTGGTGGGAGAAGAGGCGAAGGTTCGGGTCGAGGTCGTACGCTCCCGGTCACGGGGCGTTCACGGCCCCACGATGGGACCCAAACAAGCAGGATATCATAAAGAGAGCCACATTCGGCTCAACTGTGCGTTCAATTGCCTCGAGCGTTCGTCACCAACCCAGTCCCCCGTCATGCTACACCGCCTTCTCATTCTTCTGGCTGCCGGGACGGTCGCCCTTCTCGCCCCCACGGCCGCTGCGCAATCCTCTAACATCGAGACGGTCGGAGGCTCAAATCCCGGGGAGGAAATGACCCTCACGATTACGCCCCACGTCCTGAACGACGACGTGTCGGCCCGGGCCGTCGGCATCGAAGGCCCGTCCGGCACCCGCTGGGCCCTCACCCTCATCGGCATCAGCCGGGCGGACTCCGTCGGGCTTTCTTTGGGGGACGAGGCTCTTCCCATCGAGGACATCAGCCGTCCCGGCGAGGACGAGGTGGGCCCTACTCGGGTGTACCTGTCGCAGAAGACGTTCCTGACGGTGGCCGAGCAGGACGGGGCCCGTCTCCAGGTAGGGGACGCGTCTGTGTCTCTCCCCGCCCCGATGCGTACCGACATGCAGCGGATCTTCGACGCCGTCCTGTGATCCATGCCCGGGCGCGGACAGACAGCTTCGCACATACCTGAATCTCGGCGCCTTCTTTTTGCCCCTGCCCCCTACGTACCGGGACGCAGGGCCACCCCGGTGTGGCCCGGGACCTCCAGAAGCAGTCCGGTCTCGTCCTGCTGGGGTCGGGCCGCGGCGCAGGGCCTCATGGTCGCGACGCAGCGCGATGAGGTCTCGGTAGGTCGCGAACAGATCGTCGTTGAAGGCCACTGGGTCGGCCGGTCGGTCGTGGCCGTACGGATGGTTGTCCTCCACATCGCAGGTTTTGTCGGGCCACACCATCGGCTTCCGGTCGTCGGGGTCGTAAGCGCCCCACATCCCGGCCTCGTCGCCGTGGTAGACCATCGGCGCGCCGACGTACGTCATTTGAAAGAGCACCGCGAGCCGCTGGAGGCGCCGCTCCGAGGCCGTGGGGGCCCGGACCTTGTAGTCCGGGTTCTGGCGCACGTCCACGATCGCACCGTTGTCGTAGTCGAACCGCTCCGGCTGGGCATAGCCCGTGTCGGCACGGTTCACGACCATGGTGGCGAGGCGGGGCGTGTCGTGCGACCCGATGAGGTTTTGCAGCCCCCGTCGCACCCGCGGCGGATAGGCCGCCCGGGGCTCGCGTAGCAGTTCGGCGAAGCGGGACAGCTCAATTGCGCGGTCGACGAGGAAGCCTTTCACGGGGCAGGCAAACCCGTGATAGTTCATCGTCGCCGAGAAGCCTCCCTTTTCGAAGCCTCCCTTTTCAAGGTATCCGGATGCGTCCTCCCACACCTCGGGCACCGTGTACGCCGCCGGGCTCAGATCACGGACGTGTGCATTCCACTCCTGCCAGAACCCCACCGGCACCTCCTCCGCCACGTCGAGCCGCCAGCCATCGACGCCGTCGGACGGGTCGCCATTGCCGTTCGGGTCCATCCACCGCTCGGTGGCGTCCAGAATGTACTGCTTCGGCCCGGACTGCAGGTTGGTCCCGGCCTCGTTGTTAGCAAACTCGGGGAGGGACGCCACGCCCCACCAGCCCGTATAGTCGAACTCGCTGGTGTCCGACATGGCGGGGTCGTCAAACGAACTGACCGCGTACCAGTCGGCGTAGCGGGACTCGGCTTGATCCTCGACGAGGTCCGCGAAGGCAAAAAAGTCGCGCCCCGTGTGGTTGAACACCCCGTCGATAATCACCCGCAGGTCACGGGCGTGGGCCTTCTCTACCAGCGCAAAGAACAGTGAGTCGGCCGCGGTCGTGCGCCAGGTAGACGGGTTCGTCGGATCCTCCTGGGCGATCAGCTGGCGGTCGCCCGACGGGTCTGGGCCGAAGTTGGGGTCGATATGGTGATAGCTCGACCCGTCGTACTTGTGGAGCGAGCGGGCGGAGAAGACCGGATTGAAGTAAAGTGCCGTCACGCCGAGGGAGTTAAGGTACGGCAGGCGGCCGATCACGCCCTGCAGGTCGCCGCCGTAGCGCCGGTCGTACACGCTGCCGTAGACCCCGCCCATCTCCGTCTCCCAGTCGGCCTGCTCGTACCAGTCGCGCGTCCAGCGCGTCGGATGACAGGAGGGTGGGACGTCCGCGACCGGACGCTGGAGCGTCTGCCGGGTGGGGTCGTTCGAGGGGTCGCCGTTGCGGAAGCACTCGGGAAAGATCTGGTACCAGACCGCGTCCTGCGCCTAGTCCGGCGTGCGCTCAGCAGGCGTCGTTGGAGAAGATCCCGATTCAGACTGACAACCCATGAGCCCGAGCGTCGACGCCACGACCGCCAGTGCGGTGGAGAAAGTCGTCTGATTGAATAAGTGAACCGCTCTCTCGGATGTGGATCGTGATAGGTCTCAGAGGTGGGTCACAATACCAGGAATGTGGTGCAACGGCCTGTGGACATACACATCAGGGACGCCCCGGTGGATCAGCGAAAACCATCACGGCAAAGCCATCGGTGGCCTCCCCGAAGTCATTGGTGGCCGTCACGGCAACGTCCGCCTCTCCACCCTCCTGCGGGATCACGCGCAGAAGGGCCTCAGACGTCTCGACCTGCACGACGCTCGAATCGGACGACGAAGCACTGTAGGACAGACTTGCCCCTGAGGGCGAGGAGAACACTGGGGAAAGGTCAATCTCAATGATTTTCCCGCCGGCTGTAGCGTCCTGATCCTGAATCTCATTTTCCACGCGGGGCGATTCATCGCCGTCGCCCGACGTTCCACCGCCATCGCAGCCCGTAGCTGCGAGCAAGAACATGAGCAAAAGAGGAAGCCCCCACTGAAGATGCACCGGACTCATTTGAGTGATCCCAGGCGAGCGCATAGCAGGTACGCAACAGGCGTGAGTGAAGAAGAAAAGAGAGGTGCTACCGAACGAACGTGACCCGTCTCGATCGCACTTTATCTCCAGCTTTCAGACGGAGAAAATAGACTCCGCTTGCCAGAGTCTGCCCCTCATCGTCTGGCGCCCACGTCACCGAGTATCGTCCTGGGCCCTGGTCCCCACGTGCAAGGGTCGCCACGCGGCGTCCCAGAACATCAAACACCGCGAGGCGCACTGACGATTGCTCCGGTACGTCGTATTCAATGGTGGTAGTGCTGCGGAAAGGATTGGGATAGTTCGGACGGAGCCGAACCTCATCGGGGGATAGGTCTCCTTTGTCTTCCGGGCCTTTTCCAATTCGGAGCCGTAGCCGCGTGGTGGATGTAGAGGGGGTCAGTTGGACCGTCTCGCCGGATCGAAATTCGTAAGTCTTCCCTGTTTCACGGTTAACCAGGATTGCGGGGCGATTGGTGAACGAGTCGAGCTGCAGGGCCCGCAGAGACACCTGCTGTTCTGCCTCGGTGGAGAGGCGGAGATCGAATGTGAGCTGTTCGGCCGATGCCGTATCCGATGCCAACGATTGGATGTAGGTGACAAAGCCCTCCTGCTTCGCATCAGTGGCCACCAGTTGCACGTCACTGAATGCAGTGCGAGGCGCGGAATGCTGGACCGACGCCCCTGTCTTCTTGTAGCCGAGTTGAACCGCAGACACGGCGCTGTCTCTCCGGGCCTGAAGTTGAAACGTCATCGCCTTCCGTACGCTCTGCACTTCCGACGGCAGGGCGGACTGGGCTGCCTTTCGATCGGCTACGCTACCGGGATACGGGATGGATAGTGAGTCCAGGTTGGTCTCATTTTTGAAGTAAAATGCCTCTCCTGTAGCTGCGGTCCGAAAGGTATCAGCAGTCACGAAGCTTCCGTTCTCCCATCGGTGCAGAGGAGCACTGATCTCGTTGCCGGCGCGCACACGGTCCCAGGACACTGTCAAGCCCAACGGGTTGCTGATGATATTCCACCCGTTATGCAGATCGATGTGGGTACGGCCGTTTCTTACCGACATGCTTGCCACCGAATCTTCGTAGGCGAACGAGCGCTCACTGAGAACCCAGAGCCCACGCCCCTGTCCCAGTGCAAACCGGTCGTCTTCAGCACTGTACCCTACCAGATAGTCTGAGTCTGAGCCATCGTCATGGAAGGCGCGCCAGGTGTCGCCAGGCGTTCCGAACGCTGCCTGAGAGAGGGGCACCCGCGTGGAACCGGGCACAGCCACGAGCTGGTAATTACTGCGGTCCGTCACCGTCCCAAACGACTGGTTAATGTCCACAGGAAGGCGGGAGGGCGGCGTGACAGTGCTGGGCACGAGCCCCTCTTCTGGATTCACCGCCGGGGGCTCGGACGTGTACACGCGGAACTCTCCGGGACGGAGTGGGACAGTTTTCGTGGTGTCCTGAATGCGGACGTCCTCGTTGGCAAAAACGTTGTACCAGGTGCCCGTCTGCGAAAACGTGACGTCGGCGTTCCGCTGCAGGAGCCCAAAGTTGCCCACCACCAGCGCGTCCATCGAGGGATGCGTGAGGCGGATAGACCGAATGCGTTCCCCGCTGCCCACCTGCATGTCGACCTGTGTCTCCGCACTTCGGAAGACCTCGTGGGCCTGCCGCAGGCGGAGGAGTGTGGACCAGGTCTTGTAGAGGCGTACGCGGTCGGGGTGGGTGTCGGGGTCGCGGTACTCCCAGCGGACGGGCTTAGGGCCGGTGCGTCCTGGGTCGCCGGAGTCGCAGGCGCCCTCGGCGTCGCCGTCCTCTTTCAGGCACTCGTCCTCTCCCCAGCCGTAGCCCAACTCGCCGAACTGCCACATCATGCGCGGGCCCGGTACAGTGAAGAAGAACGCCCCCACCAGCTTTTGGCGATTTAGGGCTGTCTTCAGGTCACGCGTACTGTAGCCGTTGCGCTCATTCCCGAAGGCCTTCTTGCGGCGCATAAGCCACTGCTCGTCGTGGCTCTCCATGTAAGTGAGGTTGCTGGGCTGGTCATATCCTGATCGGTTTCCATAGTAGGTAGTCGACAGACCGCTATTATCCTGGTACCCCATGTCGGCCTGGCTGTAGGGACGGTTCAAAGGTTCCCAGGTCATCATCCCGGCCGTGTTGCCGACTCCGCTGTACCCCCCAAGCGCATTTTCCTCGCTGGTGGACCCGAAGAATTCCAGAATCACATGGGTCTCCGGATGATCCGCCCATATCTCATCCGCCACGTCCTTCCAGCCGGCTCGGATTTTGTTCGAATAGTTCTGGTCGCTGATGGGGAGGCCATCGTCGGCTACGCACTTCGCGAGGTCGTAGCGGAAGCCGTCGACATTGAAATTCTCGATCCAGTAGTCGTTGGCCCGATCGATGTAGTTTTTAATAAACGGACTTTCGTGATTGAGCTCCTGGAAGAAGTCGTCACAGAAGCCCCGGTCCGCCGACGGATCTTCTCCCGGCTGCGGCTCCAAGAATGGGTTGTCAAGGTTCGCCCCGTACAGCTGCGAAAGGGGAGACTGTGCGGTAATGTGATTGTAGACCACGTCCATGAACACCGCAATGCCCCTTCGGTGTGCTTCCTCCACAAATTGCCGAAACCCGTCCGGCGTGCCGTACGATTTGTCGAGCGCCAAGTGGGCGTTTGGGTTGTACCCCCAGCTGTTGTTGCCTCCGAAATTCGCCACCGGCATGAGCTCCACGGCATTGACCCCCAGGGAGTCGAGGTAGTCGAGCGTATCGGCCAGTACTTGGTAGGAGCTTTGTTCGACAAAGTCCCGTACGAGGAGCTCGTATACGACCAGGTCCTCTCGCTCCGGCGGCTGAAAGTCCGGGTATGCAAACGACGGGTCCTGCTGCCCCGGCCGGATGACCGACACGAGGTTCTCGGTCTGGTCGTCGGGATAGGGCTCTAGGCCCGGATAGATGTCTCCACCGATGCCCTCATCCTGCGGCGTGCGGATTTTGTGCGCAAACGGGTCGGAGGTCCGAATCTCCCCGTCCACGAAGTACTGAAAATCATACTCTTCTTGGCCCGACAACGCCGAGGACGGTATCGTAATCCACCAGTGATCTCCATCCCGGTTCATGAAATAGTCCGCGTCGACCTCCCAGTTTGAGAAGTCGCCAATGGCGTAGACGAAGTTCTTGCCTGTCGCATACAGCGAGAGTGTGACGCTCCCGTCTGCATTGTAGGTGATGCCGTCGTTCTCCCCCGGCGCCCCCTGGATGTCGGACGGCCGTGCTACCTTCTCTACGGTGGGCGCCCGAATGATTCGGGTCTCGGCACTGTCGGTGAGCATGCTTCCGTCGGCGGTGGCCTCCGCTCTCACACGGATTTTGGATTTGCTCGGCGACGACGTATCCAAGGAGTAGGTGAGCGAGTCCTCCGCCGTCGAGGCCACCTGCGTACCGTCCACGAAGAGTTGGAGACCCGAGAAGGACTGAACGTTGGCCGTATCCGCCGACACAGTCACATCCACCGTACTATTCTGCGTGATGAATGGATAAAGCGGCGGGTTCGACTCGGGCGTCTGCACGAATGCCCGCAGTGAGGGATCGTCTCCTGCGTCGAACACATCCACGTAAATGTCACCGCTGCCTTCCGCCTTCCCTTCTCGGGATCCGTCGCCGTTTCGGAAGACCAGATTCAGGGTCTGGATACGCTCGTCGCCCCCCAAACTGCACTGCGTGCTGGTCTCCTGGTAATACGACCGGATGTCGTCAATCTCCAGCTTGTAGCGGTTCGGATCTCCTTCGATCGGGGCGAGGCGGGTATCTTTTCGGTTTCCGGCAAAGGCGTCCTCCGTCGGCCAATTGTTCTTCACGCACTTCCACTCCCCTTCAGGGTTCTGGTTGGTGGAGATGCCGGTGTGGGCGTAGATGTCCCCATCGTATCCCTCCAATCCCGCATCACCTGCCTCCGCGTTGAAGTAGAGCGTCACCGGCTGGTCGGTGCGGGGCGGACTCGGGGTCGTCTCCACGACCTGCCCAGCCGCGGACGGGGCCAGCAGCAGCGCGAAGCCGACGGCAAGAAGCGACCAAAGACGGGACATGCCGTGCGCAAACATGGGTGGTAAGGGATGTACAGAAACGTATGCTTCAAATGATGGAGGCGCACCAGCAGTCGAGCCAGTGCGCCTCCGATGCCGTCAGGCGAAGGAAAAGGTGAGCAATCAGCGACGCAGTGCTACTCCTTAGGCATGATCTTTACGTCGTCGAGGAGGAAAGTCCCGCGCGCATTGAAGCCAATGTTGTTGATTCCAGGATTCTGTAGCGCCGATGGGTCGCTCCCCAAGTCGCTCACAGGTATTTCGAACTTCTGCCAGCTTCCGTCGGACGCCGTCCGACTCACCGTACTGCCAAAGCCACCAGCTCCACCTGTGGTCTCGAGGAAAACCTCAATCTCGTCCGCTCCTTCTGTCTCGGTGCTACCCTTGGCTCGAAAGGAGACGACGTCATTGCCATCCACATCGAGGTAGAGTTGCCCGTAGTTGTATCCGAAGAAGCTCTCTCCGCTGATGCGACGAGAGGTCAGCCCATCGCTCTGTGCACTAATGGAGTCGGCCCCCATGGCGAAGCCGAAGGTATTACTTCCGAAAGGAGGGCCGTACGCGAGAGTTGTCCGTTCAAAGTCGTGAAATTCGGCCCGTCCCCCGACCCCGTCTTTCCCGAATACCAACTCATCGATGGCGTACGAGACATTTTGATCCGCCGCGAAGTTGACGCTTGTGAGAGGCCCATTTCCACCGGCTCTGGTTGCTACGGGATTGAATCCTTCGAAGAACTCGAACGGGATACCAATCTTAAGCCAATCTCCCCCAGCCGGGATTGGCAGTTCGAAATCGTAGCTGGCGGTGCCATCCTCCGTTTCCTCAGTCAAGGTAATGGTCAGGTTGAATGATGTCGCGGCAGGCCGTACCAGAAACGTGAAGACATCAGAGTCTGGAACGCTGATCCAACGCTGAATGGTGACGGATCCAGAACTGCTGCCGTCAATCTCCAAGAAGCGAACCCCGTTGCTTCCACTGGGCTGATTATCACCCTGAGAAAAGGAGCTGTTTGCGAGAGTTGTAGTCGTCCCACCTGACACTTCGATTTGCCGCTGCGACCCGGAGTACGCCTCAGTATCTACCTCATTTTCTCCGTACGTGTCGCTCGTCACATCTCCTTCGTAATCGGCAACGGTTGCGTAGCTGCTTTCAAAGTTTTGCTCCACCGCCAAAGTTGTGGTCGCGGCAACCGAAAGGGTGTCGGTGATAGTGTTGCCCTCTCTGGTGGTCCCTTGGATGCGCAACTCTTCTTGACGCAGGATCTCATCGAGACTTTCCGTGGCTAGACTCAACTGCCAGCTCCGCTCCCCTCCACGTGTCGCGTCGCCTTCTGTGGAGAGGGTTTCAACGGAGAGAATGTCGGAGGAGGCCTCCACCAGAGGGGGCTCAGAAAGTCCCTGGTAGCTCACAGTGAACTGTGGGCTCAAATCAGGCGTGACAGTTCTGGCCGTTGGGGTTATCATGTTCTCTTGGATGTCGAAGTCCTCCACCTCGGAGGGACTGTCCTCGAAGGTATCGCATCCCGCGAGTCCTCCCAATGAGAGAAGGAGAAGGCCGGTAAAAAGTACAGCAGAACGTCGCATATCAAACACAAGGGATAGGAAAAACTCAGTGTATAGCTCTCAATGCATGAGCGGGAGCCGAGTCATGAACCAAGCGTGGCGGTGCCCCTGGTCCTTCGGCGGCTACGGCTAATAGCCCGCATTTTGCTCCAGATTCGGGTTCACCTGCAGCTCAGACTCGGGGAGCGGGTATAGGGCTCGATAGTCCGGGATGGA
The DNA here is from genome assembly GCF_947077765.1 of Salinibacter grassmerensis. Classification (NCBI taxonomy): domain Bacteria; kingdom Pseudomonadati; phylum Rhodothermota; class Rhodothermia; order Rhodothermales; family Salinibacteraceae; genus Salinibacter; species Salinibacter grassmerensis. Next base: position 406,344 of record NZ_CAMTTF010000001.1, on the reverse strand, counting down.
GGCCCCTGCCTGGTCGTTGCCCTTCCAGGACCATGTGTATTCGCTTCCAGTGAACCGGCCGAAGCGAATCAGATCCGTCCGGCGTCGGGCCTCCCAGAAAAGCTCGCGCCCACGCTCCTGCAGCAGGAACGGCGTGCCCGACTGATCAAGGTCTTGCAGGTCCGAGGCCGCCACGTCGCGGCCCAGACCGGCTCGCTGCCGCAGATCATTTACCAAGGAGACGGCCCGACCAATATCGCCATTGCTGGCACCCCGTACGGTCGCCTCGGCATAGATGAGATAGGCCTCCGCGAGGCGGAACATCGGGTAGTCAGTGTCCGGGAAAGTAGGGTTGTCGCCTGCTTGGCCACTCGACGTCACGTTCTGGTATTTCGGTACTGCGTACCCATCCTGGAAGTCGAGCAGGTCGTCGACCTCAAGTGACTGTCCGTCGGTGAAAAAGATGCGCCGGTCATCACTGGTCTCTCCTCCGTAGAGATTCACCCCTTCTGGTGTGGTTCGGAGCCCATTGTAGCCGAAGTCGATACCGTAGTTGCTTGGCTCCATGTTGCCTCCCACAGCCGCGTGGGTCAGAAACTGCGTTCCTCCGTAATGCTGAGTGGACTCCCCATCATTCGGGATAGCAAAGACGACACCGTTGGCAGTGTGGTTGTCGGCCAGGAACAGGTCTTGATAGTTCGACTCAATGCTGAATGCATCTGATTCAATCACACGCCCAGCGTACTCCGCGGCACGGTTCATCGGGTCCTCGCCGACCACCTGCTGCGGATTGTCGAGATAAACCGGAGCGTTGAGATAGAGATTGGCGAGCACCATGCAGGCGGCCGCACGGTCAGCCCGGCCGTACGGAGCAGCACCGGTGGGCGAGAGGTTTTCTTCTCCCTCATCATCGGTGATGGCCAGGAGTTCGCTCTCCACAAACTCAAAGACCTCCTGACGCGTGTTGGCAGAGGGCGGCGCCCCCCCACGGGGCTGTTCCTGCGTCACCACCGGAATGCCGCCGAAGAGATCTGCCCCATGCCAGTAGCTAAGGGCGCGCAAAAACCGCGCTTCGGCACGCCACCTTGGCATTTTATTCTGCACCTCTGGGCTCACCCCACGCGAGTTGAGCTTCCCCGACGTGGACTCGCGCAAGAACTCGTTTATCTGCATCACCTGAAAAGAGATGCGGGCGTACATTGCCGAGAGAAAGCCGTTGGTTGGCCCCCAGTTGGTTTTCTGGAGGGTCTGTGGAGCGCCTCCAGCATCCTGGAAGGTAATCACCGCTTCATCGGTCGGAAGCTCCTGCATCTGCCACCAGAGCCGCACGTACTGAGAAAACCCCTCATCGATGCCTTCAATGTCGGCGTCTCCGGCCGGTCCCGACTGACCAGTCACATTCAGGCCAGCGTATAGCTTCCCAAGGTACGACTTGTAAGACCCATCGTCCTGAAAAATATTCTCTCCAGAGGCCAGGCCCTTCGGCTCCGTACCAACCTGGTCACAGCCAGAGAATCCAATCGCTACGGCGAATAGGAGTGTGAGTCCCAGGAAGGCTCGTCCAATCGTTGTCGTCATGGAAGTACGCATGGTAGTTAGTTCGGTATGGGAGATTTGAGAGACCAGTGGACTTGCCGTGACACTAAAGCCGGATGTTCAAACCAGCGGTCCAGGTGCGGGAACGCGGGTACACAGTGTCGTCGATGCCGACCCCCGAAGAATAAACCTCCGGGTCGGGACCACTATAACCAGTCAGCACGAGAGCATTGCTTACCCGACCGTAGATTCGCAGACGATCGACAGACGGTATTGACCGGACGGTATACCCAAGGGTCACGTTGTCGAGACGCAGGAACGAGGCATCCTCCACGTACTCATCGGAGAGGTACTGCGGGGATTCAAAGTTCGTCTCCAATACCGACTCATGTACGTTGGTTGGGACCTGGTTGGTGGCAATCCGGTCGTAGTTACCGAAGTTAGAGGCCACGTTGTTGTACACCTGCTGGCCGAGTTGCGCCCGCAGTGTGAGACTGAGGTCGAAGTTTTGATACCGCAGGTTGGACGTGTGCCCAAGGATGACGTCCGGACGTGGGTTGCCGGTAATCTGTCGGTCCTCCGCATTAATGTTGCCGTCAGCATTGACGTCCACGAACTGCGTGGTATCCATCGCGGCAGCCTCAGCCTCTGTGAGTGGTGAACCGTCACCGTCGCGCACATGCTCGTAGGTAAAGAAGGAGTTGATCGGTTCTCCTTCTTTCAGAACTTGGACCTGATTGCCGATGCCTCCACTGATGCCTCCGGTGAGAATCTGTTCGGCAGCCGTGCTGATGCTGAGCAGTTCGTTCTTGTTGTACGAAGCGTTGAACTGCGCGTCGTACGAGAAACTCTCCGAGTTTACTACGCTGCCATCGACGGAAAACTCCACCCCCTGATTGCGCATCTCACCGACGTTCGTAAGCACAAAGTTGCTGAGGTTCGAGAACCCAGCAGCGGTAGTGTTGAAGAGGAGATTATCAGTGTTCTTACGGTAGAACTCCAGAGATCCACTGATGCGACCATCCAGTAGCCCATAGTCGATTGCCGCATTGTAGGTCGTCGTCTCCTCCCACTGAATCGTCTGATCGGCAGCGCGTGGTCGAATAGTCGTGGTAGCACCATCGCCAAAGAGTGCCTGGGCACGACGCCCACCTGTGGTGTAAAATGGCGCGTAGTTAAAGTCTCCAATCTCTTGGTTGCCGGAGGTGCCAGCGGAAAGTCGAATTTTCAGCGTCGAGATCGAGGAAATGTCCTCCATGAACGGTTCTTGATGAACACGCCATCCAATGGCCGCAGACGGAAATGTCCCCCATCGGTTAGTAGGGCCGAACTTTGAGGAGCCATCTCGTCGTACCGTGGCCGTCAGGAGATATTTCTCTTGAAACGTGTAGTTGACACGAGCGAAGACCGATATCAGTCGGCTCGGGATCTCCGAGACAGTCGGACTCACCTGACTGAGCGAATCTGCCTGGAGCACGTCCGTCCGATTTGATCCGTAGATGTTTGTGCTTAGCCCGTTGACACTGTACTCCGGATACTCCTCGTTGAACTCTTGCCAGGAGTAGCCGAGCGTTCCCTCGACACTGCTGCTGATCTGGTCGATGTCACGATTGTAATCGAAAAATGCGTTGACTCGCGTATTTAGCTGCCGGAAATTGGCGCGTGTCACTGAGCCTGGGAAGGTGCTTTCAGCCTGTCCCTTCAAGAACGTGGGCGCGAAGAACTCTCGCTCGCCCGTCGTGATGTCGGCTCCTACGTTGGCCCGCAAGCTCAATCCGGTGAGGAATGGCACTCGGTACTCAGCCTCGACGTTACCGAGGCCGCGGAAGGTCTCACCGCTATTCTGTTCGTAGACGTATGAGGAAACTGGGTTATTCTCCGGCAGGGAGTTTTCCCACTCGAAGAACCCGCCGAATGGGCTTCCAGGATCGCGGACCGGTTGTGTGGGGTCGAAACTAGCAGCGTTGCCGACCATCGATCCAGGCTCGAAGTCGTCAGTGGTTTTTGAGCCTTTTAGGTTGGTCCGTACCGTCAGAACGTTGTCCAGCAGGTCCTGATTGTAGTTCAGCGAGAGGTTCAACCGCTCAGTTGATGACGATTGGAGAATACCCTCCTCATCGAGGTAGCTGAGGGAGAGCCGAACATCGGAGTCCTCATACCCCCGTGAGAAGCTCAGAGAGTGATTCTGCCCCAGAGCCGTGCGCTGCACCAGATCTTGCCAGTCGGTGCTTGTATCTCCAAGGCGAGAAGATACGCTAGGAGCCTCTCGACGCACCACGCTGCGGAAACGCGTGGGACCGAGCATGTCGATCTGATCGGTCACGCTGCTCGACGAGATTGAGCCGCTGTAGCTGACAGTCGCCTCTCCCTCTTCAGCGTTTTTGGTCTCAATTAAAATCACACCGTTCGCACCACGCGAGCCGTAGATAGCCGTAGCGGAAGCGTCCTTCAGCACTGTGATGTTCGCGATGTCATTCGGACTCAGAAAGTTCAGTGGGTTGCGCTGAGCCGTATTCCCGTCGTTGGTAATGGGCACCCCATCGATCACGAAGAGAGGACGGCTGCTCGCATTTACCGACGAAGGTCCCCGAATACGGATGAAGGAGCCAGCTCCCGGAGCTCCGCTGCTTGAAGAGATTTGCACCCCAGACACCTTTCCAGAAATGAGCTTTTCAGGACTTACATTGGATGACTCGTTGAAGTCGGCCGCGTCAACCCTATCGACTGAACCTGTCACGTCCCCGGCCTGCTGCTCGCCGTATCCAACAACAACCAACTCGTCAATCTGCTGCGCGGCCGGGGCAAGGGCCACATCGATCGTCGTACGGCCCGCAATGGCCACGGTCTGTGCCCGGAAGCCCACGAAGGAGAAGCGCAGCGAGTCCGCATCTGCGGGGACGCGCAGCGAGTACTGGCCCTGGGCGCCGGTGGCCGTCCCGACAGTGGTCCCGGGAACAGACACATTGGCCCCCGGAAGCGGCGCAGCGTCATCGGCGCTGGTGACCGTACCATTGATCGTCTGCCGGTCTTGTGCCTGAACCGCCCCCACGCAGAGGGCCATGCCCAAAAGCACGAGCGTCAGGATCGAGTGTCGGTATTGCATAGGTCAGATTGCTGTGTCGATGATTTAGAATCGGATCGGGAACCGCTTCGTAGGGCGGCACTTGACGTGCGCTGCGAAGGCCATCGCACGGCATCATGCGGTGTCCCCTTGCTCTCATGCCCTGCTGAGAAAGCGCTTACATGCAGAAAATAAATAGTGAACGCCTCTTTTCACTGGTCCTCCAGCATGAATCCGGGCAAGGCCCCTTCGGACTCGGGGCGCTTCCCGCATGTCCGGCGAACGACGAGTTCCGGGGCAAATACGGTGCTTGAGACCGGGGCCGAGTCGGCGTTCTCGATGCGTCGAAGCAGGGTTCGCGTCGATCGGGCCCCCATCGTGTGGGCGGGCTGGCGAAGCGTCGTGAGGCCGGCACACCGGCTCAGCTCGAGATCGTCGAACCCGACGATCGCGAGATCCTCCGGCACGCGAAGATCTTTCTCCCGGACTGCCTGCATCGCTCCCAGGGCCTGCATGTCCGACGCGGCGAATACCGCGTCCGGTCGGGGCTCGCGTTCAAGAAGGGCTTTCATAGCTCGGTACCCGCCTTTCTCGGAGAACGCAAACGGCCGCTCGTCACTCGCGGCGATCAGTTTATCTCGCACCATCCGGTCGTCGTCCCGGAGCGCCTGCTCGTAGCCCTCACGGCGGTAGCGAGCAGGGGGGGGATCGTACTCGACGGTAATGTGCCCGATGCGCTCATACCCTATGTCAATCAGGTGCTGCGTCGCCTTGTACCCCCCGTCTCGACTGTCCACCGCGAACGATTCGAACCGTGAATGCTCGCCGTCTACGAGGACGACCGCCCGGCTGGTCTCCGCTAGTCGATCGGCCCACTCGTCCGTCAGCGGCATCGAGAGCAAGAGGATGCCGTCGTTTCGGCCCGGCTGGAGAGCCCGGGCCATGTAGGTGTTCAGGGACTCCGGATCGGGCTGCTCGTGGATGCGATCCTGCGGGTTCGCCGGCGCATGCACCATAAGGTCCATGCTCCGGTCCGCAAGGGCGTGTTGAATGCCCCGCATCACGTGCATGTAAAAGTAATTTGCCACCACCGGCGCCACGACGGCGATCTGGTTCGTGTGCTGTCGCGCCAGGTTCTGCGCCGAGGCGTGAGGACGATAGTTTAGGGCCGCCGCCGCGTCGAGCACATGCTGCCGCGTGTCTTCACTCACCCCGGATTCGTCGTTGAAGACCCGGGACACCGTCGCCGTCGACACGTCTGCCCGCTCCGCTATGTCATAGATGGTAGTCGACACAAGTAGGTAGAGCGGAGGCGCGACGAATTTCTGTTACGTAAGCGCTTACACGGTAACACCAGGGTAATACAATGTCAAGTCGAAGCGCTTCTACGATTCTGTGGACAGCGCCCAGGTTGTCTAGTTTTTCGAGGGCATGACCACGGCCTTACTCCGGCGCGTTTGACTCGCCGACCGCCCCGTGCGTGTACTTCTCAAACACATCCAGTGCGGGAAGGGCGTTGCCCGCATCGTCAAACATTCCGCGGGAGCGAATGGGGCCTTTCATCACGGCGGGCTCCCACCAAAGAATGCCCTTGATCTGACGGCTCGGGACGCTCAGGAGCGTCTCGTGCACCGAACGCAGAAATTCGCGCTGTCCTTCTGGGGTCTCTGGGTAGGGCGCCGGGACGTTCTGGTACTCGCTGGGCCGCCAGTTGTAGGCCGTCTCGACGAGGACGATGTCCTTGTCGTAGTTGTCGGTGAGCGACAATAAATTCTCCCGCAGTTTCAGCAGGTTGCCGTGCCACCAGGGGTAGTAGGACAGCCCAATGAAGTCGTATCCGATGTTGTAAGAGTTGAACGTATCGTAGTACGCTCTGGCCCCAGCGGCATCGGCCCCCTGATCGTAGTGAGCATGATGAGGGGCCGTGGCGCCTGGCCGCGCCCGGCATCCACGCCGTCGACCCCAGCCTTCACGAGCGCCGCGAACTGGTCCCAGTGGTCCGGCAATTTGCCAGTGGGCCAGAGCATGCCGTTCCGGGTCTCGTTCCCGATCTGGACCATTTCCGGCATTACGCCGGCCTCGCGGAAGGCCGTGATGGTACGCCGGGTGTATTCGTAGACCGAATCAGCTAGAACCTCGGGGGAGAGCCCCTCCCAGGCGGCAGGAATGGGCTGCTTGCCCGGATCAGCCCAGCTATCGGCGTAATGATAGTCGAGCAGAAACCTGCCCCCCCGCTCCTGGGCCGCCTTGGCGAGGTCGATTGTGTAGTCGAGGTCGTTGGGCAGCTCATCGGGCGAGTGAAAAAGGCGCAGCCGAACCCAGTCGTACCCGTGCTCCCGGAAGATTTGAAGACCGGGCTTCGCCGTTCCCTGTTCCCGGAACGTGGTGCCCTGCTGCTCCGCCGCTTTTAAAAACGACAGGTCCACGCCCACCGCGTAGGTGAGGTCCGGGGCCCGCAGGGAGTCGGACGGCTGTCCCGGCGCGGCGGGGGCGCCAAAAAGGCTCCCCAGAAGGCCAACGACGATGCTGACTACTAGACGGGCGCTGAGACGCATGAGGCGGAGGGGCCGCCGGGGCGGCCGCTGTGTCCAGAAGAACGGGGACGGTCTTCTCTACCTCCCGAAATCCTTTCGGGAAGAGAAATGAGTCGCAATTCTACCGCCCACGCCCAGAACGGTGTTCTTTGCCTGTCCATAGACCCGTTCTTCTTGCGTCCCTTCCTCGCCCTTCCTACTTTCTCGTAACCGCTTACATTCAGCGGTCGCGAAACACCACGGCTTCTTGTAGACGCTCCTACGTTTCTTCAAGCCCATTCCGCCTCATGTCCCCCGACTTTCCCCTCGCAACCCTAGACCTGGCCATCATTGTCGGGTATTTCGCCGTCGTCGGGATCATTGGGTACATCGTGGCCCAGCGCATCGAGAGCGGAGAGGACCTTTTTCTCGCCGGGCGCACACTCGCGTGGGGCACCATCGGGTTCTCGCTCTTCGCGTCGAACATTTCGAGCACGACCTTGATCGGGCTTGCCGGCGATGCCTACCGGACGGGCATCGCGGTGTCGAACTACGAGTGGATGGCCGGGGTGGTGCTCGTGTTTATCGCCGTCTTCTTCGTCCCCTTCTTTATCCGGTCGGGCCTCACGACCATTCCGGAATACCTAGAAAAGCGGTTCGACGCCCGCTCCCGGAAGTACTTTTCAGGTCTCACGATCTTTACGAGCGTCATTATCGACACCGCAGGGGGCATCTACGCGGGCACCGTGGTGCTGCGCACGTTCTTTCCGGAGTTGCCGTTCGTGCCTACGGCCCTCGCCCTGGCCATCGTCGCGGGGGTGTACACGGCAGCGGGCGGCCTCGCGGCGGTCGTCTATACCGACATCTTGCAGGCCATCATCCTGCTCGTCGGCTCCACGTTCATCGCCGGCATCACGTTTGCCGAATTCGACTTCTCGTGGGCGAAGGCCACCGCGCAGTTGCCGGAGAACCACCTCTCGCTTATGCGACCGATGGACGCAGAGGGACTGCCCTGGCTCGGCACGCTGATAGGGGTTCCCATTCTCGGCTTCTACTATTGGGGCCTCAATCAGTACATCGTGCAGCGCATTCTGGGCGGGCGCGACCTGAACCACGCCCGGTGGGGCGCCATGCTCGGGGGCTTCTTGAAGCTTTTGCCCCTCTTCATCATGGTGCTGCCCGGGGCGTTCGCGCTGCAGTTGTACCCGGATCTCGGCAATCCCGATCAGGTCTTCCCCACACTCGTGACGGACCTGCTGCCGGTGGGCGTCGTGGGGATCGTCATGGCCGGGCTCATCGCCGCCATCATGTCCACCATCGACTCCACACTTAACTCGGCCTCCACCCTCATCACGATCGACTTTATCAAGCCGCGGCGGGAGAATCTCTCGCCCGAGGAAACCGGACGCGTCGGACGCATCGCGACGATCGTGCTCATGCTGCTGGCGGCGGCCTGGGCGCCCATGATTCGCTACTTTCCAGGCCTCTGGAGCTACATCCAGTCCGTGCTTTCGTACCTGGTGCCGCCGGTCGTGGCCATTTTCCTCCTCGGTGTATTCTGGCCACGCACGAACGGGAATGGCGCATTCGCCACCCTGATTGGCGGCCACGCGCTCTCACTGACCGTCTTTGTGTTGAGCCAGATGGGCGTCATCGAGTTGCACTTCACGATCATTGCCGGCATCCTTACGGCCCTCTGCATCGGCATGCTCGTGGTCACCTCCCTCACCCTGGGCGACGCCCCCCCCGAGGAGAAAGTCGACGACCTCACCTGGGCGAACCGCGTATTTGAGACGGGCCCCGCAATGGCCTGGCACAAGAACTACCGGGTCCACGCGGCGGCCGTGCTCGGCCTGACGGCAGTGATGCTCGTCGTTTTTTGGTAGTGGCCGTCGTCCCTTTCGCCCTCTCACCTTCCGAGGCAGGCCGCAAGGCACGGGGACGCGATTGGCCTTTGCGTCCGCCTGGACGCATTCTGGGGGAGTGGACTGTGCCGACACTTCCGGCAGCAGACGTGGCTGTCGAGAATGCGGACCGTCCATGCCGTTCATCACTAGCTCTAACCTCGGATGTCGGCCTTATTCTGCCGCGAGCCCTTTCCATTGCGCAACTCCAATACCGACAGTGTGGGCATCGGTGTGGGTCATAGAGCAGAAAAGAGCAGGCTCAGGTAGCACAGAGCGCATCTGTGGCGCGCATTCGGTAGCTGAGAAACCCGCAGGCATCGATCCAAGACACTCCGTTCCAGAGGGCGGACAAGACAGAACGTCGGAGACTGCTCTGCCTGGCTCGTTATCACCGTCGTGACGAAAGTGACGACCCCTCGTCAGAAAAGTCAAGAAAGTAACTGTCAGATTATCTGAACTGGTCGACCCCCTGGAGCAAACGGCAGGTAGTCTCACCACCCCGATTAGGAGTCCCTCGTTCTGGGCGTCCCGTCTCCGTTCTCGCTCCGTGCTCCTTTAGCCTCCGGAAGCCGCACAGTGAATCGGCTCCCCTCTCCCTCACTGGTGTCCACCTGAACCGCTCCGTTCATCTCCTCGATCGCGCGCTTCGTCACCGCAAGCCCCACCCCAGTGCCTTCGTACTTGCGGCCAAATCCCTCGGAGGCTTGCCGGAACGGCTCGAAAAGATCATGGACCGCTTCCGACTCCATCCCGATGCCCGTGTCCTCTACTTCTAGCACCGCGCGTCCCTCCTCCTTGTAGCTCCGAACCCAAACGATTCCGTCGGTCTCAGTGTACTTGATCGCGTTGGAAAGTAGATTTCGCGCGACGATCCGCACACCCCCCTCGTCGGCTTCCGCCCAGACGTTCTCCGTCTCCATCCGAAGGTCGATGTTTTTCTCTCGTGCCTTCGAGCTCAGCTCGTCGGCGGCCCGCTGGGCCTCGGTGGTGAGGGCAACCGGCTCGGCCCCAAGCTCCATTTGCCCGGCCTCCAATTTCGAAAGGTTGAGCACCCCCTCAAGCGTATCGAGCAGTCGCTTCCCTCCCCGTTCAATCCGGTCGGCAAAGTCGGGCAGCGGGCACCCTGTCGGCAGGTCGAGTTCGCTGGCCTCCGTGCCCGCCACCTCGGCAAACCCGATGATCGAGGTCAGGGGCGTCCGGATCTCATGGCTCATGTTCGCGAGAAGGGCCGACTTCATCTGGCTCGCCTCTTCGGCCTCCTCCTTCGCTTCGCGCAGATCCGCCTCCCGATCCAACCGGTTGAGAACGAGGGCGGCGTAGCCCGACAGCACCTCAATCAGGCGAAGATTGAATGCGTCGAAGGCCTCCACCTCTGTTTTGCCGACCACCACAACGCCCCGCTTTCCGATGGGCACCGCCGCGGCGGTGCGAAGCGCCCCGTACTTCACGTCGTTGTCCAGAGAGTTTATATCGTCGATCACGACCGTATCGCCGGCCTGCAGGGCCCGGGCGGAAAGACTGTCTCCGTCTTTCGGCCGGCACTCAGGGGGCGGCACGCCCAGCGCGGGTTTGGCCGTGGTTCGGTCCGGCACGATGCGCTCACCATCCACGAACTCTGTGTTTCGGAGGGGATAGTCGAAGATGTTCTCGAGCAGCGCGTGGATGCGCGTGGAGACCGACTCAGGCTCCTCGGCGGTGAGCAGGCGCTGGGTTGCCTCGTAGAGGGCCTCAATCTTGTCCTGGCGTTCCCGAAGGGTCTGCTCCTGTCCAAGTTGGTCGATCACCACTGCTGCGTAGTTTCCGAGCACGTCAATCAGGTGCCGATCGAACGGCCGGATTGCCTGCGGTTCCTGAGAAGCAACCGCGAGGGTGCCGTGCCCCTCTACCGGCACCACGACTCCGGATCGCAGATTGCCGTAGTAGTCTGGGGGATCGATCCCAATGTCTTCATCCTCAACCTCTTCTTCTACATCTCTGATCACGAGGGTCTCACCGGATCGATACACCTCAGAGATAGGATTGTCACCGTCTACACTGAGATCGGGACGCTCGGGCATGAATTCGAAGTTTGTCTCGGACACCTCACCCACCACCAGGCGTCCCTCTTGGGCGAAGCGCACCGCCACGGCTTGGTACCCGAGGGCCGTCCGTATGAGCCGGACGAGAACCCTGCCAACCGCCTCTTTACTGGTGGCCCGAATGAGGCGATCGGCCGTCTTGTAGAGGGCCTCGATCTTGTCTTGTCGCTCGCGGAGGATTCGTTCGCGCCGCTTTTGATCCGTCACGTTGGTCGCGTGCCCCACAATCTGCTGTACGCCCCCCTCCATAGTCACCGGCGCAATTCGGGTCTGCCAGTAGGTGATCTCTCCGTCGAAGGGAACTTTCTCCTCGTACTGGATCGCCTCCCCCCGACGGACGCACTTCCTGCACTTCTCTTCCATGAGGCCGCCAAACTTTTCCCCGTAGATGTCCCGCGGAGATCGCCCACGGACCCCTTCCTCCGTGCGTCCAAACTTCTCCTCGTAGGCCGGATTGACACGCCTGAGGTGAAACTCTTCGTCCGCCTCCTGTACATCAAGAAGAAAGAGCGGCTCCTGGGCGTTCTGGAACAGCGTCTCGGTCTGCCGAAGCCGCCGCTCCCGCTCTTTTCGCTCACTGATGTCTCGACCAATGCCGACCACCTGTCGGCCGCCCTCCGGGTGATCGAGGGAACTCGCCACAAACTCGTAGAGAACCGTCGTTCCGTCCCGGCACAGAAGCGGAATTTCGACCCGCGTACTGTCGGCCGAAAAGGCCTCCGTGATCTTGTCCGCCAGTCGGTCCTGCTTGCTCGCGGGCACAAAATCGAAGGCGGTCATCTCCGCAATCTCCTCGTCCGAGTAGCCGGTCACCTCGGACAGACGATCATTCCACCGTTGAGACTGAGCCTCCTCGTCGAGCGCGAAGAAGATGTCGTCGATGTCGTCGAGGAGGCGATCGGTGTAGTCCCGGTATAGCTCGAGCGTCCGCCGGCTTCGTTCCCGCTCCGTCACGTCGCGGGCCGACACGACGAGTGCCTCCACCTGCTCGTCGCCCTTTTCTCCGCTCTTGGTGACGGGGCGGATCGTTCCCTCGACCCAGTATTTGCGGCCCTGTGCGTTGGTCGACGTCGTTTCGTACTTCACGTACTCCCCCTCGGCGGCTCGTTGAACCCACCGGCGAACGGTCTCCCGGTCTTCTTCTCGCCACCATGGGGTTTCCCAGATCGGGCTTCCGATGACCGTCTCCCGGTCCTCCTCGATGTAACGAAGGGCCGTCGCATTGGCGTCCAGGAGCGTCCCGTCAACGTCAAGGGCACCAACCATCATGTTGGGGTCCTCAAGAATGGCCTGGAACCGATGGGACATCTCCTTCCGCTGCCGGGTGAGGCGCTTCTGAGCATCGGCCTGGCGGCGTCGCTCCAGCTTCTCGCTAATCATCTGGCCTACATCTTCAAGCTGGCGTCTCTGGGACTCGGAGACGGGCCGTGGCGTTGAATCGACGATCGCACACACACCGATACACGTTCCTCCTGAGACGTGAACTGGCACTCCGGCGCAGAAGCCCATTTCCATCTCTTTGGCGTGCGAGCCCAGACCGTCATCTTCTGGTGTGCGTTCGACCACGAGAGGGGCGCCCTCCTCAACCACTCGGGGGCACCAGGACGCCAGGGCACGGCGTTCCGACGGTTCAAGGCCGACGTTTTTCTCGATCCACTGCTGGCTGCTGTTCAGGAAAACGACAAACGCCGCCTCCGCGTCGAACAGATCGGCGGCGATCCGGGTCATCCGGTCGAAGGCTTCTTCGAGCCGGCCCTCACGTACATCGTATCGGTGAAGGACCTCCAACTGCTCCTCCGCCCCATCCATCCTAAAAATAGGCGCCTCCACGCCTTGCTCTGAACTCGGGGATGAGGCATCGCTCATGCGTATTTACTTGAAATTAGGAAATAGGCGCCGATGCCCCTAACACATCGGTTCACTGAACGTTAATTTCACCCAAAAGCCGAAAGCCGAGGGATCGGCAACCTTTGTACGGAAGCGGGACGCACTTCCCGGTCGCAATCGAGCGAACCGATGTCCAGAGAGGAGTGGGGGGTCAGCAGACGGGCCTCGGCCTCTTCGTGGAGTCCTGGTTTTCCATCCGTGATTTTGTGAGTGCGAGGCCTCAGCACTGTGAAAGCCGGGGCGTTCGACGGTCTTTATTGGGGCAGATGCTGTGGCGCAAGTCTCGTGCCACAATTTAGTTCGTGTGAAGCCCCCCCCCCTCCACGCGGCAGAAAACGGCATGCCCAGGCTGACGGGGGGCGCACTTTCGACCTCCAGAAAGGGCGATATTTCCCTCGCCTTACTAAAAATACCCAGGCGACGGCGCGTCCAAGGAGAAATGCGGCGAACGGGCCGTCAAAAACTCATTGGAAGCCCCGTGCGGTGTCCCACTCAGGTCGTCGAAGAACAGAAAGGTGGTCTCCCCCTCGACCGTTGGGATCTGGGAAGGAAGGCATGATCCTTCCCGGGCGGTTGCCATCCCCCCCACGGGCACGCCAGGAGTAGGAGCACTCGTATCCCAGCGTGTTTCCGTGCGTGCGCTCACTGGTGTTGACCGGCGAGCGTGCCTTCACGCCCTGCTCCACGTTCTCGGAGCGCCCTCGGGCAGCCACTGGTCGGGGGGCAGTCGACGGCCACGGTGCGCCGGTCGTTGTGTACCGCGTGGCAGGCCCCCTGCCCGAAGCCGCCGAAGGAGTGCTCCGTGGCGAGGATGCCGTCGGTGCTGGCGATCGTCTCGTCGCGGAGCGTCCCGACCTGCGACAGGGTGGCGCAGTCAACGATATGAAAGAGGCGCTCGCTTCGGCCTGGCCGGCCGTGAGCCCGTACCCGTCGCCCCCTCCACACACGTGGGACATGATCCCTGCGCCTCGCCCTCTTTCTCTTCTGCAATCAGGGGGTCAGGATCTCGGTGCCGGCCAGGAGCCGCAACTCTCATTTTGAGGAGCGCGTACGGCCTCCCGCGTGGACTTTTGCCCTCTAAATACCGTCAGCCCCATGAGCGACGAGACGACGCTGCTCGTGTACTTCCGGCAGCCGTCTGATGAAAGCCCCGGCGACATTGTCGGCGCCTTCACGGACGAGGCGGACATGGCACCCGACGCCATCAGGGCCGTCGATATCGGCGACGGCACGGCGACGGTGGACGTGCCCACTGGCGTGGCCGACCGCATCGTGCAGGCACTCGACGGCGGCCGCATCGGCACCACGACCGTGTCGGTCGCCCCCTTCGACGAGGAGACCGCGGCGGCCTGTGAGTACGCCGACGCCCTCGCCGACCTCGTGGAGCGGGAGCGCGAGGAGGAGATGCGCCGCCACGAGGTGGAGATTCAGACCCTCTCGGGCCGGGAGCGCGAGGACCGGGGCCGCGCGCTGCTCCGCATGCGGGGCCGCGATGAGGGCGAGGCGCTCAGTGGTCACCACGTCAAACTCATGCGCGAGCAGAAGGGGCAGCCCCTCCCCGACCACGAGATCCGCGTGGGCGACCTCGTCATGGTCTCCAAGCAGGATCCCCTCCGCGACGACAACCCCACGGGCACGGTCACGCAGGTCACCAACTACTCCCTCACCGCGTCTTTCACCCCAGCGCCCGACGGATGGGTGCTCGGGGACGGCCTGCGCGTGGACCTCTACGTGGGCGACACCACCTACCAGCGCATGCAGGACGCGCTGGCCCGGCTTCCTACCGCCGACGGCTCCCTCGAGCGCCTCCGCGACGTGAGCACCGGCGCCGCCTCGCCCATCTCCACCGAGCCCGCCCCGATCGACGACTGGCACAATCCGGCCCTCAACAACGCTCAGCGACGGGCCGTCCGGAGGGCCCTGGCCACCGAGGACGTGCACCTCATTCACGGGCCGCCCGGGACCGGCAAAACCACCACCGCCATCGAGGTCCTGCGGCAGTGCGTGGACCGCGGCGAGTCGGTGCTCGCCACCGCCGCCTCCAACACGGCCGTCGACAACATCGTGGAGTTCCTAGTGGCCCAGGACACCGACCTGGTGCGCCTCGGCCATCCGGCCCGCGTGACGGAGACGCTTCACGCCCACACGCTCGACGCCCGAATCGAAGACCGCGAGCCGTACCGGCGGGCGCAGAGGAAGCGGGAGAAGGCCTTCGCCATGCTCGACCGACAGGAGGACCTGACGCCCCCCTCCGGCCGCTGGCGGCGGGGGATGTCCGACCGCAGGATCAAAGCGCTTGCCGAGGAGGGCCGCGGGTCGCGGGGGGTGCCGCCGGAGCGCATTGCGGAGATGGCCGACTGGCTGGAGCTGCAGGAGCGGGCCGACGCCTTGTTCGACGAAGCGGAGGCGCTGGAGCAGGCGGCCATCGACGAGGTTGTGGAGGCCGCCGACGTGGTGTGCAGCACCAACTCAACCGCCGGCAGCGACCTGCTGGGCGGCCACACGTTCGACACGCTCGTGGTCGACGAGGCGACGCAGGCCACGGCTCCCTCCTGCTGGATCCCGATGACGCATGCCGGCCGTGCCATCCTCGTGGGCGATCACAAGCAGCTGCCGCCCACCATCTTGAACCAGGAGGCCGCCCGGCGCGGACTCCGGCGCACTCTTTTCGAACGCCTCGCCCATCACCACGAGACAGGTCCGGAGGCCGCCGGCTCGATCCGGAGCCTGCTGCGCACGCAGTACCGGATGCACGAGACGATCATGGGCTTCTCCGACCAGACCTTCTACGACGGGCGGCTGGAGGCGGACGGCACGGTTCGTCACCATACGCTCGCCGACCTTGGGGCGGCCGGACGCACCCTCCCCGATGATAAGCGCCGCGATATTCTAGACCCGGGGGCGCCCCTCGTCTTCGTGGACACGAGCAGAATCGATGCCCCCGAGCACCAGCGCTCCGGCTCCCACTCCCGTGAGAACCCCCGCGAGGCCGCACTCATCACTCGACTGACGACCGCCCTGCTGGAGGCGGGCGTCGCCCCGTCCGCCATGGCCGTCATTTCTCCGTACGACGACCAGGTCGACCGCATCGATCGCACCCTCGCCCTGGACGGGCTCGAGGTGGACACGGTCGACGGCTTCCAGGGACGGGAAAAAGAGGTCGTCTTGATTTCACTCGTCCGCAGTAACGACCGCGGGGAGATCGGCTTTCTCGACGAGCCGCGCCGCTTCAACGTGGCCGTCACCCGCGCTCGCCGAAAGGCCGTCGTCGTGGGCGACGCCGGCACCGTAACGGCCGGCGACGTATTTGATATGTTCACTCGCTACGTCGAAGCGAGGGGACGTGCCGTCTGGCTCTAGTATTCTCGTCTCCTCTCAAGGCACACGGCCATGGGTACACTGGGGACAGCAGCGTGCGAGGCCGAACAGACGAGAGCCGGAATGTCGAAGGTCGCTCTTTTACGAGCGATGGGGGGTCGCTCAGGAGCTGACTACCGTGCACTCTACAGGCCCTATTGCATGAAACTTATCCCGTTTCCCCGACGCAGCTCGACGATTCCGCCGGGCGTATGGATCAAAAAGTTAAATTTTATTTAATACGTTCTCCTGGTACCCATGAAAGACGCTTAATACTAGTCTTTTTTTATCAATGGCACACCCTTTGTGAAAAGAAAAACTAACTCTTTCGGTCTGCCCCTGTCCGGCCGGACTGAAACAGCGGTTGGCACTGGACAGTCGTTTTGTCCAGCCAAGCACGAGGGGTCCGGGCGATTTGGCAGGGGGCGCAGCTGGAAACGGCGTGAGACTTCAGACTCTCTCGGCGCGGGGCGAATGCCTTGTGCATGCGTCGCATGACCGCTTGGACCTCGCCTCAGGGCCAATAGGAAGCATTGAGCTCCGAAAAAATTGTCAACTCGCAAACTATTCGGCTACTTTAACATCTAAATTAAGACCCCACCGGCCGCCAGCTTCTGAGCTGGCATTCTTCATCATCGTTCCCGTTAGAAAAATGAGCGAATCGACACCTCCCTCCCCCATCGAGCAAGAACTGATCGAAAAGTTCGGCAACATCTATGAGTCCTACGGCCTTCGGCGCCTGCAGGGACTAATCGTCGGCCTCCTGCTCACGAAGAGTGAGCCGGTGTCCCTCGACGACATGGTTGAGATTCTTGACCGCTCGAAGGGTCCCATTTCCATTTCCGTGCGACGACTCGACGACATGGATTACGTCCGCAAGGTGGAAGGACCGAACAACCGGCGGAACTACTACGAATCTCACCCTAATATCTTCTTTAACAATTTCAAGTTCAACATGCAGACGGTTCAGGAGAATCGCTCGCTCGCCGAGCGCTTCCTGACCCGGATCGATACCGAAGGTGACGAGACGGAAAAGACCAGACGAAGTCTCGAGCACATGGAGGCGTTCTACGATCTCATGGAGTCATTCCTCGAAGACTTCGCCGAACGCTGGTGGGAGGTCAAGCAGGAGCAGCTCGACGAAGAGTCTAACCAGGAAGCCGTGACCTCCCGGTAGCCTCTCCCCATCCTAGCACACTTTCCCCCGCTCCTCCCATTTGTGTGGAGCTCCGGGGACGCCGTGGGGGAAACAGGCACGTTCCGCCGTTCTGGACCATTGCGACCGGGCGACTGAAAACGTAGACCGAGGCCGGTTACGTTACCCCTGGCTCCCCCACACAGGTTGTCTTTCGATTGTGGAGGACCTCTTCCCTGAGGAGCGTTCTCTTCAGTCCCTGGCCGCACACCACTGAGGACCGGTCCCATGGGGACCGTGCGGGCCGCCGCACCCAAGCGGCTCGTCCGTTCCCCTGGCCACTGGTCCAGGCGGATCGTCACCGCTTTCCAGTGGACGCGGCCTCACTTGCCCCTTCTATGTTTTCACGTCTATGCGCAGTTCCCTTCTCCTTGTCCTCGGCGTCCTCTTTTTTGCCGCGTGCACGACCGTGAACGTTCGCCCAGGGGACACGGGCGAGACGGCCGACGAGCCGACCCCATCCTCGACCGAGGCTCCCTCGTCCACCGCTGATAACAAAGAGGAAGACCCAGGCGATAAAGAGGAGGATCCGTTTGACCCCTGGGACGAAACGCTCGAGGACACCCGAAAAATCGACGGGTTTCTTCCCCTGCACGAGAAGGACGACGGGACGCTCTACGCCGAGATTCCGTCGGAACGGATGGGCGACCCGTTTGGGCTGACCCTCCACATCAGCCAAGGCGTAGGGGTCTTCAACCTGCACGACGGGCTGCCCCTCAGCGACACGCGCCTGATGCAGTTCCGCCGTGTGAATCGCTCCGTGCACCTCGTCCACCGCAACGTTCGCTTCCGGGCGGACGCGGGGCCGATGCGCGCGTCCCTAGATGACAACACCGGGGACTCCGTGGTTGAGGCCTTCGACATCGTCAGCCGCAACGACTCAACCGGACACTTCCTGATTGAGGTGTCCGATTTTTTGGCGTCGGACTATCCTGAGATCGGCGACCGGCTCAGCCTGTACTTCGGCGGCGCCCCGGTCACCCTCCAGCGGGAGAAGAGCTACGTGAAACAGGCCCGGGGCTTCCCCGAGAACACGGAGATCGACGTATCGCTTACCTATCAGGGCTCGTCCGCCCCGCTGATCGGGGGCGAGGCCATCCCCGACTACCGGGCCGTGCCCGTGGGGGTGCGGTACTCGCTGTTCGAGCTCCCAGAGTCGAAAATGCAACGGCGCCTCGCCGACGACCGGGTGGGCTACTTCGTCGACGCGGTGAAGGACTTTTCGCGAGACCGGGCGTCCAGCCCCTACGTCCGCTACGTGCAGCGCTGGCGCCTGGCGCCCCGCGACACCGCGGCCTACAGGCGCGGCGAGCTTGTGGAGCCGGTCGAACCGATCGTGTACTACGTGGGCCGCACGGTGCCCGACCAATACCGCGAGTACGTGAGGCAGGGCATTGAGGCCTGGAACGAGGCTTACCGCGCCGCCGGATACAAGAACGCGGTTGAGGCCCGGATTGCCCCGAACGACTCCACGTGGAGCGCCGAAGACATTCGCTACTCGACGGTCCGGTGGACGGCGGCTCACCAGATGGGCTACGCCATCGGCCCGTCGCAGACGGATCCGCGGACGGGCGAGATTCTGAACGCCGATGTCCTCATCTCGTCCTCGTTCGTGCGCGGCTGGCAGGACAGCTACAGCCAGATCACCCCGGGCCCGAACGCGGACACAGAGACCACCGCCCACGGGCCGGTGTCGTCCCGTACTTCTCAGGCTCTCCGCAAGGTACTCTCCCCGGAACTGGCCCGGCGGGCCTGCTGGGCGGAGCGCGGCATGGCCCAGCAGGTTGGCCTGCAGCGCACCCTCCTCCTCGCCCGGGGCACCATCGCCCCCGGAGACACCATGCCGGAGGAGTACCTCGGCGCGGCCATCAAAGACCTCGTAATGCACGAGGTCGGCCATACGCTCGGCCTGCGGCACAACTTCAAGGCCTCCTCGGGCATCCCCAACGACGAGCTCCACGATGAGAGCTACACAGACGAGCACGGGGTGAGCCTCTCGGTGATGGACTACGCCCCGGTCAACGTTGCCCTCGACGAAGAGGAGCAGGGCCACTACTGGAATCCGAACGTGGGGCCCTATGACGAGTGGGCCATCAAGTACGGGTACATGCCCATCGCCGAGCAGTCCGACGACGGTGCCCTCACACGGAACGCCGCTCTCGCCGACACCGCGACCGCCGAGGCGGCGGGCCTCAACAAGATTGCCGCCACGTCGAGCGCCCCGACACACCGCTACGGCACCGACGAGGACAACTGGCTGGGCGGCTACGCCGTTGACCCGCTGACGAACGCCTGGGAGTTGGGCAGTGACCCGAAGGCCTTCGCCGAGACCCGCGCGGACCTCGTGCAAAAGGTGATGCCGAAGCTCGAGGACCGGCTCGTCGCGGAGGGCGAGCGCTACTACCCCCTCCGCCGAGCCACGACGGCCCTCCTCATGGAGCGGTACCGGTCGCTTCGCCCCGTTACGAAGACCGTGGGCGGCAGCTACGTGGCCCGCGACCACAAGGGAACGCCCGACGCCCGCCCCCCGCTTCGGCCCGTACCGGCAGAGGAGCAGCGCGAGGCGGTGCAGCTGCTCGTAGACGAGGCCTTCGCCCCCGACGCCTTCCAGTTCGACCCGGAGCAGCTCAACAAACTAGCCCCGAACCGGCGCTCGCACTGGGGCACCTCCCCGAGCCTCCCCCTCGACTACCCTGTCCACCGCCGCGTCCACACCATGCAGAGCAACCTGCTCCGCGAGCTGCTCCACCCGGCTCGCCTGCAGCGCATGATCGACGCCCAGGCCCGCACCCCGGACGGCGCGGGATATTCACCGGGCCCCCTCTTCCAAACGATGACCGACGCCATCTGGAGCGAGATCGACACGGCCGGCCCTCAGCCCGCCCCCATCAATTCATTCCGGCGGCCGCTGCAGCGCACCTACACCGACATGCTGATCGAGCTCATGATGGGGACCACCAGTTGGATCACCATCACGACGGCCGGCATCGACCAGATCGACGCCCCCGAGGACGTCCGCTCGGTGGCCCGGCTGGAACTGACCGAGCTGTCCACCCAGATCGACGCGGCCCTGGAAGCCTCCGATCTTGAGACGGAGACACAGGCCCACCTGTCCGAGACACAGGCCCGCATCGACCGGGCCCTGAACGCATCGTTGGACCTGAGCCCCTAGAACCAAACTACGGGGCGGTAACAGTACCGGACGGCCCGGTTCCCAGCGCCCCTTGCACGTCCGAGGAGAGCCGTCCATCGGCGAAGGTGTAGGAAAACAGGTCTCCCATCTTCCCAGCGTGCTTCTTCGTTCTTTCCGGCCGGAAAACCACCGGCCGGGGGACTCGTTAGGTGCGTGCAGTTGATCCTCCGGGCACTTCCACGAGCAGCGCACGGCGGCGGCTCCCCAACCACACGACCGCCGTCTCGTTGCCCTGTTCACCGCGTGCCGTGCGTTCCTGCGGGGCCGCCGCTCACCCGTCCCATCACTAGGCCCTCCGCTCATGCCGTTTGACGACCAGCTTCGCCCCGATACGTCCGCGCTGTATACGGACCTCTATCAGCTCACCATGCTGCAGGCCTACTGGCGGGAGGACATGGACGAGCCAGCGGTCTTCGACCTCTTCGTGCGCCGCCTGAAGGACCGCAACTACCTGGTGGCCTGTGGCCTCGAGCAAGCGCTGGAGTTTCTGGAGACGCTCTCGTTTTCGGAGGAGGCACTCGACTACCTCGCCACGCAGGACCCGTTCGAGCCCGCGTTCCTCGACTGGCTGGCCGACTTTGAGTTTACCGGCGACGTGTACGCCGTGCCCGAGGGCACACCAGTCTTCCCCGACGAGCCGCTGGTGGAGGTTGTGGCCCCGGTTGGGGAGGCCCAGCTCGCGGAGACGTTTCTCCTGAATCAGATTACGTTCCAGACGACAATTGCCTCAAAGGCGAGCCGGATCGTCGAGGCGGCCCAGGCCGGCGAGGCGGACCGGATCGTGGCCGACTTCGGCATGCGTCGGACGCACGGCACCGATGCGGCGGTGAAGGGCGCCCGTGCGGCATACGTCGCGGGGATCGACGCCACCTCCAACGTAGCCGCCGGCCAGGCCTACGACCTGCCGATCACCGGCACCATGGCCCACAGCTACGTCGAGGCGCACGACTCGGAGGTGGAGGCCCTCCGCGCCTTCTCGGCGCTCTACCCGGAGACAATTCTGCTGGTCGACACCTACGACACGCTCGACGGCGTGCGCAAGGTGATCGACCTGATGGACGAGACCGACGACGAGGTGCAGGTGCGCGGCATTCGGCTCGACTCGGGGGACCTTGCGGAGCTGGCTCACACCTCCCGCCGCCTGCTCGACGAGGCCGGGCTCACCGACGTCATGATCTTCGCCAGCGGGGGGCTCGACGAGTACACGATCGCAGACCTCCTCGACCGCGGTGCCCCGATCGACGGCTTCGGGGTGGGCACCAAGATGGGCACTGCCGCCGACCAGCCCGCCCTCGATACCGCCTACAAGCTGGCCGGGTACGCCGGAACCCCCCGCATGAAGCTCGCCCCCAATAAGTCGAACCTGCCGGGGCGGAAGCAGGTCGCCCGCCAGTACGAGGACGGCACGGCCGTGCAGGACGTCATTGCGACCGAGGACGAGCAAACGAACGGGACGCCGCTGCTGGAGCAGGTGATGGCCGACGGGACACGGACCGAGGCCGGCACCGCACGCCCTCTATCGGCGATCCGGGAGCACGCGGCGGCGCGGCTGGGCGAGCTGCCGTCCCGCCTCCGCTCTCCCGCCGCCCCCAAGAAGGAGGACTACGACGTCGTCCTCAGTGACGCCCTGGAGAAACGACTCGCGGACACCCGCAGCGCCCTGGCGGAAACGATGGCCGCCGAGGCCACGTAGCGGTGATCTTGCGCTCTCTGTCTCACTTCTGCCCGCGTCCCCATGGAGGCCTCCCCCTCGGACTTTCGACCCTCCGACCCGGAGGCCGCCCGCCTCCGCACGCTCGAGCAGTACGACGTGCTCGACGCCCCACCCACGGACGCGTTTGACCGCATCACGCGCCTGGCCGCCCGGCTGTTCGGGGTGTCCGTCGCCATGATTAACTTTATCGATCAGGAGAACCAGTGGTGTCTGTCCTCGCATGGCCTTACCCTGGATCGCACAGACCGGGAGGTTTCGTTTTGTGCTCGTACCATCCAGCAGACGGAGGTCATGGTGGTTCCCGACGCTCGCGAGGACGACCGGTTCGCCGAAATCCCCCTCGTCACGGGGCCGCCACACATTCGGTTTTACGCCGGCGCCCCCCTGACGGCCCCGAATGGATACCGCCTGGGCACCCTCTGCCTCATTGATGACACGCCCCGCACCTTCGCGGAGGAGGACCGGGAGACCCTCACGGACCTGGCCGGCGTGGTCATGGACGAGCTTACCCTCCGCCACTACGCGTCGGACCTGGACGCCTCACGCCGGGCCCACCAGGAGACGAGCGAGCAGCGGCGCCGCATCCTCGAAAGCATCACCGACGCCTTCGTCGCCCTCGACGAGAACTGGACCCTCACCTACGCCAACGCCCAGGCCGAAACGCTCCTCGAACGTCCCCGCGACGAACTTTTGGGGCGGTGCGTATGGGACGAGTTTCCCGAGGCCGTCGGGTCCACGTTTCAGAACAAGTACGAGACGGCCGTCGAGGAAGAGCGCACGGTCGAGTTTCTCGAGTACTACCCGCCCCTCGACCGCTGGCTGGAGGTGAAGGCGTTCCCGTTCGACGGCGGCCTCTCGGTATACTTCGACGACGTAACCGATCGGGTGGAGGCCCAGGCCGACCTTCGGCGCGAGCGCGACCTGACCGAGGCCATCCTGGACACGAGCGTGGCGGCCCTCGTCATCGTCGAGGCCGACGGACACATCTCCTTTGCCAACGACCGGGCCGGCGAGATTCTCGGCAGGTCGACCGAGGCCCTGCAGGGAACGCGCCACGCCGACACGGGCACCCTTGCCGACCTGGAGGAGAACGTACTCTCGGCGGAGGAGTGGCCGTTTCGCCGCATTCTGCGGGAGGGCACTCCAATCTCGGACGAGCGGTACGTATTTGAGCGGCCCGACGGCACCACCCGCTCTCTCTCCGTCAACGGGGCGCCCCTCTACGATCCGGATGGCACGATCCGGCAGGTTGTCTTCTCGATCGAGGACGTTACCGACCGGGTCCAGTACGAGCGCGAGCTGAAGGCCGCCAAGGACGAGGCCGAGCGGGCCAACGAACTCAAGGCCGCGTTCCTCGCCAACGTCACCCACGACCTGCGCACGCCCCTCTCCTCCATTATCGGCTCGGTGGAAATGCTGGCCCAGTCCGCCCCGGCGGAGTGTCAGGACAGCGTCGACCGCATCGAGCGCAGCAGCCGCCGCCTGCTGGAAACCATCAACTCGGTCCTCGACCTATCGAAGCTGGAGGCCGACGCCGTCACGCCGGAGCCAACCTCGGTCGACGTGTCCGACGAGGTGCTGGGCACCAGTGAGATGTTTCGGCCGCAGGCCCAGGACCAGGACGTTACGCTCACCACGGAGGTGGCAGGCGACACCCTACCGGCCGAGCTCGACCCGACGATGCTCCACCGCATCACCGACAACCTCGTGGGGAACGCCCTCAAGTTCACGGACCCCGGCGGGACGGTCGTGCTCCGTGCCCACGCCGACCCCGAGACGGTTACGATTGAGGTCGAGGACACCGGCCCCGGCATCGACGAAGATTTCCTGCCCTACCTGTTCGAGTCGTTCGCCCGGGGCGAAAGCACGGCTCAGCAGACGGGCAGTGGGCTCGGGCTTCCCATCGTGAAGCGCCTGACCGACCTCATGGACGGAACCATCGCGGTGGACAGCGAACAAGGAGTCGGCACGACGTTCACGGTCCAGCTTCCACGGTGAACGCCCCCGGCGTGAGCGGACAGCGAACCAGACGCGAGGAAGGTCTTTCCCTGGCGCCCCGGTGCCGGCTTCGAAGACAACGGGGCCCGATCGCCTCGATACTTCATCGTCCCCTCTTCTGCCAGAGACATGACCATCCGCTGGGGCATCCTGGGCACCGGAACCATCGCCCGTCTCGTTGCCGACGACCTCGGCCTTCTTCCCAACGCGGAGCTGGCCGCCGTGGGCTCTCGGGCGCAGGCCCGGGCCGACACGTTCGGAGACACATTCGACGTCCCGCATCGGCACGGATCCTACGAGGCCCTCGTGGCCGACCCGGACCTCGATGTGATTCACGTAGCCACCCCGCACTCCGCCCACCTCAAGCACGCCACCATGGCGCTAGAGGCCGGGCACGCCGTGCTCTGCGAAAAGCCGCTCGCCCTAAACGCCACGCAGGCCGAGCAGCTGATCGATACCGCCCGGCGGCACGACCAGTTTTTGATGGAGGCGATGTGGACCCGCTTCCTCCCTGTCATGGACGACGTCCACCGCCTCGTCCACGAAGAGCGTGCCCTTGGCGACGTGCGCCTGCTCCGGGCCGACATCGGCGTGACGCAGCCCTTCGACCCCGACCACCGTCTCTTCGACCCCGCCCTCGGCGGCGGGGCGCTCCTGGACCTTGGTGTGTACCCCGTCGCGTTTGCCTTCGATCTGTTCGGTGCGCCGGACGCCGTCACCTCCTCGGCCGTTCTCGCCGAAAGCGGCGTCGATGAGCAATGCGCCGCCGTCTTCCGCTACGACGACGGGCCGCAGGCGATATGGCAGGCTTCACTGAGGGCCGACGCCGGGCGGACTTGCATGCTTGCCGGCCCGGAGGGGCGCCTTCAGGGCACGCGGGCGTGGTGGAAGGGAGCACCGTTTGAGCTGACCCGGAGCGACGGCTCCACGACCTCCTGGGCCCGCCCGTACGAGGGAAACGGCTACCAGTTTGAGGCCGCCCACGTCATGACCTGCCTCCGCGAGGGGCGAACGGAGAGCCCCGTGATGCCCCTCGGCGAAAGCCACGCCCTCCTCCAGACGATGGATGCCCTCCGCGCGGAGTGGGGCGTCGCGTATCCCCAGGAGGCGTAAGGGACAGTCCGTCTGCGTCCCCGCAGCCGTCGGCAACGCTCAGCGGCAACTTCGAGTCCGGGCCGTCGTTTGTAGGCACCCATCATTCCGATTCTCTCTTCTTTCTGTCATCCCTTCTTTCCTTTCCGCACACCCATGTTGTCTGTTCGTCACTCCGCACCACTGGTTCTCCTCATCACGGCCCTCCTGCTGGGCGGATGCTCGTCACTGAGCAATACACAGAAAGGGGCCATCATCGGGACAGGCGCCGGGGCAGCCGGCGGGGCGGCCGTGGGCAAGGCCGCCGGGGGCACCGCTGAGGGGGCGATCATTGGCGCGGCCGTGGGCGGCGCGGCCGGGGCCATCATCGGCAACCGCATGGACACCAAGGCCGAGGAACTCGACGAGGAACTCGACAACGCCGACGTGGAGCGGGTCGGCGAGGGCATCAAGGTGACCTTCGACAGCGGCATTCTGTTTGACTTCGACTCCTCCACCCTCCGTGACGAGGCCCGTCAAAACCTTACAGAGTTCGCGGAAAGCATGGAAGAGTTTGAGGAGACTCGGATTCTCGTCGTGGGCCACACGGACGCGAAAGGCTCCGAAGGATACAACCAGAAGCTATCGGACCGGCGCGCAGAGTCGGCCACGAGCCATCTGGTGGACCGCGGCGTCGATCCGAGCCGCCTGACGTCCGTGGGGCGGGGCGAGACCGAGCCCGTCGCTTCCAACGACACGGAGGCAGGCCGTCAGCAAAACCGGCGCGTCGAGGTTGCCATCTACGCCAACGAGGAGTACCGAGAGCGCGCGCAGCAACAGGCGGAAGGCAGCGGCGGCCGGTAACAGTGGTTACTAGGCCCCGAGACCCTTGGCCCCAGCGCTAATTCATCTGCAGGCCCTTTCCATTGAACCACGAGGGGGTCTCCGGGATCAGGAGGGCACCACGGCACCCCCGTTCTCACCGACGCTCCCTCGCTTTTCTCGACGCCCTCGAGTTCTGAGCAGCCCGAGCCCCGCCGGTTGCTCGCCTACATGCGCAGACCCCGCATGGTTTTTGCATATCGATAGTGGTCACCATAGTGCCTGCATGCGATCTGCTTCGGTCGCCCTCCACGTCCCCTCCTGGTGGTTATGCACATTCCGCCCCCAGCCCTCGCGCTGCTTCGCCCTCTCGGCGGAGATCTATCCCCGGCGACCGAGACCACCGTTCAGCTCCATCGGCTGCTCTGCCTGCTGAGCACGGTCCTCGTGCTTGCACTCGGGGCGCTCTACGACGCCACCAGCCTTTCTGGGTCCATCAACCCGGCGGGAGCACGGCTCGGGGTGGCTGGACTATTCGTCGGTCTCTTCGGGGCCTCCTACGCGTCCGCCTGGGTTCGTCGTCGCTTTCCACAGTGCCTGCGGGGCGTATTGTACGTCTTCCTGGTCTGGTTCGCCGTCGTCGCCGGCCTGAACGGGTTTGCCGGGGACTACGACATGGGATTTTTACTGGTATACGCAATTCTTCCGGGCATGGTGGCGATCGGCAGCCGGGGAATAGGCCCTGTCCTCTGGTTTTTGGGACTCGGGATGCTATTGGGCGCCGTCAGTGCCGGACTCGGCCCCGCGTCGATGACCAAGACGGGCGCCGTGCTGGCGAGCCTCACCGCGGTGGCACTCGTGGAAGGCATCGCCATCCAGACCCACCTGTCCACCCAGAACCAG
Organism: Salinibacter grassmerensis; assembly: GCF_947077765.1. Taxonomy (NCBI): domain Bacteria; kingdom Pseudomonadati; phylum Rhodothermota; class Rhodothermia; order Rhodothermales; family Salinibacteraceae; genus Salinibacter; species Salinibacter grassmerensis. The sequence continues at coordinate 379,130 of NZ_CAMTTF010000001.1, read as the reverse complement.
CTCCGCGGCTTTGCCCACAGCATTCCGGGCGTGGCTTTTCAGGGCTACACCCGTCCGGAGGATTCCCACGGGACCTACTTCGTCAGCGATCACGCTGAGTCTCTTCTGGGCCTCCCGGCCGACCCCGATGTCTTCCACGACCGCTTCATCGAGCAGATTCCTTCGTCTCACCGCGAGGGGTTTCGGGCCTCTCTCGCCGAAGCAGCCGCAACAAGAACCCCCTGGCAGCAGGAAGTGCCCTTCGATACGCCTTCGGGCGAGCGCCTCTGGCTCCTCTGTGCGGCGACCCCGGCGGGGCAGGGCGGAGGGGGGACGTTCAACGGCGTCATCCTAGACATCACCGAGCAAAAACGGGCTGAACGGGCCCTCCGGGACGAGCGTGACCGGTTCGAGACCCTTTTTGAGAGCCTTCCCACACCGGTGGTGCGCTGTACCATCGAGGAGGACGGCGCGCACATTGCCGACACGAACGGGGCCTTCGAGAAGGTCTTCGGGATCGACGCCGCCGCGGCGGAGGGACAGAAAGCCGCCGACCTGCTTCTCTCCGGCGAGGATGTGGCGGAGGCCGACACCCTGAACGGAATCCAGACCGACCGCTCCACCCTCGGGGCCAAGTCCCTGCGAACCGAAGTGCACCGGACGGTTGAGGAGGGGCCTCGCGACTTTCAATTGCAGGCCGCCGGGCGGGCCCCTGCGGATGGCCCACCGGAGCTCTACGCCATCTACACGGATATCACCGAGGAGAAGGAGTACGAGCGCGAACTCGAAAAGCTGACGACCCGCCTACAGCTCGCCCTAGAGGCCACCGACATGGGCTTTTGGGAATGGAACCTCGACGCCGACACCATCTTCTGGGACGAGGCCTGCGAGCAGCTCTTCGGCTACGAGCCGGGCACATTTCCCGGAACCTACGAGGCCTTCACCGACCAGGTACATCCGGCCGACCTGGAGGCAGTCGAGCAGCACGTACAACAGGCCCTCGAGACAGACGAACGCTACCAGGCGGACTTCCGGGTCCCGCAACGAGACGGCACCGAGCGCTGGATCCAGAGCCGCGGGACGGTGGAGTACGGCGCGGACGGAGCGCCGCAGCGAATGCGGGGCATTCACACCGACATCACCGACCGCAAGAGACGGGAGCAGGACCTCCGCCGCAAGGAGCGTCGGTACCAGGCCATCTTCGGGGACCCCAACATTCTGGCGGGCTTGCTCAACCCCGACGGGACCTTCCTCGCGGTCAATGACACCGCCATGGGGTACATTGAGGCGTCCCGGGACGAGGTGCTCGGGGAGCTATTCTGGGAAACACCGTGGTGGGCCGAGGACATGCAGCGCACCATCCGCCAAAAGATTGAGCGGGCCGCCGATGGGGAGTATGCCCAGTTCGAGGCCGAGCATACACATCCGGACGATGACATGCGGATGGTCACGGGCAACATTCGCCCCGTGACGGACCGGTCCGGTCGTGTCGTCTCACTGGTCGTCTCTGCCCGAGACGTTACTGAGCGGAAGAAGCGCGCGGAGGAATTGCGCGCGGCAAAAGAAGAAGCGGAGGATGCCAATCAAATGAAGTCCGCGTTCCTGGCCAACATGAGCCACGAGATTCGCACGCCCCTGACCTCCATCATTGGATTCGCCGAGGCGATCGGCAATGAGGTGGACGCGGACGCCGAGGGGCCCGTCCCCCACTTTGCGGGGCTCATCGAGAAAAGCGGACGGCACCTGCTTGACACCCTCAACGCAGTCCTGAACCTGTCGAAGCTGGAGGCCGGAGAAATGGCCCTTCGGCCAGAAGCCTTCGACCTGGCCGACCAGGTTGAGGAAATGGTCTCTCAGCTCCACCCCCAGGCCGAAGAGGCGTCCGTCAATCTTCACGCCGACACGAGCGCGGCCCCGGTTCGGGCCGACGAGGGCGGCACACAGGTCGCGCTGCGCAACCTGGTGTCGAACGCGATCAAGTACACCCCCGAGGGAGGACACGTGAAGGTGCGTGCGCGGACCTCCGACGACGCGGCCGTGCTAGAGGTTGAGGACACAGGCATTGGCATGAATCCCGATCAGGTACCTACGCTCTTCGAACCATTCCGGCAGGCGTCCGAGGGCACCAGCCGGGAGTACGAGGGGACCGGCCTGGGCCTATCGGTGACGAAACGGATTGTCGACCAGATGAACGGCGACATTGCTGTGGATACGGCCGTGGGCGAGGGCACCTGCTTCACCATCCGTCTCCCGAACCTGGGTGCCCCCCCCGCCCCACGGGAGGCCGACGTCGCCAACTAGTCTTCCTCCCTGCAGAGGTGCCAGCGCCCAAGTCGCCGCTCCAATTCTTCCATTACGAACGCCGAAAACCGCTGTCCCAGACGGGGGCACAGCGGAAGAGGCGTGTCTGCTCCCTCGGGGCGGCTATAGGTGAGTTGGGACGACGCGCCCTCTTCGATCGTGCAAAACACGTCGTACACGTTGCCACCGACGTGCTCCACTGTGACTCGGAGACGCAGCTCGAACCGGTCCTCGCAGTGCACCCGCACCTTCATTGGCGGCCCCGCATCGACGCGGGTTACCCTGACGTCCATATCGTAAAGGTCGGCACACCGCCGGGACAGGGCCGACGTAAGGCTACGGTAGGTTGCGTCGGCGATCTGGGTCACGGGCGCGGCCTTGTCTGCAAGACGCGAGTGGGCATCGGGCATGGCTCGGCGGGGTCTCGTGGCACGTAGGCATGGTCGGAGGCCAGGCACCCGGATGGGCCCTTCCCCTCCGATGCATCACGTGTATCCTACAGGGTCCGCTTTCGGTCGAACGAGGGAATCACGCCCAGAAGGCCCCGTGGAATACATTTCCTTTACAATTGTGTACTTTGTATAAATCAGATTCCGCGCCAATGATCCCGGGGACGTCCTCATTTCGTCTTTCGTGGGTCCACCGACGGCGCCACGGGGCCTCCACCGGATGTCCCACTCGGTCTCTCCCTACCGCTGCCCACGCGGAGCCGGTGTGGGCGGGGCTGGCTCGGGCCGAACCGGCTCTCCGGCGGGCAGGCGATCCAGGGCGGCCTCCACGGCCCGGTCGAGTTGCGGATCGGCCCCGTTGATGACCGCGCGGGGCTGCTGGACGACCTGGATGTCGGGCGTCACGCCCTCATTTTCCACGGCCCACTCGCCGTTCCGGTCGTAAAAACCGCCGCGGGGTACAGTGAGATAGCCGCCGTCGATGAGCGGCGGCGTGTCCCAGATGCCCACGAGGCCGCCCCACGTGGTGCGTCCCACGGTGGGACCCAGGTCCTCTCGCTTGAACATGTAGGGCAGGAGGTCGCCCCCGGAGCCGGCCGCCTCGTTCGTCACCATGACCTTGGGGCCCCAGATGCCGGCGCCGGGCGTGGTGAACGCGTCCCGGTCGCCGATGGGGTTGTTAAAGAAGCCGTGCAGGTCGCGCGCCATCACGTCGATCATGTAGTCGGCCGCCGAGCCGCCGCCGTTGAACCGCTCGTCGATGACGATGCCGTCGCGGTCCTGCTGCGAAAAGTAGTAGCGGTTGAAGTTCTCGTAGCCGGCCTGAGAGGTACTGGGCACCCACACGTACCCCAGCCTCCCGTCGGACGCCTCCTCCACGCGGCGGCGGTTCTCCTCCACCCACGCCTGCGTGCGGAGTCCCCCCTCGTTGCCCACCGGCACCACGGTCGCCTCGCGGGCCCCCTCGCGGGCCGGCTCATCGTTCACGAGGAGCGTCACCTGCCGGCCCACCTGCCCTTCGAAGAGGCGATACGGATTCATGTCGGCCGTCAGGTCGGTGCCGTTCACGGCAATCAGGTAGTCGCCCTTCTCCACGTCGAGGCCCGGCGCGCGAAGCGGGGCGCGGAGGGTCGGATTCCAGCTTTCGCCGTCGTAGATGCGGGCGATGCGGTAGCGTCCCTGGTCCGCCTCCAGATCGGCGCCCAGAAGCCCCGTGCCCGGCCCGTCAATCTCGGGCATGTCGCCGCCGCCCACGTAGGTGTGGCCGAGCGACAGCTCCCCGATCATGTTGGCAATCAGGTAGTTGAGGTCGGACCGGTGGTGGACGTCCTCCAGCCAGGGCTCATACAGGCCCCGCACCTCGTTCCAGTCGAGCCCGTGGTAGTTATCCACGTAGAGGTAGTCGCGGTAGAGGCGCCAGGCTTCATTGAAGAGCTGCGCCCACTCGGCCGTCGGGTCGACCGTCATCTCCAGCCCGGATACGTCGATCGAGCCGTCTCCGACGGACGGATTGCCGGCCGTCCCGACGATGCCCCACTGCCCGCGGGCCTGGTACAGGGCCTTCTGCCCGTCGTGGGACACGGCAAACTGCGTAACGCCGCCCAGGTACGGCTGCGCCTCGTCCGCGTCGAGTTGGTACTGATGAATCTGTAGGCCCGGTGAGTCGTCCCCCGTTTCGCCAAAGAACAAGGTGCCCTCCGTGGCAGCGTGGAGGCCACTGTACGTGCTCACCGGTACGTCGAGGGACAGGATACGCTGGTCGAGTCCGGCCGTATCAATCTGTACGTCCACCTCCTCATCGCCGCCCGCTTCCGAGGCCTCGCCGTCGTCGCTGCTGTCAACGGGCTCCTCGTCGCTCTCCGGGAGAAGGGGCGACGGCGTGTCGTCGTCGAGCACCGCGAGGTACAGGCCGCGCTCCGCCTCCCGCTCGTACGAGCTCATGTCGAGCCAGCCGGTGTTGAGGCCGTAGTCGGTGCTGGCCGCGAAGTAGAGGTAATCCCCGCTCTTGTCCCAGGCCGGATGCACCGCGTCGGCCATGCCGTTGGTGAGGGCGATGCTCTCATCGTCCTCCAACGAGTAGGCGTGGATGGTGCGGAACTGGTTGTGCATGCGCTTCGCGTAGGCGATCCAGTCGCCGTCGGGCGACCACTCCGGATTCAGCGAGCGCTGCGGATGGGCGTAGAGGTCGTAGTCGACCTTCGTCAGCTCCTCGCTCTCCACCTCCAGCACCCAAAGATTGCGGTCGGCGTCCGTAAAGAGCAGGTGCGACCCGTCCGGTGACCACTGCGGGCGGTAGTAGAACGACGGCGGAAGGTCGATCGCCCGCGGGGCCTCCTGCCCGTCCTGAGGGCCGATCATGAGTTGATACTCACCGCTCCGGTCCGAGAACCAGGCCACCTGTCCCCCGTCCGGCGACCAGGCGGGAAAGCGGTCCGCCTGGGCCGGCGTCCCCGACAGGTTGAGCCAGCCTCCCTCCTCCGCGGGCACCGTAAAGATCTCGCCCCGGGCCCCAAACACAGCCCGCACGCCGGTGGGGGATAGATTGGCGGTCATGATGTCGCCGCCCACCGCTTTCCACTGCGTCTGCGTCCACGGATAGTCGCCCTGGACCGTGATGTCGAGCGGCGTCGACGCTCCCGTATCGGGGTCGAGCCGGTGGAGACGCCCACCCTGCTCGTAGACGACCGTGCTCTCGGTAGCGCCCATCGTCTTTACATCGAAGTCGGTGTGGGCGGTGAGTGCCCGCACCGTGTCCCCCTCCACGTCGTAGGCGTGGACGTTGCGGACCCTGTCCGTGCGGTCCGAGACGAAGTAGATGGTGTCTCCGACCCAGAGGGGCCGCGTGTCGATGCCGCCCTCGAAGGGAATGTTCGTCGTGCCGTAGTCCTCGAGGTCGATGATCCAAAGCGGATGCGTCTGGCCGCCCCGGTAGCCGCGCCAGTGGTTTTGCCACCGCTCGATGGGCTGGTAGACCATCCGCTCGCCCTCGGGCCCATAGCGCCCGACGTCGGCGCGGGGGATGGCGAGCGGGGACGGCTTGCCGCCCGCCGTGGAAACCGTCCAGAAGCGGCTGTAGGAGGCCGGGGCGCTGTCGCGCCCCGACGCAAAGAGGACCCGGTCCCCATTCGGCGCCTACCCCTGCACCTCGTCGGTGCCGGGGTGCCAGGTGAGGCGCTCCGGCGTGCCCCCATCTACCGGTACCACGTAAACATCCATCTGCCCGTTGTATTCTCCGGAAAACGCCACGTGTGCCCCGTCCGGCGAGAGGCGCGGGTGCGAGGCGACGCCGGGGAAGCTGGTGAGCCGCTCGGCGTCGCCGCCGTCGTGCCCCACGCGCCACAACTCCCCCGCATGGGCGAACACGATGTGGCTCTGGCTCACGGTGGGCTGGCGGAGGAGCTGTGTGGCGTCCTGGGCCGCCGCGGGGCGCCCCAGAGCCGCCGCGAGGAGAACGAGGAGACAGGAGCGAAGGGCGGAGCGCAGCATGAAACAGTCCGTGTGGTGTGAAGTGGGCATGGAGGGTGCGATATTATAAGGTGGCGCGGCAACGGCCAGAATGCAAGGAGGTTGCCTTCATGCCTCGCGCCTAGCATCTTAAGAATGTTCGGCGCTTTTGCCCTCTCGTGAACCGGATCTGCCGCGATGCAGGTCGAGACGCACCATACCGACGACACGCTGGTCCTCGCGCCCATGGGCGACTGGACCCTCGACCGGTCCCTGCCCGACGTGCAGGCCGTCATGGTGAACGCGGCCCCGTCGAGTCCGGTGACGACGGTCGCGTTCGACACCTCCGGGGTGGGCGACTGGGACAGCAGCCTCGTTGCCTTTCTCTTCGAGGCCGCCGAGTACGGCCGGGCCCACGACCTGGACGTCCGGACCGACACGCTCCCCACCGCCCTTGAACGGCTCGTTTCCCTCTCGCAGGCCGTGCCGGAGGAGGACACGACGCCGGAGGCGGAGGACTCGTCTCTGCTCGCTCGCCTCGGCCACCGGGGGCTGGACCTGTACGACGAGGCGCACGCGCTCGTCACCTTCCTTGGACGGGCCGTCCGCAGTGTGGGCGCCGTCCTCACGGGGCGTGGGCGGATGCGCTGGCGCACGTTCGGCGTGGCCCTGCAGGAGAGCACAGCGTCGGCCCTGCCCATCGTCACGGTCATCAGCCTCCTCGTGGGCCTTATCATCGCGTTTCTGGGGGCCGTGGTGCTCCAGCGGTTCGGGGCGGACTACTTCGTCTCCTACCTCGTCAGCTACGGCATGCTGCGGGAGTTGGGCGCCCTCATGACCGCCATCATCATGACGGGGCGCACTGGGGCCGCGTTCGCCGCCGAGCTCGGGAGCATGCAGGTGAACGAGGAGATCGACGCGCTGGAAACGTTCGGCATTTCGCCGATCGACTTTCTGGTGACCCCCCGCATCCTAGCGGTGGTGCTGGCCCTGCCGATGCTCACCCTCTACGCCGACGCGCTGGGCATCGTCGGTGGCATGGGCGTGGCCGTCACCATGCTGGACCTCAGCACCACGCAGTTCCTTACGGGCCTCTTGGAGCCGGTCGTGCTGTCCGACGCCCTCGTGGGCCTCTTCAAGGCCGTCGTGTACGGCGGCATCATTGGCCTCGCCGGGTGCATGCGGGGGCTACAGACCGGCGACGACGCCTCGGCGGTGGGACAGGCCACGACGTCCGCCGTCGTCACCGGCATCCTCCTCATCGTCTTCGCCAACGCCGTCATCGACTGGGCCGCCGCCGTTCTCCAGATCTGACGCGCGTGGGCGGCGGGGCCCGTCCTCCCGCTCTCGCTCCTTCCGGCTTTCTGCTCGCATCCGTTGCTTCGCCGTGTCTTTCTCTCCCCCCGCCATTTCGGCCGAGGACCTCGTGCTTGCCTTCGGGTCCTTCGTGGTGATGAAGGACCTCACGTTCGAGGTGGAGTCGGGCGAGGTTTTTGCCATCATGGGCGGGAGCGGGTCGGGCAAAAGCACCCTGATCAAGCACCTGTTCGGCCAGATGCGCCCGTCGGCGGGCACGATTCGGATTGGGGGGCGTGACCTGTGGGACATGAGCGGGGACGAACGCGCGGCGATGCTCCGCGAGGTGGGCATTCTCTACCAGGCAGACGCGCTCTGGAGCACCATGACGCTCGCCGAGAACGTGGCGCTCCCTCTCGAGGAGCACACGACCCTCACGGCCCCGGACATCGACCGGATCGTGTCGCTCAAGCTCGCCCTCGTGGGCCTGCGGGGCTTCGAAGACTTCCGTCCCCACGAAATCAGCGGGGGCATGCGGAAGCGGGCCGCCCTCGCCCGGGCCATCGCCCTCGATCCCGACCTGTTGTTCTTCGACGAGCCGACCTCCGGCCTCGACCCGATCAGTGCTCGGCGCCTCGACGACCTCATCCTGCAGCTCCGCGACAGCCTCGACACGACCGTCGTGGTGGTGAGCCACGACCTCGAGAGCATTTTTACCATCGCCGACCGCGCGCTCTACCTCGACATCGAAACCAAGACCATGACGGCCCTGGGGCCTCCTGAGGCCCTGCGAAGCAACCCACCCAACGAGCGCGTGTACCAGTTCTTGACTCGGTCCCTCAACAACGAATAGTGCCGGGCCCTCGCCCGCTCGACGACCCGTTCTATGAGCCAACGTGTCAGCCCGACCCTTATCGGCCTCTTCGTCGTCGGCGCCCTCGTGCTGGCCGTCGCGGGGGTGGGGGCCTTCGGCTCCGGGCAGTTCTTCGAGCGACGGACGACGTTCATCAGCTACTTCGACGAGTCGGTCAACGGGCTCGACGTGGGCGCCCCGGTCAAGTTCAAGGGCGTGCCCATCGGCGAGGTGACGGATATCAACCTGCGCGTTGATCTCGAAAACGAGACGTTTCAGGTGCCGGTACAGTACGCGATCAACCTCGATCCTGTGACCGATACCACCGGAACGCGCCTCGACCTGGACGACCCGGCCCTGCTCCGCGACCAGATCGAGGATGGACTGCGGGCCCAGCTGCAGCTCGAAAGCATCGTCACCGGCAAGCTGTACGTCGAGCTCACGTACATCTCCACCCCGGATTCGGCCGTCTACGCCCAGGGCCCGCCCTCCCGCCTCTCCATTCCGACCGAGCTCTCCCCCCTGGCCAAGCTCGGCGAGGGCGCGTCCGGGCTGGTGACGAACCTGCGCCAGTTCGACGTGACGCAGATCAACGAGAACCTCGTCACGTTCCTCGTCAACGCCAACGACAAGCTGGAGGCCCTCGACGCCGAGGCGATCAACCGCTCGGCCCTCGCCACCATCGAGTCGGTGCGGGAGGTCGTGGAGTCCGAGGAGGTGCGCACCACGCTGCAGGACATGCCGAAGGCCACCGAGCGGCTCCGGACCACCATCAAGGACGCGCAGACCCTGATTCAGCGGCTCGATCAGGGCGTGGAGCCGACGGCCGACGAGCTCGAAAAGACGAGCAGGCAGCTCCGCACGACCCTGAAGCGCATGCGCCGCACGATGGACGAAGTGGATCAGACCCTCTCCACCGATTCCGGCGTCGGCTACCAGATGAACGAGGCCCTCTCGAATCTCTCGGAGGCGACGGAGGCCCTGCGGGTGCTCGTGCAGTCCCTGGAGCGCAACCCCAGCATGTTCCTCCGCGGCCGCGAAGAGCCCCCTCCTTCAAACCAGCAGTAGTCGCATGACTGTGTCTTTCCCCTCGGTCCTTCTCCGCCGGCTCGGGTGCTGCGCCGCGCTCGCCGGCCTGGTCGCGCTCTCCGTGACCGGGTGCGTGCGCCTGCTGGAGCCGCGCAAGAGCGACGCCACCTACTATCTACTCGATTCCGCGTCCGCCCCGGATACCGTGGCGACGCAGGCCCCGTCCGCAGACACGATGGGCCTGCGGGTTGGACTGCGCGCCCCGCGCCTGGCCTCTTACCTCGACGAGACGCGCATCGTGACGCGCCACGGGCCCAATGCGATCGAGTTTTCCGAGTTTCACCGCTGGGGGGAGGACCTGGACCAGGGCATCGGCCGCACTGTGGCCCGTGCGCTGGAGGCTCGTCCGGGGATCCGGTCGGTGGAGATGGTGCCGTGGCCGCGCGGAGCCACATTTGACTACCTCTTGCAGCTGCACGTCTCCGGCTTCGAGGGCGTCGGGCCGCGTCCTCCCGAGCCAGAGGCCGACGACGATGCCCCGCCGCCGGACGGCCACACTCAGATGACTGTGCAGTGGACCATCCGCCAACCAGAGGTCGATACGGTGCTGGCCCAGGCGACTGCCCATCACCGAACGGAGGAGTGGCGCGTGGACGACTACGGGGGGCTTGTTGCCCGGCTCGGCCGCGGCCTCGACGTGCTCGTGGACGACGTTGGCACACAACTGCAGCGCCTCCACCGCCCCTAACTCCGGCGCAGGGACACACTCGCAACCCTGTCCTCTCCCCGCAATGTCATGGATGCCGCGTCGGGACCCCCAAATCATCCGCCGCGTGTACGTCCGGCCCCATGTGTTAAGAAGAAAATAAGGATGGCAAACCCTGGCACGACACCGCAACATCTTTCGGCCTCGTGATATTCAGGGGAGTGGTTACCGAAGTCTTCTCTCCCTAACCCCCTTGTTCGTGCAGACGCTTTCTCCGTCCATCCAGCGCAGCCGCCGCCACGGCATGCTGTGTCTGTGTTGTGGTGACACATGTATGTGTCCCCCGGAGGAGCCCGTGCGCGCTGTGGAGTGAGAGGTAACCGTCGTCCCATTCTACTACGCTTATGCCTGTGCTCCTGCCGCCGGAGTACAGGCTTTTTTTGTGACTCCTTCGGCAGGTGCGCGGCGCTTTCCACCCGCATTCCCTTACCCGAAGGAGCGTTCACACCATGGATACCACATTTGCGTACTGGGTCCCCAACGTTAGCGGCGGCCTCGTCATCACCGACTGGCCGATGAAGACCGACTGGAAATGGCCCTTTAACAAAGAGATCGCGCAGACGGCCGAAGAGATTGGCTTCGAATACGCCCTCGCCCAGGCCCGCTTTTTTGGCAGTTACAACGCTGAGAAGCAGCTGGAGGCCCTTTCGGTCGCCAATGCACTGGCCTCGCACACCGAGAAACTGCGTCTCATCGGGGCCGTGCACCCGGGCCAGTGGAAGCCTGGGCCCATCGCCAACTTTGTCTCGACGGCGGACCACATCAGTAACGGCCGCTTCCACCTCAATGTAGTCAGCGGCTGGTTCAAGGGCGAATATACCCGCTTCGGCGAGCCCTGGCTCGCCCACGACGAACGCTACGAGCGCAGCGAAGAGTTCATTGAGGTCCTGAAAGGCCTCTGGACCGAAGACCTCTTCAGCTACGACGGGCGCTTCTACCAGATCGACGAGGCCCCCTGCGAGCCCACGCCCGAGACGCCCCCCGACATCTTTCAGGGAGGCAACTCGAAGCGTGCCCGGCGCATGGCCGCCCGCGCCTCCGACTGGTTCTTCATCAACGGCGGAAGCCTCGAAGACCTGAAGGGCATCATCGACGACGTGAACGGGTACGCCCGCGAGTTCGGCGTCGAGCCGCCCAAAATCGGCGTCAACTCGTTCGTCATCGTGCGCGACACGGAAGCCGAGGCCAAGCAGGTGCTCGAAAACATCATCGAGCACGCCACCGAGGAGGCGGTCGAAGGCTTCAAGGAGCAGGTCAAACAGGCCGGACAGGCCTCCCCCGAAGGCGAGGGCATGTGGGACGACTCCGAATTCGAAGACCTCGTCCAGTACAACGACGGCTTTCGCACTGGCCTCATCGGGACGAAGGAGCAAGTCGTGGAGCGCATCCGCCGGCTCGACGCCATCGGGGTGGACCTCGTCCTGACCGGCTTCCTGCACTACGAGGATGAACTTCCCCACTTCGGGGAGGAGATCATCCCGGCCGTGCGGGAGGCCGAGCCGCTGGATCGCCCGGAGGAGGCGGTGCCGGCATAAACCAGCGCGTGAGGAGTAATGCGTGAGGGGGGACCTGAATCTGCGGGTCCCGCTTCCCGCATCACGCTTTACGGACCGCAGCGCCAGCTTCGTACAACGTTCTGCCCCCCCGACCCACCCCGATCTCATGAGTGACATCCTGGGCATTGTCGGAAGCCTCTCCGCCCCCTCCAACACCCGTGCTGCCGTCGAGGTGGCCCTGGACGCCGCCGCGGCGGAGCGCGAGGTGGACACGGAGGTCCTTCACCTGGCCGAGTATGACCTCGATCCTGCCGACGGACGGTCGCTGGAACACTACACCGGTGATACGGCCGAGGCCCTAAAGCGCATCATCGACGGTTCGGCCTACATCATCGGCACCCCGGTGTACCGGGCCTCCTACGCGGGCACTCTGAAAAACTTGTTCGACATGATCCCCCGTGGCATGTGGCAGGCCGATGTGGCCCCGTTGGCAAACAGTGCCGCGGGACTCGTGGGGACGGGGGCAACCCCGCACCATTACCTCACGGTCGAGAAGGAGCTTGCCCCCGTGCTTTCCTTCTTCGGCGCTCACCTGGTCGGCAGCGGCACGTACGTCCACGGCGACCACTACGGCGACGACCGCACCCTGACGGACGACACGGTACGCGAGCGCCTCCGCACCCTCGGCGTGGCGACGGTCGACCTGCACCGGGCCATCGAGGACAGCGGTGCCCTGTCGGAGTTGGGCCCACAGTTTTAATGCTCGTCCCCACAAGATAAGCCCGTCCCCCACAGGTTCTTTTTCCCTCTCTCAACAACCTCTTCCCCCCACATGCCCACAGGACCTTCCATTGCCGGTGAGGACCTCCGCAGCGTGATGCAGCGCGTCCCATCCCCCGTGACGGTCGTTACCGCCGCGGGGCGCTCGGAGGCACGCGGCGCCACGATTGGCTCCCTCACCAGCGTCTCATTGGATCCTCCGCTCGTTTCGTTCAACGTCGAGAAGGACAGCCAGATGCACGCAGTGCTGGCGAAGGCCTCCCATTTTGCCGTCCACCTGCTGGCCGACCGGCAGTCCGAGCTCTGCCAGCACTTCGCCGTTCCGGACCAGTCCGGCCCCGACCAGCTCGCAGCGGTGACGTACCACACCGACACGCACGGAACCCCCATCCTCGAATCAGCTCCGGCCGTTCTCCAGTGTCACTGGCACGAAGCCTTTGCGGCCGGGGACCACGACATCGTCGTGGGCCGCGTAACTCAGCTGGAGGAGCGCGACGAGGCCCGCCCGCTCCTGTACTACGACCAGGACTATCGGAGCGTGAGTGCCCCTGCCGACTCCCACTCCACCGGTTGAAGCCCGACGGGGAATGGGCCGTATGTTGTCATCCGTCGCGAAATGCCGGGGCGCCTCCCCGACACCCATCGTTGAAATTCCTACAATCACCTTCCCATCCTCGAATGCCCCCCGATTCCGACACATCACCCGCCTCCTCGTCCCCTCCGTCCAACGGGGCCCCGTCTGCTGCCGGGGCCGGACGCGACTTCGGATTCGAAACCCGGATGCTCCACGCCGGCCACGTCCCCGACGCCGAGACGGGATCGCGGGCCGTACCCATCCACCAGACAACCTCGTACGTCTTTGACGACACCAACTACGCCGCCCAGCTCTTTGAGCTGAAGGCGTACGGCAACATCTACACCCGGATCAACAACCCGACGACGGCGGCCTTCGAGGAACGGGTCGCGTCCCTTGCAAACGCCGTGGGGGCGGTGGCAACCGCCAGCGGGATGGCGGCCGAACTCGTGGCCCTGATGACGCTGCTGGAGCCCGGCGACGAGATCGTGGCCTCCGCGCACCTCTACGGCGGCACGCGCACCCTCTTCACGAACACGTTTCAGAAGCTGAGCGTCGAGGCCTCGTTCGTGGAGCCGAACGACCTGGACG